>NZ_CABVGP010000001.1:2546679-2864738 GCF_902497555.1 Amycolatopsis camponoti | reverse complement strand
GCGCTCGCCGGGGCGTTGGTGAGCGCCAGCTGCGGGTCGCAGCTGGTGACGTGGGGTGCCACTGTCACCTCGATGGACTTGATGCCGTTCAGGATGGCCTGGGACACCTGGTTGGAGGGCACGTTGTTGAGCAGCACGCCGCCGGTGGCCTCGGTGATGGCCGTGGCCTGCCCGTCGTAGTCGAGCGCGCCGACGTTGACGGCGACGACCCGGACGTTCGCCGCCTTCAGCGCGGCGATCGTGTCGGCGAGGGTGTGCCCGCCGCTGGGGTCGTGCGACGGCGCGTCGCCGAACCACGCGACGATGCGGGTCCCGTCCGGGCGGAACGAGACCGCGCCGGTGGCCAGTTGGTAGAGGGCGTTGAGGTCGGCCTCGGGCCCGTCTCCCCCGCCGCCCGCGGCCCACTGGTTGATGCCGGCCTGGACCGCGCCGGTGTCCGTGGTGATGCCCTGGTTGACCTTGAACGGCACCGAGTCGGTGAAGTCCTTGTACTCCGCGACGCCGAACTGGGCCGTCGGCTGCGCGGCGAGCACGTCCGAGGTGATGGCGTTGGCGTTGGCCCGGACGTTCGCGATCGCGCCGCCCATGCTGCCGGTGGTGTCGGCGAGCAGGACGAGGTCGGGGTTCGGCGGGACGGCGGAGGTGGTGACGTGCTTGGTGACGGTGGTGCTCTGCCCGGCGGCGAGCGTGAGGTCGACGGTGGCCGGGTCGACGCCCGGTGGCGCCGCGGCCGCGACCGCGGCCGGGGCCAGCAGCGCGCCGACCGCGGTCAGCGCGACGAAAACTGATCTTCGAGACATGGACTTCCCTTTCGCGGACCGGCGGAGTGCCGGATCGGGTGCGGGTTGCCTGGGAAAGACGAAATGAGCGGGAATTCGTTAGCCGGGTTGCCGAACGTCACCCGGAGCGCCCTGTGTCAAGATCCCGATGGGGCTACCAGGCCGGATTCCGGGCTACGCAGACCAGCGCGGGAATAGGCCGAAGGGTGGGGAACGCCGGACGAGCGTCACGCTCCCGAGCGACGGAAATCGCGCTTTCCGGCACCACGGGTATCGGCCCGAGGGCGGATTTCCCGCGATTTCCGCTCCGCACCGCGCGAATTACCCCCGGATGTCGCAACGCGGGGAGTGCTGGGAGCCGGACGCCTTCCTGGGTAGCGTTCCGGTATGACTCCCCAGCACGCGCTCTGGCTCCCGCTCTTCGACGACCTGGCCGACCCGGCGCTCGTCGCCCGCCTCGCCGCCGACGCCGAAGAAGCCGGCTGGGACGGCTTCTTCGTCTGGGACCACCTCCGGTGGCGCGAGCCGGTGGCCGCCGTGGCCGACCCGTGGATCACCCTGGCCGCGATCGCCACCGCGACCTCGCGGGTGCGCTTCGGGCCGATGGTCAGCGCGATCACCCGGCGCCGCCCCGTCAAGCTCGCCCGGGAGACCGCCACCCTCGACCGGCTCGGCGGCGGCCGGCTCACGCTGGGCGTCGGCCTCGGCAGCGACCGGTTCGGCGAGGAGTTCTCCCGCACCGGCGAGGAGTGCGACGACCGGGTGCGGGCCCGGATGCTCGACGAAGCCCTGGACGTCTTGGCCGCGGCCTGGTCCGGCGACGTCGTCCACCACCGCGGCGAGCACTACACCGTGGACGGCATCCGGTTCCTGCCGGCACCGGCGCGACGGATCCCGGTCTGGGCGGCGGGCTTCCCCGGCAAGCCCCGCCCGATGCGCCGGGCCGCGCGTCTCGACGGCTACTTCCCGGTGAACCTCGACTCGGCCGACCGCTTCGCCGAAGCCGTGGCCCAGGTCGAGGCGCTGCGCACCGGCACCGGGCCGTTCGACTACGTCGCGGAGGTCGGCCCGGGCGCGGACAGCTCGCCGTACGCGCGGGCCGGCGCGACCTGGCTGCTGACCGGCTTCGACCCCGAAGCGCTTTCCGTCGACCACGTGCGCGGCGTGCTGCGCGAGGGTCCCCACTGAGTCGAGGCGGCTGCCGGCCGACCCCGATCACTTCACGGTTTGAGACAGGGGACCAGATCTTCGGTGGGCTTCCCGGGGCGGCGGCGCCGATCCACCGCGAACCCGACCACGGCCAGCGCCAACCCGATCGCGCTCACCACCACCCCGGCCCACGCCGTCGCGCGATAACCCAGACCCACCGAAATCACCACACTCCCCAACGCCGCACCGAGACTGTTCGCCGTGTTGAACGCCGACTGGTTCAGCGCCGCGCCCATCAGCTGGGCTCCCGGGGCCACCGCGATCAGGCGGGCCTGGAGCACCGGGCCCAGGAACAGGATCGTGCCGCCGATCAGGAACGCGCCCGTGAACAGGCCGAACGCCGAGCCCACCATCAGTCCGAAGTAGACGTTCGCGGCGATCACCGCGGCGAAGCCCGCCACCATGGCCCGCTGCAGGTTCCGGTCGGCCTGCCAGCCGCCCAGGAAGTTGCCCGCCGTCATGCCGAGGCCGACCGCCACGAGGGCCCACGGGACCGCGCCCGGCGACAGTCCGGTGACCGACGTCGTGATCGGCGCCAGGTAGCTGTCGACGGCGAAGAACCCGGCGATGCCGATCGACGCCGTCGCCGCGACCAGCCACACCTGCGGCCGGCGCAACGTGCGCAGCTCGTCGGCCGGCGATCCGCCCGCCGCCGGCGCGTCGGGCACCGTGGCCGCCACCGCGATCAGCGCGAGCAGGAAGACCCCGGCGATGATCAGGTACGCCGTCCGCCACCCCGCGGCCTGCCCCAGCCGGGTGATCACCGGGACACCCGCCACGTTGGCCACCGTCAGCCCGCTCAGCACCACGGCGAACCCGCGCCCCTCGCTGCCCGGCCCCATCAGCGTCGCCGCCAGCAGACCCGCGGCCCCGAAGTACGCGCCGTGCGGCAGGCCCGCGGCGAACCGGGCCACCAGCACCCAGCCGAACGTCGCCGCCACCGCGGACGCGACCGTGCCGAGCACGAACAGCACCAGCAGCCCGAGCACCAGGCGTTTGCGCCGCATCCGCGCGGTGACCGTGGCGAGCACCGGCGCGCCGACGACCACGCCCAGCGCGTACGCGGTGATCATCCACCCCGCTCGCGCGACCGAGTCCGGTTCGGCGTTCCCGAGCACGCTCCTCGCGATCTCCGGCAGCAGCCCGGCCGGCACGAACTCGGTCAGCCCGATCGCCACCGAGCCGAGGGCCAGGGCGAGCAGGGCCGCCCAGCGTCGTCGTCGGGTGAGGTCGTCCATTCCGGCGACTTTAGCAACGCTGTTGCGTTAATACCAGGGCCCGGCGGTAGGGTGACGCCGTGCACCTGGCTTTCCTGCGGGACTACCACGAAGCGCTGGTGATCGCGCTGGCCCGGACCGTGCCCACGCTCGAGCGCGGCACCGTCGCCGAGGTCACCGGGCTGACCCCGCAGGCCGTCTCCAAGGTGCTGGCCCGCCTGGTCGACGAAGGCCTGCTCGAGCCGGCCGGGGTGCGGCGCCCGCCGCGCGGCAAGCCGGCCGCGGTCTACCGGCTCGTCCCCGGCAGCCGCTGGGCGATCGGCGCGCACGTCACCCGCCGCGAACTGCGCCTGGTCCTCACCGACCTGGCCGGCACGGTCCGCGCGTCGGCCGCGACGCCGCTGCCCGCCGACTTCACGCCGGACCAGCTGCTGGCCGAGCTGGCCGCCGGCGTCACGACGATGATCGCCGAGCACCGCCTGAGCACTCCGGAGCTCGCCGGGGTCGGCATCGGCATGATCGGGCCGCTCGACCAGTCGACCGGCACCGTCCGCGGCGCCCACCGGCTGCGGCACTGGCGCGACGTGCCGCTGGCCGACCTCGCCGAAAAGCGGCTGGGCCTGCCCGTGGTCCTGGACAAGGACGTCACCGCCGGGGTCACAGCCGAGGCCTGGCGCCGCGGAACCGCCTTCCGCGACGCGGCTCTCGTCGTCGTCGACGCCGGGGTCGGGGCCGGCCTGTGGCTGGGCGGTGCCGCCCACCGCGGCGCGCACACCAACGCCAGCGAGTTCGGCCACGCCGTCGTCCAGCTCGACGGCCCGCTCTGCGCCTGCGGCCGGCACGGCTGCCTGGAAGCCGTGCACGAGCGGGCCCCCGACCCCGCGACGGCCGCCGCCGTGCTCGCGACCGGCGTGGTCAACCTCCTGCAGACGCTCGACCTCGGCCACATCGTCCTCGGCGGCGCGGACCTCCTCGCCCACGGCGACCTCTACCGGGAAGCCGTCGAGCACGCCGTGCGCACCCAGCTGCCGGGCGCCGGCTGGCTGACCGTCGAAGTCTCCCTGACGTCGCTGGGCACGGACGTCGTGGCGGCCGGCGCGGCCATGCAGGTGCTCAACGCCCGCTACGGCCTCCCCGACCCGGCCCGGCCGCGCGAGCCCGCCACCGCGAGCCGCTGACCCACGCCGTCCGCGGCTCGCTGTGCCAGGCACCACAATTCTTGTAGTTAGGTGAGGTGCCCTTATTGTCCTCCCGTGCCCCTCGTCCCCCACCGCGCCGAAACCGGTGTCCACGCGCGTGAGATCGACGTCGCCTACGGCAGCGACGTCGTCGTGCGCGCCGCGTCCGTCTCGTTGCACGCGGGCACGGTGACCGCGCTCATCGGCCCGAACGGCAGCGGGAAGTCGACGCTGCTGCGCGCGCTGGCGCGGCTGCACCCGCCGGTCGCCGGCTCGGTCACCTTCGCCGACGGTGCGGACCTGCGCGCACTGTCCGGAAAGGACATCGCCAAGCGGATCACGTTGCTGTCGCAGCAGCGGACCGCGCCCGGCGGCGTGTGCGTCCGGGAGCTGGTCGAGTTCGGCAGGCACCCGCACCGGTCCCGCTGGGGCGGCCGCGACCCCGAGGGCCCCGCGGCTATCGAGCGCGCGCTGGAGCTGACCGGTCTCTCCGCCCTCGCCGACCGGCCGGTGCAGGCCCTCTCCGGCGGGCAGGCGCAGCGGGTGTGGCTCGCCGCCTGCCTGGCCCAGGACACCGCGCTGCTGCTGCTCGACGAACCCACGACCTTCCTCGACCTGCGGTACCAGGTGGAGATCCTCGACGTCATCCGCGACCTCGCCGACCACCACGGTGTCGGGGTCGGGGTGGTGCTGCACGACCTCGACCAGGCGGCGGCGGTCGCCGACCGGGTGCTGCTGCTGGAAGACGGCCGGGTCACCGGCGAAGGTGCCCCCGCCGACGTGCTGACCCCGGCCCACCTGAGCCGGGCGTACGGCATCCGCGTCGACGTCGTGCTCGACCCGGCCGACGGGCGGATCCACACCCGCGCGGTCGGCCGCTTCAACGCTTCGGGAGCGCGCACCGCGTCGGTCTGACCGGTACGCCGTCATCGGAAACACCAAGGAGACACATGCGGATCACCCGGCTGATCCTCGGCCTGTCCGCGGCCGCCACGTTCTTCGTGGCCGCCTGCGGCACCACCGAAGAGCCCACGAGCGGCGCCGCCACCGCGAGCACCGCCGGCCCGGTCACGGTCGTCGACTCGCGCGGCAAGGAGGTCAAGCTGCCCGGCCCGGCCAAGCGCGTCGCGGCGACCGAATGGAACGCCGTCGAGCACCTGCTGTCGCTCGGCGTCGCCCCGGTCGGCGTGTCCGACATCAAGGGCTACGGCCAGTGGGTCAGCGCCGAGAAGCTCGACGGCACCGCGAAGGACATCGGCACCCGCGGCGAGCCGAGCCTCGACGCGCTCGGCTCGCTGGGGCCGGACCTCGTGATCGTCACCGACAGCGTGACCGAAGGGGCGCTCGAGCAGATCGAGGCGAAGGTGCCGGTGATCGTCATCAAGGGCGGCACCGCCCAGGACCCGATCGCCGGGATGTACGCCAACCTGGACACCATCGCGAAAGCCACCGGCACCGAGGCGAAGGCCGCGCAGCTGAAGTCCGCGTTCGAGGAGAAGCTCACCGCGGGCCGGGCCGAAGTCGGGAAACTGGGCGCCGCGGGCCAGAAAGTCGCGTTCTCCGACGCCTACGTCACCTCGGGCTCGGTCAGCATCCGGCCCTACACCCAGGGCGCGCTGGTGTCCGCGGTGTTCGGCCGGCTCGGCCTCGAAAGCGCCTGGACGATGGCGGGCGACCCGGCCTACGGGCTCGCGCAGGCCGACGTCGAAGGCCTGACGCAGCTGCCCGACGTGCGGTTCTGGTACATCGCCAACAACGCCGAAGGCGACCCGTACCAGCAGGAGCTGGCCGGCAACGCGATCTGGCGGAACCTCCCGTTCGTCAAGAGCGGCAAGGTGCACCGCTTCCCGGACTCCCTCTGGATGTTCGGCGGCCCGAAGTCCATGGAGCAGTTCGTCGACGCGGCCATCGGCGCCTTGAAGGGATAGCGGTGGCCACTTTGACCGAGCCCCGGCCGCCCGTGCTCGCCCGCCGGCGACGCGGGCGGGCGGCGCTGCTCGGGATCGGGCTCGCCGTCTTGATCGTGGCCGGTTCGGCCGTGCACCTGACGCAGGGCACCGCGAACGTGGACGCGCTCGACGTGCTGCGGCTGGTGTTCGGCGGCGCGGGCGGCGACACGACCGCGGTCGTCGTCGAGTCGCGGCTGCCGCGGCTGCTCGCGGCGCTGGTCGTCGGGGCCGCGCTCGGCGTCGCCGGCGCGGCGCTGCAGTCGGTGTCCCGCAACATCCTGGCGTCGCCGGACACCCTGGCCGTCAACGCCGGAGCGCACCTGGCGGTGGTCGCCGTCGCGGCGTTCGGCGTCTCGCTGCCGCTGCTCGGCGCGGCCGGTGTCGCGTTCGCGGGCGGGCTGGCCGCGGCCGTGGTCGTGCTCGCGCTGTCCGGCACCGGCGGCACCGGGATCGTGCGGCTGGTGCTGGCGGGCACCGCGATCGCGCTCGCGCTGGTCTCCGTGACCCAGGTCCTGCTTCTGCTGTACGCCCAGGAAACCCGCGGCCTGTTCGCCTGGGGCGAGGGATCGCTGGAGCAGAACGGGCTCGGCGGCGTCCGCACGCTCGGTCCCCTCGCCGGCCTGGCGCTGGTCGCGCTGCTCGGCCTGGCCCGGCGGCTCGACCTGATCCACCTCGGCGACGACCACGCCCGGACGCTGGGCGTCCACGTCGGACGGGTCCGCGTCGCCGCGATCGGGCTGGCCGTCCTGCTGGCCGCGTCGGCGGTGACCTTGGCCGGGCCGATCGGTTTCGTCGGCCTCGCCGCGCCGGCCCTGGCCCGGCTGCTCACGTCCGCGGTGCCGGGCCTGCACCGGCACGCCGTGCTGCTCCCGTTTTCCGCGGCGCTGGGCGCGGCGCTCCTGCTGGGCGCCGATGTGCTGCTGCGCACGATCATCAGCCCGCAACGGGCCCTGGAAGTGCCGACGGGGGTCGTGACGATCATCCTCGGCGCCGTCTTCCTCGTGGTACTGGCCCGCACGGCGCGGATCACGTCCGCGACCGCCGAGCCGCCCGCGGCCGGCGCGCGCGGCGGGGTGAGCGCGCTCCGGTACGGCGTGGTGCTGGGGCTGCTGATGCTCGGGGCGGTCGGCGTCGCGGTGGGAGCGGTCCTGCTCGGGGACGCGAAGCTGCTGCTGGGCGACGTCGTCAACTGGGCGGCCGGCCAGGCGGGCCCGATCGTCACCGGGGTGCTGGACACCCGCGTGCCTCGCGTGGCGGCCGCGCTGCTGGCGGGCGCGGCGCTGGCGCTGGGCGGCGCGCTCACCCAGGCGGTCGCCCGCAACCCGCTGGCCGAACCGGGGATGATCGGCGTCGTCGGCGGCGCGGGCCTCGGCGCGGTCGTGGTGATCACGGGGGTGTCCGGGGTCGGGTTCTGGGCGCTGACCGGGTCCGCGGGCCTGGGTGCCGCCCTGGCGATGGCGGTGGTCTTCGCCGTGGCGGCAAGGGGCGGCTTCACGAGCGAACGCCTGGTGCTGATCGGTTTCGGCGTGCACGCGGCATCGCAGGCGCTGGTGGCGCTGCTGATCACGCTGTCCGACCCGTGGAACGAGACCAAGGCGCTGACCTGGCTGGGTGGCTCGACCTACGGCCGGACCTTCACGCACCTGCTGCCGATGGCGCTGGTGGTGCTGCTGGTGACGCCCGTGCTGGTCCGGATGAGGCGCGAGCTGGACCTGCTGTCCCTGGACGACGAGACACCACGGGTGCTGGGCGTGCCGGTAGGCCGGACGCGGTTGCTGCTGCTGTCGTGCGCGGTCCTGCTGACCGGCGCGGCGGTGGCGGGGGTCGGGGTGCTGACGTTCGTCGGGCTGGTCGCCCCGCACGCGGCCCGCGCGATCGTGGGCAGCCGGCATTCCCGCCTGCTGCCGACGGCGGCGTTGCTGGGCGGGATCTTGGTCTGCGCGGCGGACGTGGTCGGCCGCACGGTGATCGCCCCCGGCCAGCTCCCGGCCGGCTTGATGACCGCGATCATCGGGGCGCCGTATTTCGTGTGGCTGCTTTACCGGCACCGCACGAAGTCCCACGGGGGACGGTGACCCGCGAGGAACCCCAACCACAGCAACCCGATCCGCGCTCACGCCAACCGGAAGCTGCCCCCACACGGATAACCCGGAACCCCGGCCTTCGAAGGCTTACCCGGCCGTGGATACCCCTGCAGCCACAACTGCCCCGTCGTCGCGACATTCGCGGCCAGTGAGACGTCCGCCACCAGCCGGAAGCGGGTCTGGCGGCCGTCCGGGTGCAGGGCCCAGCCCGTCAGCCGGACCGCGCCGGGGGTGCGGGGTGCGAGAGGCGCGTCGAGGGCGACCCTCAGCTCCACCCACGTCTCCTCGGTGATCGGCCGGCGGATCCGGAGGATGCCGGCGACCATCAGCAACCCCAGCAACAGGGACACCGTGCTGCCGCCGGCGAGGCCGCCCACCGCGGCCGGACCCGCGATGCCGTCGGGGTCGAACCGCACGATCGGGACCATGGCCAGCCCCGCCGCGCCCACCGCCAGGAAGATCACCGCCGAGACCAGCGTGCGCCGGACCTGGAACGCGCGCTGCGCTGCGAGCACCGGGTCGAGCCGCGGCGGGGTCGGGTGGCGCGAGACGGGCTCCGCCGGTTTCGCTCCCGGGTGCGGCGCGTCCTCGATCCGCCCGGCCCGCACCCACATCGCGCCGGGCGGGCGGACGAACACCCGCGGACCGGTGCCGAGCACCCACAGCCGCCGCTCGCCGGCCAGCTGCGTCCTCGCCCCGGCCGGGAGCCGGGTCCGCAGCCACCGCCCGTCCGGCAGCCGGGCCGACACCCGCGTCCCCTTCACCAGCAACCCGTCCGGGGCGACGTCGAACCGGTGGTAAGGCTCCCCGAAATGGCGCCGCAACCGCACATACAGGCTCAGGACGTAGCTCCACTGCGCCAGCGTGAGCCCGAAGACGGCGAAGTAGAAGTACGGCAGCGCACTCCCCCGCCGTTCGGTCAGCACGAGCACCACCCCGAAGGTGACGAGCACCCCGCTCAGCACCATCCGGACGACGGTCGCCTTGGTCAGCAGGCGGACGTAGCCGGCGAACAGCGGCTCCGCCCCCGACGGCACGTTCGGCACGGGTTCGTGGACGCGCACCCTGTCCGCGCCGGTAGCGATGTCCATGGCTCGTCGTCCCCAGTCAGTCCGTGTGCTCGGCCGCGGAAGCGTACCGGCCCCGGCGAAGCGGGAAAGCCCGGGACGCCGATCGGCTGGGGAGCAAAGGGACGAGTGTCGCGGTACGCCCATTTCGCGCCTGTCCGGCTCTACATCGCGGAACGGAAAACATATTCCCCCGATCCGACGCGGAAGGTGGCGTAGCCGTCGCGCATCCCGTCGAACCGGGCACCCGGGGGCGCCTGGACGGCTCGGCCGTCCCGCGCGGGAACGGAGATCTCGGCCGTCGCTCCGGCCGGGACCCCGGCGCGCAGCGTGAAGCGGCCGTGGTCACGGGTCCACGCCGAACTCACCTGCCCCAGCGGGGATTCGACGTGCGCGGACGCGTTCGCGAGGTCGCCGACCGGGTGCGGCCGGATCTTCACCGCCGTGTAGCCGGGCGCCGCCGGCTCGATCCCCGCGACGCGCTGGTAGAGCCAGTCGTCGACCGTGCCGAGGAACGCGTGGTCGTGCGAACGGGAAGTCGCCGGCCATTCCTCCCACATCGTCGTGGCACCCAGACCTTCGAACCAGTAGCCCCAGCCGGGATACGTCGGGGTGGTGGCCACCTGGTAGGCGAGGTCGCCGTAGCCGGCGTCGGTGAGCGCCGGGAGGATGAGTTTCGTCCCCAGTGCGCCGGTGTTCAGGTGGACGCCGCGCGCCTTGATGTCGTCGACCAGGTGCGTGACGACGGCCGGGCGGTCCGCCGCGGGCACGATGTCCAGGCTCAACGGCAGCAGGTTGGACGTCTGGCGGTACCCGGCCGCGCGGTCGTCGTAGTAGGCCCCGGCCGCCTTGTCGAAGAAGGTCGCGTTGAGCGCGTTCGCGACCGTGCCCGCGAACGCGTCGAAGTGCGCGGCGTCGGCGTCACGGCCGAGAGCGCGCGCGATCTCGGCCATCGTCGTGGCGGTCTTGTGGATGTAGGCGGTGCCGGAAAGCCGGGTGCCCTCGGGCGGGTTCGCGGCGCCGGGCGCGAGCCAGTCGCCGTAGCTGAAGCCCGTGTAGATGTTCCCGGTCTCGGCGATGTCCCGCTCGTAGTAGCCGAGCCACGCCTTCATCGCGTCGTAGTTTTCGGCGAGCGCGCGCGTATCGCCGTAGTACCAGTAGAGATCCCAGGTGATCAGGACGAGACTCGCCGACCAGACGGGGTCCGCGACCTTCTTGCCGCCGATCGTCGCGGGGACGGTCTGGCCGATCGTCCCGTCCGGGTTCTGGTCGTCCCGGTGCTCGCGCATCCAGTTCTCGTAGAAGTCCCGCATGTCGAAGTGCGCGATCGCCGCATCGGCCGACAGGTGCGCGTCCGCGGTGTAGGGCCGCTTCTCGTACATCGGGGTGTCGGTCGGGACGGAGTGCAGGTTGTTCAGGATCGTGTTCGCTTCGGCGTCGTCGTAGCGGTTGAGCAGGTCGCTGGAGCTGGTGAAGTCACCGGTGGTGGCGACGGCCGTGTGGACGCGCTCCGCGTCGGCCGACTCGACGGTGACGCCCGCCGGCGCGGTGACCTGGAAGTAGCGGAAGCCCGCGTAACTGTAGGCGGGCCGGTAACTTTCCGAGCCGCGTCCATTGAGGACGTACGAATAGGACTGCAGCTGCATGCCGAAGCCGCCGATGTTGTCCACGGTGCCGTCCGGGCGCAGCTTCTCGCCGTAGGTGATCTTCACCTCGGCGCCGGCCGGTCCGTGCACGGCGACGCGCGCCCAGCCCGCCGTCGGGCCGCCGACGTCGTAGACGCGCACGCCGTCGGCGGGCGTGGTGACGCCGGTGATCGGCAGCTTCTCCGTCGCCTTGATCGGCGGGAACGCTTCGGCGCGGAGCGTGCCCGCGGGTGCGGGCACGGCCACCGCGGGCCGCCAGCCGGCGTCGTCGAACCCGGGACGGTTCCAGCCCGGCTTCTCCTGCCGTGCGTCGTAGGTCTCGCCGAACCAGAGCGATTCCGAGCGGGTGGGCCCGTCGGCGAGCTTCCAGTCGCCGCCGCTGGTCACCTGCCCGGTGCTGCCGTCCTGGTAGGTGATGTCGAGCTCGAACTTCAGCTTGGGTTCGCTGTGCCAGGGCGAAGCCAGCCACTCATCGGGATTCGTCATCGCGTAGTACCCGCGGCCCAGGCTCACCCCCACCGCGTTACCGCCCTTGCGCAGGGCGTCCGTGACGTCGTAGGTGGCGTACAGGGCGGTCTTGTCGTAGACGGTGAACCCCGGGTCGAGCTCGTGGTCGCCGATCCGGCCGCCGTTGAGGTAGAGCCGGTAGTAGCCGAGCCCGGCGATGTACGCGCGCGCCGACCGGATCGGCTTGTCCGCGGTGAATTCCTTGCGCAGCAACGGTTCCGGCGGGGGCTGCGTGGTGACCGAGCTGCCCCACGGGCCGCCGCCGTACGGAGCGGCCACCAGCGCCTGCGGCCAAGCCGTGTCGTCGAAGCTCGGCTGCTGCCAGCCGGCCGCGGCGCTGTCCGAGGATTTCCACGAGCCGTCGGTGACGAGCTCGACCGGCGCGCCCTGACTTTCCACCCGGAGCTTGCCCAGCAGCCCGGCGGGGCCCGGCAAGGCGTTGGCCGCCTCGGCCGCGATCACGTTGCGCCCGGCGTGCAGGGCGGTCGAGATGTCGACGACGGTCGCCGTGCGCCACGAGTCGGCCACGCGCGCGGATGCGGCGACCTGCTGTCCGTTGACGTACACGGTGAAGCTGTCGTCGGCCGTGAGTTCGAGCCGGGCCGCGGTGATCCGATCGGCGGACAGGTCGACCGCGCGCCGGAAGTACCGCGTGCCGGCCGGCGCCGAGTCGGCCGGAGCGCCTTCGGGGTACCAGATCCAGCTCGTGCCGTCGAACGACGGTGGGGCCGCGGACGCCTGCGCGCCGATCCAGTCGCCCCGGAACTGGCCCGGGGCGAGGAAAGCCGTCTCGAACGACGCCGGCTCGCTCCACCGCGAAAGCCGCCGGTCGGCGTCCCGGACCTGGACCCGCCAGAAGTAGCGGGTGCGCGGGTGCAGCGCGGGGCCGCCGTAGGCGACGTCGAAGGACTGCGCCGACGGCACCTCGCCGCTGTCCCAGACGTCGGCCGGGCCGCCGCGCCGGGTCGACACCGCGATCCGGTACGCCGACTGGCGGGCACCGCGCACGTCGCGGCCGGCGTTCAGGACCCAGCCGAGCCGCGGCCGGGCGACGTCCACCCCGAGCGGGTCGACCTGGTGCTCGACCCGCAGGCCGCCGGCCTCGACGCCGGCCGCGGCGGCGGGATAGGCCCCGGCGGGAGTCACCCCCAGGACGAGCAGGGTCAGCAGGGCCGACGAAGCCGTCATCAGGCGCGAGATCATCGCGTTCCTCTCTGCGGTGACAGGTCGGCGGGACCGGAATCGGCCACGAGTGATCGCGAGCCGGAAAATGAATCGTTTCAATTCCTGGGACGGAGGTCATCGTAGGCAGAAGCTCTTCGCGATGACAAGAGGCGCCGCCCGGTGCGCGTGACCGGACCGCGCCGATCGCTCACCCGAGCCCGGCGGTGGTCCGACGGCGGAACTCCGCCGGGGTCAGGCCGCTCTCCCGCTTGAAGACCTGCCCGAAGTGCGAGGCACCGGCGAAGCCCCACCGCGCCCCGATGGCCGACGCCGGGACGTGGGCGAGGGCCGGGTCGGCAAGGTCGAGCCGGCAGCGTTCGAGGCGCCGCTCGCGGATGCGGCCGGCCACCGTGGTGCCGGTCCGCTCGAACAGGACGTGCAGGGACCGCGGCGAGAGGAAGTGCGCGGCCGCGATCGAACCGGGGCCGAGCCCGGCGTCGGCCAGGTGGGCGTCGATGTGGTCGAGGATCCGTTCGAGCAGCTCCTCCCGCGGCGGCCGCACGGGGACGCGGTGGCCGAGCTCGGCGCGCAGCATCGTGCCGACGAGGGTCATCAGGGACCGGACGGTGGCGGGGCCGTGCACGCCCAGCGACTCGAGGTTGCGGTTGACGCTGAGCACCGTGCTCCACACCGTGTCGGTGAGGCCCGGCGCGCAGGCGAACGGCCGCGCGGTGATCTCGGCCAGCGGGTCTTCCCGGCGCGGCGTGATCGCGGTCTTGGGGAACCGGATGCAGGTGGAGCGGTAGCCGTCGCCGACGGTGAGCGTGGCCGGCTTGCCGGAGTCGTAGAGCGCGAACAGGCCGGGCGTCAGCGTCGCGACCCGGCCGTCCTGCGCGATGCGGATCTCGCCGGCGAGCTGCAGGGTGAGCACGTAGAACCCGGCGTCGGCGGGCCGGATCGTGCTGTGGTCGCGGTAGGCGGCGTGCCGCCCGGAGGCCATGTCGACGAAGCTGACCCCGTGCAGGCGCCGGTCCCGGACCCGGCCGGTGAACCGGTCCGGCCGGTCGCAGTCGAACTCGAACCTCAGCACGCTGCGCCGGACGGCGTCCGCCCAGGACGTCAGCGTGATCGGGCGGGGCGCCACGCCGTCGAACTGCTCCGAAAGGGCTGTGAATGACGTCATCGTCGCGCTCCACGGTCGGTCCGCCCACGGTACCTCGCCGCGGGCCGAAGGTGCGCGGGTTCGACACGGCCGTGCGCTCCGGCGCCACACGCGCGCCCGCGCCGTTCCTACAGTTCGCTCCGGCGGACATCTCAGTGTGGAGGAGCCACCATGACCTACGTACAGGGTTCGCACCACGTGACGCTCTCCGTGGCCGACGCCCAGGAGGACGTCGACTTCCACGTCAAGATCCTCGGGATGCGCTTCATCAAGCGCACGGTCCTGTTCGACGGCTCCCTGCCGATCTACCACCTGTACTACTCCAACGCCGCGGGCGACCCGTCGAGCGTCGTCACGACCTTTCCCTGGGCGCAGGCGGGCTTCTACGGCAAACGCGGCACCAACCAGGCGCGCGAGGTCCTGCTGTCCGTGCCGGCGGACTCGCTGGACTTCTGGCACGGCAGGCTGACCGCGCACGACATCGAGGTCACCGACGTCGAACGGTTCGGGCAGCGCCGGCTCGCGTTCCGGCACCCGTCGGGCATCGAGTACCGGTTCGTCGGCGCCGACGGCGACGAGCGCGTGGGCCACGCCGGCCACGGGGTGCCGCCGGAGCACGCCATCCACGGCATCCACGGCGTCGGCGTGCACATGGCCACCCCCGACCGGATGGTGGAGTTCGCCGGCGAGTCGTTCTTCGCCCAGGACACCCTCGCCGAAGAGGGCGACGTCGTCGGGCTGCGGATCGGCGACGCCAAGCACGGCAACCACCTCGAGATCACCGTCAACCGCACCGACGACCAGGGCACCTGGAGCTACGGCGCCGGCACCTACCACCACTTCGCGTGGAACGTCGCCACGCTGGAGAACCAGGACGCGGTGAAGTTCGAGATCGAGGGGCGCGGCTACACCGACATCTCCGAGCTGAAGGACCGCAAGTACTTCAAGAGCGTCTACGTGCGCACCCCGAGCGGCGCGCTGTTCGAGCTGGCCGTGACCCACGCCGACGGCGGGTGGACCTGCGACGAGTCCCCGCACGAGCTGGGCACCCGGTTCCAGCTGCCCGAGCAGTTCGAGCACCGCCGCGACGAGATCCTGGGACGGCTGGAACCGATCGACATCTGATCCCGGCCGAGGACGGTCATCGTGAACCAGCTGCACGTCAGCGACGAGTTCGACGCTCTCATGGCCCGGCTCGACGCGATCGCGCCGCTCATCGAGGAAACCGCCGAAGAGGGCGAAGCGGCCGGCCGCGTGCCCGACGAGACGGCCGCGGCCCTGCGCGAAAGCGGGGCGTTCAAGGTCGGCATCCCCCGGGAGCTCGGCGGCTACGAGTTCTCACCGCGGCAGGTGATCGACACGATCGCCCGGCTGTCCTATGCGGACGCTTCCGTCGGCTGGGCCTTCATGGCCGTGCAGATGGTCACCGGGACGACGGCCGCCTACCTCGGCCCGGACGCCGTCGCGGACCTGTACCCCGACGTCGGCACCGGCGGCCACGCGCTGATCGCCGGCCAGGGCACCAAGCTCGGCACGGCGGTGCGGGCCGACGGCGGGCACCGCGTCAGCGGGCACTGGCACTTCGCGTCCGGGATCTCGATGGCGACGCACATCCACACCGCGGCGCTTTGCGCGGAGACCGGCGAGGTGCTCGTCTTCACGCTGCCCAAGGACCGGGCGACACTGGTCGACAACTGGGACGTCATGGGCCTGCGCGCGACCAGCAGCCACGACTACGTCTGCGACGACCTGTTCGTGCCGTCGAGCCACACGTACGGCATCGCGACCACCGAGACCCGTCACGGCGGCGCGATCTACCGCATGGGACTGGCGAACATGGCGGGCATCTGCCACACCGGGTGGGCGCTCGGCGTCGGCCGCCGGCTGCTCGACGAGCTGAAGGCGTTGGCCGCCAAGAAGACCGGCAGTCCGCACGCGACCGTCGACACGCAGCAGTTCTACGCGGAATACGCCGAGGCGGAGGCGAAGCTGCGCGCGTCGCGGGCGTGGGCGATGGAGGTCTGGGCCGACAGCGAAGCCACTTTGGACCGCGGCGAGCTGCTGGACACCGAGCAGGAGACGCTGACGCGCCTGATGCTCACCACCACGACGTGGTCGGTGCACGCGGTGGGCCAGACGGTCTACAAGTGGGCGGGCACCGCGGCGCTGCGGCACGGCGTCCTGCAACGCTTCTTCCGCGACCTGCACGCCGGCACGCAGCACGTCACCTCCGGCCCGGTCGTGCTCCAGAACTGCGGCAAGCTGCTCAGCGGCCTCGCACCCGGCGCGCACTGGGTGTTCCTCGACCTGCGGGAAGCACCGTGACGGTCGAATGGGGCACGCCGGCCGGCCGCGCCGAGCTGGCGGTGCTCGCCGTGCACGGCCGCGACCAGGACCCCGCGTTCATGCGGGCGACGGCTCGCCGACTGGGTCCGGCGCCGGTGCGGTTCTTCGCGCCGGAGGCCGACGGCAACACGTGGTATCCGCTGTCGTTCCTGGAGCCGATCGAGCGCAACCAGCCCGCGCTGGACCGGTCGTTGCGGGTCGTCGACGCGTGCCTCGACCGGCTCGCCCAGGACGGTTTCGCCCCGGGCCGCGTCGTGCTGTGGGGCTTCTCGCAGGGCGCGTGCCTGCTGGCGCACTCGGTGCTCACCCGGCCTCGTCCGGTGGCCGGGCTGGTGCTGTTCACCGGCGGCTACATCGGCAGCGCACCCTTGCCGCCGCCGGACGGCGGGGTCCTGCACGGAGTTCCGGCTGTGGTGCGGAGCATCGAGGACGACCCGTGGGTGCCGCGGCACCGCGTCGAAGAGACGGCCGAGCTGCTGCGACGGGCCGGGGCGGAGGTGGACCTGCGCATCGATCCGGGCACCGAGCACGTGATCACCGACGAAGCCTGCGCGACGGCGACGAAGTTGCTCACCACGGCGGCGGCGCACGCGTCGGGAGGCCCGGGCCGGCGGTGGTAGCCCGCGCGGGCCGCTACCGACCACCCGCACCGAGCAGCGTCTCCGGCACCTCGACGGTCCGGCTGCGGAGGTATTCACCGAGCCCCTTGGCCTGCGGATCGGGGCGAGCCGACGCGGCCACCCCCGCGCCGAGAAGCCCGACCACCACGAAGTTGAGCGCACGCAGGTCAGGCAGCTCGAAGCGCCGGATCTCCAGGCCGGCCGCTTCCGGCAGCAACGCCCGAAACCGGCTTTCGTCGAGATAGTGCCGAAGCCACCCGTATTCCGCGTCGGTGCGAGTCCAGAAGCCGACGTTCGCGTTGCCCCCCTTGTCGCCGGAACGCGCGCCCGCCACCGTACCCAGGGGCACGTTCCGGACCGGTCCGGTGACCACCACCCCCGGCTCGGCCGCCGGGGCGAGCGTGCGCGGTGGACCGGACGGCGGGTGCGGGATCACCCGCCGGGTGCCGTCGGGCAACGTCACCCGGTGCTGAACCTCCGCCGCCGGGACCAGGGCCGGCCAGTAGACGCCGAACCCGCTCTCCGCGGACGGCGGGGTCGTCGTGTGGAAACCCGGGTAGCCGCCGAGCGCCAGTTCCATCGTCGTGTTCGAGAAGCGGCGGCCCACCTTGGCCCGGTCCGGGTCCTTGACCGTGATCCGCAGGTGGGCGGTGGCTCCGGCGTTCACCGGCGCGTCCGGGTGGTCGAACCGCAGGAGGGTCACGTCGACCTCGGCGAACCGCTCCTTGCCGCCGAGCAGCTCGAACAGCTGCCGCTCGGCCCACTCGGCCTTCTCCTCGATCCGGGTGCCGGTGAGCACCAGCGTCATGGTGTTGCGGTAGCCGCCGTCGTGGTTGAGGGCCACCTTCAGCCGATCTCCGGGCGGACTGCCCAGCGTGCCGCTGATCCGGACCCGGTCGGGGCCGGCCTGCTCGAGTCGCACGGTGTCGAAGTGGGCGACCGCGTCGGGGCCGGCGTAGGCCGGTTCGGCGATCTCGTACAGCAGCTGGGCGGTGACCGTGCCCACCGAGACCAGGCCGCCGGTGCCGTCGTGCTTGGTGATCACGCTCGACCCGTCGGCTTCGACCTCGGCGATCGGGAAGCCGGGGTACCGCCGGTCGGTGACCTCTTCGAAGAAGGCGTAGTTGCCGCCGGTGGCCTGCGGGCCGCACTCGATCACGTGTCCCGCGGCCATCGCGCCCGCGACCGCGTCGAAGTCCGTGGGCGCCCAGCCGTGCCACCAGGCCGCCGGGCCGACCACCAGGGACGCGTCCGTGACGCGGCCGGTGACGACGACGTCGGCCCCGGCGCCCAGTGCTTCGGCGATGCCCCAGCCACCGAGGTAGGCGTTGGCGGTCACCGGTTCGACGCCGGCCTCGGCGAGCTTGCGCCCGGTGTCGAGGTGGGCCAGGTCGTGCCCGGCCGCCCGCAGCTCGCCGAGCCGGTCGACCAGGTCGTCGCCGTCGACGTACGCGATCTTCGGGTGCAGGCCCAGCCGCTCGGCGAGCGCGGTGAGCTCGGCGGCCAGCCCCGGCGGGTTCAGGCCGCCGGCGTTGGCCACGATCCGGACGCCGCGGTCCAGGCAGGTGCCCAGCACCTGCTCGACCTGGGTGAGGAACGTCTTCGCGTAGCCGGCGCCCGGGTCCTTGCGGCGGGCCTTCCAGAGGATCAGCATGGTCAGCTCGGCGAGGTAGTCGCCGGTGAGGACGTCGATCGGGCCGCCGTCGACCATTTCCCGCGCGGCCGCGAGGCGGTCGCCGTAGAAGCCGGAGCAGTTCGCGATCCGGACCGGGCGGCTCATGCGCGCGCCCGCTCGCGGCCGGGCCCGGGGGCGCCGGCGAACGCCTGGGCGATCCCGATCCACTCCCGGGCCACCGGGCCGGACACGACCAGCGCGGTGTCGTCGACGTGCCGGCGCTGGGTGACCGTCAGGCAGAAGTCGAGCGCGGTGCCTTCGACCCGGTCGGCGGCGTCGGCGGGACCCCAGGTCCACAGTGGACCGGACGGCGCGAGCAGCTCGACGCGGATCGGGACGTCCGGTACCGGGCGGCCGTGGAGCCGGAAGCAGAACGCCGTCGTCGACACGCCGAGGTGGGCGATGTGGCGCAGCCGGTCGGTGGGCTCGCGCCGTGCGCCGAGGGTGTCGGCGATGTCCTGGCCGTGGGCCCAGGTCTCCATGATCCGCGCGGTGACCGACGAGGCCACGCTCATGTCGGGGCCGTACCAGGGCAGCCGGGCGCGCGGGTCGCGTCCGCGGAACGCCGTGACGAACGCGGACCGGGCTCGGGTGAACCACGCCCGGACCTCGTCGGCCGTCAGCTCCGCGTGCTGCGCGGCGACCCGGTCGGGGAAGTCCGCGCCGCCGGCCATCAGCGCCTCGGCGGCCTGCCGGAAGCCGCCGGGATCGACGGCCGCCCGGGTCGCGGCCTCGTCGAAGAAGGCGAGGTGCGTGACCTGGTCGCGGACGGTCCAGCCGGCCGCGGGCGTGGGCCGGGCGATGCCCACGTCGTCGAGCGGGGCGACCATCGCGTCGACGTCGGCGGTCTCGGCGAGCAGGTCGTCCAGCAGCAGGTCCAGGGAGACGGCCACGTCAGCGTCCTTCCCACACGGGGGTGCGCTTCTCGCGGAACGCGGCGGGCCCCTCCTGGGCGTCGCGCGAGCGGTACACCGGCGCCCAGATCTCTTCGGCCCGCTCGTAGGCGTCGGCGCGCGAGAGGTAGGCGGTCTGTTTCGCCGCCCGCACCGACAGCGGCGCGTTGGCCGCGATCCGTTCGGCCAGCTCCTGGGCCCGGGAACGCAGCTGCGCCAACGGGACGACGTCGTTCACCAAGCCGGCCTCGCGCGCCCGGTGCGCGTCGAGCGGGTCGCCGGTGAGCAGGATCTCCAGGGCGATCCGCGGCGGCACGAGCCACGACAGCGGAGCCGCCCACGGCGCGCCCCGGCCCAGCTTCACCTCGGTCACCGCGAACCGGGCGTGCTCGGCCGCGACGACGAGGTCGCACTGCTGGGCCAGCAGGAACCCGCCGGCGTACGCGACGCCGTTGACCGCGGCGATCGTGGGCTTGGGGACGTCGATGTTCCGGCCGAACTGCGGCAGGAAGTCCGGCGGCGGGACCTCGAGCGCCGTCTCGGCCATCTCCTTGAGGTCACCGCCGGCGCAGAACGCCTTGTCCCCGGCCCCGGTCAGCACGAGCACGGCGGCCGAGTCGTCGGCGACGAACCGCCGGGTCCCGGCCCACAGGCCGTCCCGGACCTCTTGGGACAGGGCGTTGCGCGCTTCGGGGCGGTCGATCGTCAGCCAGGCGACGCCGTTGCGCACCTCGTAGGAAATCACTCTTCCACCACCGCCAGCACCTGACCGGTGTCGACCTGGTCGCCCAGGCGCACGCGCAGCTCGGCGACCGAGCCGTCGACCGGCGCGACGACCGTGTGCTCCATCTTCATCGCCTCCAGCACCAGGAGCGCCTGCCCGGTCACGACTTCGTCGCCGGCGGCGACGAGGACCCGCACCACGGCACCGGGCATCGCGGCGAGCAACGATCCGGCGGCCGCGGCGGCGTCCGGGTCCGCGAAGCGCGGGATTTCGGCCAGCGCGGCCGAACCCTCGGGACAATCCACATAGGACGTTCCGGCACGGGTGTGCACGCGGTAGGCGCGGTGGACGCCGTCGATCTCCAGCTCGACCAGCTCGGGTGCCGCGGAGACCAGCCGGACCGACTCGCCGAGCGGAGCGCCGTTCACGGTGAGCCGGAGCCCGGACCGGCGGACCGAGTACGCGACGTCCAGGGTTTCGCCACCGGCGAGGTAGCCGGCCCGCTGGGGCGGGCCGCCGACGTTGCGCCAGCCCGACGGCATCTCGGGCAGGACCCGGGCCTCCCGGCGGTGGCCGGCCTGCCGGGCCAGCGCCGCCGCGGCGGCCTGCCGCGCGCCACCGCCTTCGGGAGCACCCAGCGCGACGGGGTCGTGCCGGGTCAGGTAGCCCGTGTCCGTGTGGCCGGCCAGGAACTCGGCCTCCCCCAGGATGCCGACGAGGAGGTCGCGGTTCGTCGTGACGCCGTGGAGTTCGGCGTGCCGCAGCGCACGGGCCAGGCTGCGCGCGGCCTCGTGCCGGGTGCGGCCGTGGGCGATCACCTTCGCCAGCATCGGGTCGTAGTGCGGGCCGACGACCGAACCGTCCTCGACGCCGGAGTCGACGCGGACCCCGCGCGGCGACGGGACGCGGAAGCGGTGCAGCGCCCCGGTCGCGGGCAGGAACCCGGCCGGCACGTCCTCGGCGTAGAGCCGGACCTCGATCGCGTGCCCGCCGATCCGCGCGCCGAGGACCTCCGGCGGCAACGGCTCCCCCTCGGCGACCCGCAGCTGCTGCTCGACCAGGTCCAGGCCGGTGACCAGCTCGGTCACCGGGTGCTCGACCTGCAGGCGCGTGTTGACCTCCAGGAAGAAGAACCGGCCGGCCCGGTCCAGGACGAACTCGACCGTGCCCGCGCCGGTGTAGCCGATGGCCTTCCCGGCGGCGACGGCCGCGGCGCCCAGCTCGGCGCGCAAGGCGTCGTCCACCGCCGGCGACGGGCACTCCTCGACGATCTTCTGGTACCGCCGCTGGATCGAGCACTCCCGCTCGAACAGGTGCACCACCTCGCCGTGGGTGTCGCCGAGGATCTGGACCTCGACGTGGCGCGGGTCGACCACGAACCGTTCGAGGAACACCGTCCCGTCGCCGAACGCCGACGCGGCTTCGCGGCGGGCGCCCTCGACGGCCTCGGCGAGCGCGGTCTCGTCGTGGACCACGCGCATGCCGCGGCCGCCGCCGCCGAACGCGGCCTTGACCAGCACCGGGAACCCGATCCCGGCGGCCACCGCGGCCAGGTCGGTGTCGTCGGTGACGGTCGCTCCCGGCAGCACCGGCACCCCGGCCGCGTCCATCCGGGCCTTGGCTTCGACCTTCGAGCCCATCGAGGCGATGGCCTCCGGGGACGGCCCGACGAACGTGATCCCGGCTTCGGCGCAGTCACGGGCGAACCCGGCGTTCTCCGACAGGAACCCGTACCCGGGGTGGATCGCGTCGGCGCCGGTGGCCCGGGCGGCGGCGATGACGAGGTCGCCGCGCAGGTAGGTGTCGGCGGCCGCGGCGCCGGGCAGCCGGACGGCTTCGTCGGCGAGCCGGGCGAAGGGCGCGCCGGCGTCCGGGTCCGAGTACACCGCCACGGTGGCGATGCCGAGGTCGTGCGCGGTGCGCATGACCCGGGCGGCGATCTCCCCGCGGTTGGCGACGAGCAGTTTCGTGATCATCGGTTCACATCCGGAAGACGCCAAAGCCACGCCGGCCCTCGACGCGGTTGGAGTGGACGGCGGACAGCGACATCCCGAGCACGTCCCGGGTGTCACGGGGATCGACGATGCCGTCGTCGTACAACCGCGCGGTGACGGCGAAGGCGTGCGACTCGCGTTCGATCTGGCTCTCGATCGCCGCCGTGCGCGTCCGGTCGGCCTCTTCGTCGAACTCGCGCCCCTGCGACGCGGCCGAGGCGCGGCCGACGATCGACATCACGCCGGCGAGCTGCGGCGCGCCCATCACCGCGAGCTTCGCGCCCGGCCACGCGAACATCAGCCGCGGGTCGTAGGCCCGGCCGGACATCCCGTAGTTGCCCGCGCCGAACGAGGAAGCCATGTTGACGGTCAGGTGCGGGACCGTGCTGTTGGTGACGGCGTTGATCATCTTGGCGCCGTCCTTGATGATCCCGCCCTGCTCGTACCGCGTGCCGACCATGTAGCCGGTCGTGTTCTGCAGGAACACCAGCGGGACGTCGGTCTGGTTGGCGAGCAGGATGAACTCGCTGGCCTTCTTGGCCTCCTCGCTGAACAGCACGCCGCGGTGGTTGGCGAGCACGCCGACGGGATAGCCGTGGATACTCGCCCAGCCCGTGACGAGCGAGGTGCCGTAGAGCGGCTTGTACTCGTCGAAGTCGGAGCCGTCGACCGTGCGGGCGAGGATCTCCCGCGGGTCGAAGGGCACCTTGGTGTCCGGCGGCACGATGCCCAGGATCTCTTCGGGGTCGAATCGCGGGGGTTCCGGCGTGCGCGTGGGCCCGGGACCGAGCTTGCGCCAGTTGATCCGGGACAGGACGCGCCGGCCCAGCCGGATGGCGTCGCGCTCGTCCACCGCGAAGTAGTCGGAGAGGCCGGAGACGCGGGAGTGCATTTCGGCGCCGCCGAGCGACTCGTCGTCGGCCTCCTCCCCCGTGGCCATCTTGACCAGGGGCGGGCCGCCGAGGAACACCTTGGCCTGGCGGTCGACGAGCACCGCGTAGTCGCACATGCCGGGCACGTACGCGCCGCCCGCGGTCGAGTTGCCGAACACGATGGCCAGGGTCGGGATGCCCAGCGAGGACAGCTCGGTCAGCTCGTGGAAGATCCGCCCGGCGGGCACGAAGAGGTCGGCCTGCGTCGGCAGGTCGGCACCGCCGGACTCGACGAGGTTGACCACCGGCAGCCGGTTGACGCGGGCGATCTCCAGCGCCCGCAACGTCTTCCGCAGCGAGTACGGGTTCATCGCCCCGCCGCGGACGGTCGGGTCGTGCCCGATGACCACGCACTCCACATCGGACACCACGCCGATGCCGGTGAGCACCGAGGCGCCGACCGTGAAGTCGGTGCCCCACGCGGCGAGCGCGGACAGCTCCAGGAACGGGCTGTCCGGGTCCAGCAGCAGTTCGAGGCGTTCGCGGACCGGGAGCTTCCCGCGGTCGCGGTGCCGCCGGACGTACCGCTCCCCGCCGCCGGCGACGGCCAGCTCCAGCTGTTCCTCCAGCTTGGCCAGTGCCTCCAGCTGGGCCTTCCGGTTGGTCGCGTAGCTCTCGGCCGTGACGTCGAGCAGGGATTTCAGGACCGTCATTCCGCTCCCCCGTAGTGCCCGGCGTGCCGCTCCCGGACCACGTTCTTCTGGATCTTCCCGGTGGACGTGCGCGGCAGCTCGTCGGCGACGATCACGGCCTTCGGCACCTTGTAGCCGTCCAGGCGGTCCTTCAAGCGCAGCCGCAGGCCCTCGGCGTCGATCCGCGTCCCGGGTTTGGGCACGACCACCGCCGTGATGGCCTCGGTCCAGCGTTCGTGCGGCAGCCCGACGACCACGACCTCGGCGACGTCCGGCTCGGTGTCGTAGACCGCCCGCTCGACCTCGATCGAGGCGACGTTCTCGCCGCCGGTCTTGATGACGTCCTTGTACCGGTCGGCGAACCACAGCACCCCGTCCGGCCCGAACCGCCCGACGTCGCCGGAGTGGAACCAGCCGTGCCGGAACGCCTCGGCCGTGGCCTCGGGGTTGCGCAGGTACTCCTGCATGGTCGACGGCGCCCGGTAGACGATCTCGCCCTGCTCGCCACGCGGCAGCAGCTTCCCGTCCGGGTCCATGATCCCGACCTGGACGCCGGTGAGCGGGGTGCCGACCGCGCCGACGTGCGAGAGCTGGTGCTCGGGGCGGAAGAGCGTGGTGATCGGGCTCATCTCGGTCTGGCCGAACAGCAGCGCGAAGTCGCAGCGGAAGCCGTCGAGGCACGCCTTGATCTGCGCCTCCGGCATCGGCGCCATCGCGTAGACGGCTCGCCGCAGCGAGGACAGGTCCCGCGCGCCGAACGACGGGTGCTCCAGGGCCGCGCGGTACATCATCGGCAGGCCGAAGACCTGGGTGATCTTCTCGCGTTCGATCGTGGCGAGGAACGCGTCCGGGTCGAAGCCGCGGTGGACGAAGATCGCGGCGCCGACGACGATCGCGGGCGTGCAGAAGGCGTTGAGCTGCGCGGTGTGGAACATCGGCATCATCGCGACGAACCGGTCGTCGGCGCGCCAGCCGGAGTCGAGGGCGGCCGACATCGACTCCAGGTGGATCCCCAGGTGCGTGCCGACGACGCCCTTCGGGGCCGCCGTGGTCCCGGAGGTGTACAGATAGGACAGTGGAGCGCGGTCCTCGACGACGACCTCGGGTGAGGTGGTGTCGTCGGAAAGCACGTCGTCGAGATCCGTCCCGGAGGCTTCGCCGCCGGTGCCGGGCGCGAGGAACACGTCGGTCCCTTCGGGCACCGCAGGTGCGATGACCCCGGCGAGCTGACGCTCCACGACGATGCCGCGGGCCTGCGAATGCCCGAGTACGTAAGCGACTTCGTCGGCGCGCCAGCCGAGGTTGATCGGGACGCAGACGACCCCGAGCTTCGCGCAAGCGTAGTAGACGGCGAGGAACTCGGCGCTGTTGGCCGACGCCAGCGCGAGGACGTCACCGGTCGTGTACCCGCGGTCCCGCAGGCCGTGGGCGAACCGGTTGACCCACGTGTCGAACTCGCCGTAGGTCCAGCGGCGCTCGCCGTCGACCACGGCGAGGGCCTCCGGGTGGGCGAACGCGACGCGGGTGAGCGCGTCGCCGACGTTGACCCGGTGGACGAGGTTGTGGTCCGTCATCAGTCCTCCTAATAGGACCGGGGCAGCCCGAGGCTGTGCTGCGCGACGAAGTTGAGGATCATTTCGCGGTTCACCGGGGCGATCCGCAGCAGCCGGGCCAGCCCCCAGTACGGCAGCAGCCCGAAGTCCGCCGAGACGCCGTTGCCGCCGTGGGTCTGGATGGCGGCGTCGACGGCGGCCAGCGCGGCCTCCGCGGCGGCGTACTTGGCCATGTTCGACGCCTCGCCCGCGGGCAGCCCGCGGTCGTGCAGGGCCGCCGCGCGGTGCGTCATCAGGGCGGCCAGCTCGGTTTCGATCTTGGCCTTGGCCAGCGGATGCGAGACGCCCTGGTGGACACCGATCGGCTGGTCCCACACGGTCCGCTCGCGGGCGTAGCGAGCGGTGACGTCGAGGGCGTAGCGCGCGATGCCGACGCAGAGCGCGGCGCCGGTGATGCGTTCGGGGTTGAGGCCGTGGAAGACCTGCCGGAACCCGGCGCCCTCCTCGCCGACGAGCGCCGTCGCGGGCAGCCGGACGCCGTCGAAGCGCAACGTGAACTGCTTCTCGGGGAGCATGACGTCGACCGGGAGCGGGATGACCGCGAGGCCGGGCGCGTCGACCGGGACCAGGAACAGCGAGAGCTGGGCGGTGCCGTCGGGGTCGCGGCCGGTGCGGGCGACGAGCAGCAGCGCGTCGGCGGTGTCGACGCCGGAGATGTAGTACTTCTCGCCGTCGACCACCCACTCGTCGCCGTCGCGGCGGGCGGTGGTGCTCAGCTTGTGGGTGTTGGAGCCGGCGTCCGGCTCGGTGATCGCGAAGACGACCTTCGCCCGGCCGCTCGCGAGGCCGGGCAGCCACTCCTTGCGCTGCTCCGGCGTGCCGAACTCGGTGAGCACCTCGGCGGAGATGGCTTCGGTGACGAGCAGGAGCAGCATCGGCGCGCCTCGCGCGGCGCTCTCCTCGATCACGATGGTCAGCTCGGCCAGGCCGCGGCCACCGCCGCCGTACTCCTCGGGGATGTTGACGCCGATGAACCCCGCGTCGCCCAGCGCGTGCCACAGCTCGGTGCACTCGCGGCCCGCCCGGGCGTGCTCGACGTAGTAGCGGCCGCCGAACGGCGCGGCGATCGCGCCCACCGCGGCCCGGAGGTCACGGGCCTCGTCGCTGTCGAGCACGTCCACGCCGACGCTCCTTAGTGATTTTGTATTCACTTATAGCGCACCGTAGCTCCCGTCTGCGACGATGACAAGATGACAGCGACATCCCCGGCCACCCGGCGGCGGCGCGACCCCGAGCGCCGGGAGCGGATCCTGACCGCGGCGGCCGAGCTCACCGCCCGGCGCGGGTTCCACGCGATCGGCATGGCCGACATCGGGGCGGAGGCCGGCATCGTCGGGTCCGGCGTCTACCGGCACTTCGAGAACAAGGACGCGATCCTGGTCGCGCTGCTCGACCGCGTGATGGCCCGCCTGCAGGACGGGGCCGCCGCGATCCTCGCCGCCGGCCCGGACGACCGCGCGACGCTGTCCGGACTGGTCAGGGACCACGTCCGGGTGGCCATCGAGGACCGCACCGTGCTCGCGGTCTACCACCGCGAGGTCCACAACCTGCCCGAGGAGGACCGGCGACGGCTGCGCCGGCTCCAGCGGCACTACCTCGAGGACTGGGTGCACGTGCTGTCCCCGCTGCGCCCCGACC
Source organism: Amycolatopsis camponoti (assembly GCF_902497555.1). Taxonomy (NCBI): domain Bacteria; kingdom Bacillati; phylum Actinomycetota; class Actinomycetes; order Pseudonocardiales; family Pseudonocardiaceae; genus Amycolatopsis; species Amycolatopsis camponoti. The sequence continues at coordinate 2,837,709 of NZ_CABVGP010000001.1, read as the reverse complement.
TCGCCGACGGCGAGCTGCGGCTGGCCGTGCACGCGGCGATCGGCGCGGTGCAGTCGACGCTCTTCTTCCGCAGCGGGCTCGCCCCCGAGCGGCTCGCGGCGCTGCTCGACGAGATGGCGCACGCCTGCCTCGGTGTCACGCCGACACCGCCCGCGTCAGTGAATGACGAATAACTTTCCTCTTGATTTGGTGACCTGGCTCACGGCATGCTGGGCGCGTCGGCGACGGCGAAGGAGCCCGGCATGACCACCACCAGCGAGCAGATCGACGTCGAGACCCTGCGTGGCCGCCGCGCGGTGCACCGCTGGGAGCGGACGTCGGTGGGCGACGTCTTCGAGCGGCTCACCTGGAGCCGCCCGGACCAGGTCGCGATCAGCGCGGCCGAGGGCGCCTACGGGGAAGAACAGTTCGCCTCCGTGACGTACCGGCAGGCCGACCGGGCCGCCAACCGGCTGGCCCACGCGCTGGCCGCGGCGGGCCTGGTGCCCGGCGACCGCGTGCTGCTGTTCTGCGAGAACACCGTCGAGGCGTTCCTGGCCAAGATCGGGATCGCCAAGGCGGGCATGGTCGCCGTCCCGCTGAACCCGGGCCTCGCTCCCGACGTCCTCGACCACCTCGTGCGGCAGACCGAACCACGGCTGGCGATCGTCGACGCCGAACTGTGGCCACGGCTGGCCGGCGTGCCGGGCGTGCGGGTCGGCGCCACCATCACGGTCGGCGGCGGCCCGGTCGCCGGCACGCCGTCGTTCGGCGGGTTCCTCGACGGGCAGCCGGACACCGAACCCGCCGTCGAGATCCACGGCGACGACATCTACCAGCTGCTGTTCACCTCCGGCACCACCGCGATGCCGAAGGGCGTGATGCTCTCGCACAGCTACGCGCACCTGGCCGGGCTGAACTTCGCGCTGTCGCTCACCCGCGGCCTGCGGCACGAGACGGACCTGCGGGTCGTCACGTTCCTGCCGATGATCTACCACGTCGGTGACGCGCTGTTCACGTACTCGACGTTCTTCGCCGGCGGCACGCTGATCCTCGGCCGCCGCCCGGTGCCCGGCCCGGTCGCGGAGTCACTGGCGCGGTCACGGGCCACCGCGGTCTGGGCGGGATCGCCCCAGTTCGTCGCCGCGCTCGCCGACGAGATCGACGCTCGCGGGGACCTCGACCTGACCGCCCTGACCACACTCGTCTACGGCTGGGGTGCCCTCTCCCCCGCGTTGCTGCGGCGCCTGGAAGCCCGGACCGCGCCGGGGTTCGTCACGGTCGGGATCTTCGGGCAGACGGAAGCCATCGCCTGCCACCGCTTCTGGCCCAGCGCGTGGCCCGAAGTGCACGCGCGCACGGCACCCGCGATGAACTACGTCGGCGTCCCGAGCGGGCTGCTCGCCTCCGACGTCGTCGACGAATCGGGCGAGCCGGTCCGCGGCACCCCCGGCGAGGCCGTCTACCGGTCGCCGGTCATGACGGCGGGCTACTACCGCGACGCGGCCGCGACCCGCGAGGCGTTCCGCGACGGGTGGTTCCACTCCGGCGACTCGGCGGTGGTGGACGAAGACGGCCTGCGGGTGATGGTGGACCGCTACAAGGACATCGTGAAGACCGGCGGCGAGAACGTCTCCAGCATGCGCGTCGAGGCGGTGCTGCACGAGCACCCCGGCGTCCTGCGCGCGGCGGTGATCGGCCTGCCGCACGAGCACTGGGGCGAGGCGGTCACGGCGGTCGTCGTCCCGCGGCCGGGCCACGATCCGGCCGAAGCCGAGCTGCTCGCGCACTGCCGCGAACACTTGGCGGGTTACGAGAGCCCCAAGGCGATCGTCTTCGCCGAATCCCTTCCCGAGACGGTCGGCGGCAAGATCCTCAAGTACCGGCTCCGGGCCCGGCACGCCGGCCTGTACACGTCACTCGGGTAGCCGCGGGCTCAGCGGGCCACGGCGTACGCCTGCTGACCCCGCGGACTGGCCGCGGCGAGAACCAGATCACCCTCGAACCCCGTCGCGCAGACCTTGCCCAACGACTTCTCCGCCGCCAGGACGACGTCATGACCCCGGTCGCGCAGCTGCTCGACCACCTCCGCCGGGCACCCGGTCTCGACCACCAGGCGGTTCGGGCGGGCGGAACGCGGCGCGAACGACGACGGCACCTGGTCCGTGTGGAACGCCCGCTGCTCGATCGCCGCCTGGGGGCGCAACCCGGCGTCGACGTGGCTGAGGAAGAAGTTCAGCGTCCACTGGTCCTGCTGGTCGCCGCCCGGGGTGCCGAAGGCCAGGTGGGGTCGGCCCTCCTTAGTCACCAGCGTCGGGCTCAGGGTCGTCCGCGGGCGCTTGCCCGGCGCGACCGTGTTCGGGTGGCCCTCTTCCAGCAACGCCATCTGGCCGCGGGTGCCGAGCGGGAAGCCGAGACCGGGGATGACCGGCGAGCTCTTCAGCCAGCCGCCGCTCGGGGTGGCGACGACCATGTTGCCGTCGCGGTCCGACGCGCTGATGCAGCACGTGTCGCCCTTGGCCGCGGTCAGCTTCACCACCGCCGGGATGCCGTCGGCCAGCTGGGCGCGCCAGTCCGGGTCGGCCGGGGCGGGCAGCGGCGGCTCCGGGAACCAGCCGTCCAGGCCCGGACGCAGCTCGCCGCACGCCCGCTCCCCGACCAGCTCGCGGCGGGCCGCCGCGTACTCCGGATCGAGCAGCCGGCGCAGCGGGACGTCGGAAAACGCCGGGTCGCCGTAGAACGCTTCCCGGTCGGCGAAGGCGAGCTTCGCGCATTCGACGACCGTGTGCAGGTGCTCGGCGCCGCCGTGGTCCATCGCCGCCAGGTCGAAACCCTCGAGCAGGCCCAGCTGCTGCAGGAACACCGGGCCCTGCGACCACGGGCCCGCCTTGTGCACGGTGTGCCCACGGTAGTCCGCCGTCACCGCCGGCTCGATCGTGGGCCGCCAGGACGCCAGGTCGTGGCCGGTGAGCAGGCCGCCGTTGCGGCGGCCGGTGGAGTCGAGCGGCTCGGCCGTGGCGAGGAACTTGTCGATCGCTTCGGCGACGAACCCCTGGTAGAACACGGCGACAGCGGCGTCGATCCGGTTCTCGCGCCCGCCGGGGGCGGCTTCGGACTCGGCGAGGATCCGCCGGTAGGTCGCGGCCAGCGGCCGGTTGCGCAGCCGGGAGCCCGGCTTCGGCGGTCGCCCATCCGGCAGGTAGACCTCGCCGGACGCCGTCCACTCCTCGCGGAACAGCGGCGCGAGCACCGCGATCATGTCCGCCGCCTTGGGCAGCAGCGGAAAGCCGTCCTCGGCGTAGGCGATGGCCGGGGCGAGCACGGTGCCGAGGTCGAGGCGGCCGCGGTCGCGCAGCAGCCGCAGCCACGCGCCGAACGCGCCGGGCACGACCGCCGGCAGCAGCCCGGAGCCGGGGATCGCGTCGACGCCGCGGTCGCGGAACGCCTGGGGTGTCGCGGCTTCCGGCATCGGGCCCTGGCCGCAGATCACCTCGACGTCGCCGGTCGCGCCGTCGTGCACCAGGATCGGGACGTCGCCGCCCGGGCCGTTGAGGTGCGGTTCGACGACCTGGATGACGAGCGCCGTCGCGACGGCCGCGTCGAAGGCGTTGCCCCCGAGGTCGAACATCGCCGTGCCGGCGGCCGAAGCCAGCCAGTGCGTGGAGGACACGGCCCCGCGGGTGCCGAGCAGTTCGGGTCGGTCGAGCACCTCAGCTTCCCTTCTCGCGGTCCGGGTCGGCCAGCTCGCCGGCGCCCGCCGGCAGCACGGCACCGGAGACCGAGGCAGACACCGGCCGGCCGTCGGCGACCCGGACCGAGCAGTACAAAGTGGACGGACGCCCCTGCTCACGTCCTTGGCGCAGCGTGAAGTCGTGGGATCCGTCGCCGCCGAGCCACCCCGCCTCGACGAGCCAGACGCCGAGCCCGAGCGCGGCCGACGAGCACGCCGGGTCCTCGGGCATCCCGTAGCCGGGCGCGAACAGCCGGCCGTGCGCGGTGCGGGTCGCCGGGTCCCAGCCGAACACGAGCACGTCGGCGAGGTCCGCGGCGGCCATCCGGGCGAAGTCGGGCGCCGCGGCCGCGACGGCGTCCGCGCGCACCGGGAGGAAGTGGAACGCCGGGCCGAACCCGCACGCCGCGGGGCGGGCGCCGTCGGCTGCGGGGGCGGGCAGGCCGACGGCGCCGAGCAGGAGCCCCGGATCGAGCGGCACGCTCTCCAGGGGGTCGTTCGCGGTGATCTTGCCCGCCTCGGCGGTCACGTCGAGGGGCAGCAGCTTCGGGCCGCACTCCTGCACGACCCGCCCGGCGGGCACCAGCCCGAGCCGCGCGAGCGTGACCGCGGTGCCGACGCTGGAATGCCCACCGAAGGGCGATTCGGCCGCAGGGGTGAAGACCCGGACCCGGTAGTCCGCGCCGGTGCCGGTGGGCGGCAGGACGAACGCGGTCTCGGTGTGGTTGATCTCGCGCGCCAGTGCCTGCATGCCCGCGGGGTCGAGGTCACCGGCCCGCGGGACGACGCCGAGCGCGCTGCCGGCGTAGACGTGGTCGGCGAACATGTTGACGATCTCGTACGCGGGCATGCTGCTCCTCTCAGGACAGGTCCAGCTCGTCGAGGACCCGCTCATCCCCTTGGTAGGGCTCGGATTCGCGGGGCCAGTGCACGACCAGGTCGGTGAAGCCCAGGTCGGCGAACGTGCCCGAGGCGTCCCGGAAGGACTGCGCGGAGTCCAGCACGCCCCCGACGGTCGCGCCGGTCACCAGCAGCTTCCCCGCCGACGCCGGATCCCGGCCGACCGCGACGCAGGCGTCTTCGAACGCCCGGAGCTGGTCCTTCAGCTCCGGCACGACCAGGTCCCAGCGGCGGGCGTCGAAGCGGCCCGGCGCGCCGGCGGTGAGCCACGTTTCGCCGTACCGCGCGGCCAGGCCCATCGCCTTCGGGCCGGTGGCCGCCACCGCGAACGGCAGCCGCGGCCGCTGCACGCAGCCCGGTTCCATCCGCGCGTCCTCGCAGCGGTAGTACTCGCCCTCGTACGACGTGAGCGGCTGCCGCAGCAGCAGTTCCGTCAGCTCGAGGAACTCCGCGAACCGCCCGGACCGGCTCCCCGAAGGTGCGACGCCGAAGACGCTCTCGTCGTACCCCCCGGCCCCGGAGCCGACGCCGCAGATCAGCCGGCCGCCGGAAATGTCGTCGAGCGTCATCAGCTCCTTGGCGAACGGCACCGGGTGGCGGAACGTCGGCGTCGCGACGAGCGAGCCGAGCCGCATCTTCGACGTCACCCCGGCGGCGGCGGTCAGCGTCGGCAGGCAGCCGAACCAGGTTTCGTCGCGCAGCCAGCGCCACATCAGGTGGTCGTAGGTCCAGGCGTGGTCGAACCCGAGCTCTTCGGCGCGGCGCCAGCGGTCCCGCGCGGCGGACCAGCGCTGCTCGGGCAGCAGGACGATGCCGTGGCGCACGGCTCAGTCCGCCGGGGAGCCGGCGGCGCACGCGGCGATGTCGGCGAGCAGGCCGACGAACCCGGCCTCGCACGAGCGGACCTCGGGACTGGTCAGCTCCGCCGGCGGGTCCTCCGCGTCGGACACGGAGTCGACGCCGTTCACGGACACGTCCAGCGCCACGGCGTTGAGGCGGCGCAGGAGCTGCGCGACGACGTCCGGCAGCGACGTCGGCGCCCGCAGCGTCATGAAGTAGTTGTCGTAGACGACGCCGAGGACGTCCGGGTGGTGCACGTCGGTGGCGCCGGCCGAGTCCTGCAGGAGGGACCGGCCGCTGGGCACCAGTTTCGCCGCGATCCCGCCGTGGACCCGTTGGTAGAACCCGACTTCGTCGCGCAACGCGCGGACGCCGGGCGAGTCGTCGTCCGGCAGGCCCTTGCCGCGGTAGAGGTCGCGGACCGGGGCGAAGTCCGGTGCCCAGGTGCCGCTGAACCCGCGGTGCTGCAGGAACATGCTGGGCCGGATCACCTCGTGGTAGACGCCGATCGGCGTCGAGCTGGTGTAGAGCAGCATCGCGCTGAAGCCGCGGGTGAACAGGGCCGCCGACGCCAGCGCGGCTTCGCGGTCACGCTCGCCGCGCCCGGCCAGCGCCAGCTCGCGGGCGACGAGCTGCCACAGCACGAACGTCACCTGGTGGCCGGTGATCCAGCGGAACCAGTAGAGGCGGTCGGACGACTCGACGGGTTCGACCGGGCCCGGCGCGCCGCCGCGGGAGATGTGCTCCAGGTGCGTGCACAGGCCCGCGAAGCGGGAGCAGGGGCCGTCGCCACCGGGTTCGGTGCCCGCGTCGGGGATGGTCAGCGGTTCGAGTCCGTAGGGGAAGTCGCCGAAGTCCCACCCCTCGCGCACGGGGACTCCGGTCAGCACGGGAACGGTCATCACGCCGCCTCCGGAATCCACGTGAACTCGTATTCGAGTCCGTTCACGTCGAATGCGTAGAAACTCTGCACGCCGTCGTCGTCGGTGACGATCTCCGTCGCCGGTTCGTCGCGGGTGAAATGGTAGAGACCGGATTCGTACAGTTTCATCCAGTGGCGCTGCCAGGCGCGCATTTCGGCCGGTGAACCGACCTCCATGCAGACGTGCTGGAACTGCGCGTCGCCGGGGTCGGGCGCCTGAGCTCCCTCACCGGCCCGCTCGAAGAGGTGGAACCGGGTGCCACCGGCCCTCAGCTCGACGAGCCTGACGATGCCGGGCAGCCGGCTCGTGGTCAGCTCGGAGAACTCGTCCAGGGACCAGTTTTCCTTGCAGCCGAAGAAGTCCTGGTACCACGAGACGCAGTTGCCGAGGTCGGCGGTCTGGATCCCCAGGTGGTGGAAAGTCGCCGCACGCAGTGGCGCGAGGCGCGGCGACTCGAGGGTCGCCACGGCGTTCTCGGACATGGTCGCCATCCTTTCTTCCGGCACCGGGAGAGCATTCCCAGACGGCGCCTCGAGAGTGGCCTCGATCGATCATCGGGGGCGGCGGGAGAAACAACCGCCCGATCTCTTCCGAGCCTACAGTGGTTGCCGCCGGGAAATCAAGTTGGCGGCAAAAGAATCTCGATTATCCCTATAGCCGCGCGCGATCCTCAAGTACGATCGGGAAACATGAGCGAAGACCAGTGGACGAAAATCGACACCTACACCTCGACCCTGATGGTGGAGCACGACGCCGCCCTGGACCTCGCGGCCAAGGCCAGCGCCGAGGCCGGGCTGCCGGAGATCGCGGTGGCACCCAACCAGGGCAAGTTCCTCCACCTGCTCGCCCGCACCCACGGCGCGCGCCGCATCCTCGAGATCGGCGCGTTCGGCGGCTACAGCGCGATCTGGCTGGCCCGGGCGCTGCCGGCGGGCGGCTCGCTGACCACGCTGGAGGCCGAACCGTCCTTCGCCGAGGTCGCTCGGCGCAACATCGACAACGCGGGTCTGTCCGACGTCGTCGACCTGCGCGTCGGCAAGGCCCTCGACACGCTGCCGGAGCTGGCGGGCGGTGAGCCGTTCGACTTCGTGTTCATCGACGCCGACAAGGCCAACATCCCCGAATACTTCGGCTGGGCCTTGAAGCTGACCCGCCCGGGCAGCGTGATCGTCGTCGACAACGTGGTGCTCGACGGGCTCGTCGTCGAAGCCGACAGCCCCAACCCGGCGGTTCAGGGAGTACGCCGGTTCAACCAGCTGGTGGCCGACGAACCGCGCGTCACCGCGACGACCGTGCAGACCGTCGGCAGCCGCGGCCACGACGGGTTCTGCCTGATGCTCGTCGAGAGCTGAGCGACCCACCACCGGAGGGCCTTCCCGCACCGCGGGGAGGCCCTCCGTCCTATCGGGACACACGTCAGAGCCGATCGGGGTTGATCAGGTCCGGGGCGGTCCAGCCGTCGAGGTCGTACTCGGCCAGGCACTGCTCGGCGAAGCCCTTGTAGCCGTCGACCTGCCCGGACGCCTGCTGCGCGGTGAGCATCTCGATCCGGACGTTCTCGTGGTTGCCCGAGAAGTTCCGCTCGTACAGCTCGTTGCGGCCGGCGAACTCCGTGCCGACGGAGTCCCAGATCAGCTTCATCAGCTTGACCCGCTCCACCGCGTCGTAGCCCGACGAACCCCGGACGTACTTGTCCAGGTAGGGCCGCAGCTCCGGGTTCTGGAAGTCGCTGGCGTGCGAGTTGAGGTAGATCAGCGCGCTGCCCAGGTCCTGGTGGATGATCTCCCGCACCCGGGGGTAGCCGATCGTCATGAACCAGCGGTAGGCCATGCCGTAGTCGAGCTTCGGCAGCAGCGCGCCGCCCTTCCACGGGTCCGGGTTGAGCGCCATCGCGTCGCTCAGGCCCCAGAACATGTTGCGCCACGCCAGAACCTCGCCGATGCGGGTCTGGATGCCGCGGAAGTCCCGGGTGCCGGTGACGTCGACGCCCTTGAGCAGCAGCCCGGCCAGGAAGTCCAGCTTCACCGCCAGCCGCGTCACGCCGTGGAACGTCGAGCGGTTCAGGAACCCCGACGCCGACAGGAAAGTCGCCGCCTTGGCCTGGTCGCCGTAGACGAAGACGTTCTCCCACGGGATCTTCACCTTGTCGAGCACGAAGATCGTGTCGTTCTCGTCGAGGCGGCTCGACAGCGGGTAGTCGAACGGGCTGCCCATCGTGTCGGCCTGCAGCGCGTACGACGGCCGGCAGATCAGCTTCAGCCCCGGCGAGTCCATCGGCAGCGTCGCCACCAGCGCGAACTCGCGCTTCTTCACCGGCAGCCCGTAGTGGGCGATGAAGTTGCCGTGCGTCAGCGCCGACCCGGTCGCGACGACCTTGGCGCCGCTGACGACCAGGCCGTCGTCGCGTTCTTCCTCGACGTGCACGAACACGTCCCCGACGTCGTCGGCCGCCTTGTGCCGGTCGACGGGCGGGTTGATGATCGCGTGGTTCCAGAACAGGACCTTCTCCTGCGCTTCGGCGTACCAGCGCCGGGCGTTGCCTTCGAACTCGCCGTAGTAGCCCGGGTCGACGCCCAGGGTGGTGAGGAAGCTCGCCTTGTAGTCCGGGCTGCGGCCCAGCCAGCCGTAGCTCATCCGGGCCCACTCGGCGATCGCGTCGCGGTCGCCCAGGAGATCCGTCGTGGACTTGGGTGCGCGGAAGAACTTGTGCGTGAACCCGCCGCTGCCGGTGTCGGTCGGCGTGGTCAGCACGTCCCGCTTCTCCGGGTCGTGCAGCGCGTCGTACAGCCGGGCCGTCATCCGGGCGGTGTTGCGGAACGCCGGGTGCTTGGTGACGTCGTCGACGCGCTCACCGTAGGCCCAGATCTCCCGGCCGTCGCGGATGCTTTCCAGGTACTCGTCCCCGGTCAACGGCCGGGTCGTCGTCTCGCTCACTTGCCTGCCTCCCATAGTTGGGGTGTCGGGTCGTCCAGCGACCACGACCAGTGCGGTGCCTCGGGTTCTTCGGCCAGCCGCGGGAAGTCGCCACCGAAGAACAGCAGCGGCCGCCCGCCGGCCAGGTCGAGGCCGGTCACCTCGCCGACGTGCAGCACGTGGTCGCCGCCGTCGTAGGCGCGCCACGGGGTGCACTCGACGTGCCCGACCGTGCGGCCCAGCCGCGGTACCGGCGAGTCGAGGTCGACCCACGGCACCGCGTCGTCCGCGAGGGGTTTGCCCGCGAAGTGCATCGCGAGGTCGCGCTGGTCCTCGGCCAGGATGTTGACGACGAACGGGCCGTCGCCGAGGTGCTGGACCGAGCGGCTGCGCCGGTCCAGCGAGACCAGCACGAGCGGCGGGTCCAGCGACACGGACGTGAACGCGTTGACGGTCGCGCCGCGCACCAGCTCGCCGCGGCGGTAGGTCACGACGGTGACGCCGGTGGTGAAGTGGCCGAGGAAGGCCCTCAGCCTCGCCCGGTCGAACGCCGGGGCGGATGTGGTCATGGGGTTCCTCCTTCGGTGGCGTGGTCGACTACGTCGCGCAGGATGGCCGGGCCGTCCTCGGTGAGGAACGACTCGGCGTGGAACTGGATGGTCGCCAGCCGCGGCCCGCGCAGGCCGATGACCTGGTCGTCCAGCCCGCGCACGACGTCGGCGGGCGCCCGGCCGGGCACTTCGACGCGGTCGTCGGGAGTGCGCGCGGCGAAGCTGTTGTAGAACCCGACGGCCCGGCGCTCGCCGTCGATCGTCACGTGCGCCTGACGTCCCTGGTTGGGCCGCGCGAGCCGCTGGACGGGCAGGCCCAGTTCGGCGCAGAGCACCTGGTGGCCCAGGCAGACCCCGGCGAGCGGACGGCCCGAGCGCAGCAGGTCCGCGGCCAGCGCCCGCAGGCGGCCGACCTTCGCACCATCGACGTCGTTGGGATCGCCGGGCCCCGGGCCGAGCAGCACCAAGTCGTTCTCGGGCAGCTCGCCGGCGTCCCACGGCACGGTCGTCACCGCGCAGTTCACCGACTTCAGCTGGTAGGCCAGCATCGAGGTGAACGCGTCTTCGGCGTCGACGACGGTGATGCGCACCCGCGAGCCACTGCCGGGGCGGGCGCCGTCGAGCCAGAACCGCGACTTGCCCCGGTTGCGGGCCTTCAGCGCGGAGCGCACCTCGTCCGACGACGTCGGCGGCGGGGGCGTCGCGGCCTGGCGGGCTTCGCCGGACAACGACTTCAGGACCGCCGACACCTTCGCCGTCGTCTCGGCGGCTTCCGAGAGCGGCGCGGATTCGCGCACGATCGTCGACCCGGCCGCCAGCCGGACGTCGCCGCCCGGCGAGATGTCCGCGGTGCGGATGAGGATCGCCGAGTCCAGCGAGCGCCGGCCGTCGTCGTCGCTGCCGACGAGCCCGACGACGCCGCTGTAGTAGCCGCGTCCCTTCGGCTCGTACCGGCGGATCACCCGGCAGGCGTTGACCAGTGGGCTGCCGGTGACGGTCGGCGCGAGCAGCGTGTGCCGCAGCACCTCGGTCAGCGGTTTCCCGGTCTCGCCTTCCAGGGAGTACTCGGTGTGCGCCAGCCGCGACATGCGCCGCAGCCGCGGCCCGGACACCCGGATGCCGCGGTCGCAGAGCTCGGCCATCATCTTCAGTTCCTCGTCGACGACCATGCACAGCTCGTCGGCCTCCTTCTCGTCGTGGAGGAACTCGAGCAGGCCTTCGGCGTCGGCGCCGCCTTCCGGGTAGCGGTAGGTGCCGCTGATCGGGTTCATGGTCACCGTGCGGTCGAACAGCCGGACGTGCTGCTCGGGCGTGCTGCCCAGCAGGTAGCGCTCGCCGGTGAAGACCAGGAACGTCCAGTAGGCGCCGGCTTCCGCGCCGAGCAGCCGTTTGAACACCGCCCGCGCGACATCGTCGTCGAAGCCGGGGAAGCGGCCGCGCAGGCTGCGGGAGAGCACGAAGTTCGCGCCCTCCCCCGCGCCGATCTCGTCGTCGAGGATCCGCTCGACCGTGCGGGCGTACTCGTCGTCGCCCAGGTCGAACGCGCGCTGTTCCAGCGGCGGGGCGCCGTCGGGCAGGGCCGCGAGGGTCTCGGCGACGGTGAGCGTCGTCTGGGACTCGATGTCCATCACCTGCAACGGGACCTGGTCGTCCGGGCAGTCGTAGCCCCGCTCGGCGAGCTGCCGGTACGGGAGCAGGACGAGTTTCGTGTGCCGGCCGCGGCCTTCCCAGGCGCCTTCGTCCAGGGTCAGGTCGGCCAGCCGCTCGGCCGTGCGGACCGGCCCGGAGACGACCTCGACCTGGTCGCCGCGGCCGCTGCCGGGCCGGTGCAGGATCGCGTACGGCGACCCCGCGCGGATCGGCAGGCCACTCACGCGACCACCGCGCCTTCCAGCTGCCCGACCAGCGCCGCGGTGGTCGTGGCGACCGCGCAGTTGGCGGCGGCGTAGTCCACCGCCAGCCGGTGCTCGTCCGGGCCGAAGTCCGCGACGGCGTCGGCGACGAAGAACGTCTCGATGTCGTGCGTGAACGCCTCGACGGCGGTGACCAGGCAGCCGACGTGCGCGTAGATCCCGCAGACGATCAGCTGGTCGCGCCCGGCCGCCCGCAGCCGCTCGAGCAGGTCGGTGCGGTGGAACGCGCTGTAGCGCCACTTCGTCAGCACGACGTCCGACGGCGTCGGCGCCAGCTCGTCGATCACCTGCCGGTCGGCCGGGGTGGCCTTCATGCCCGGGCCCCAGATGTCGTGCAGCAGCCCGCGGTCCTCCGGCGTCATCGAGCCGGGCTGGGCGGTGTAGAACACCGGGATCCCCAGCCGGTCGGCGGTTTCCCGCGCGGTGACGACGTTGCGGACGAGCGTCCGCCGCAGTGCGCCGTCCTCCGGGTAGAAGCCGAGGAAGTAGCGCTGCATGTCGTGGATCAGCAGGGCCGCGCGGCCCGGGTGGGCCCGCCAGCCCGCGGTGCTGACCGGGACGGTCGTGGGCAGGTCGTACGGTTCGATCGTGATGCCGCTCATCAGGCCTCCTTCAGACCGCGCCGAGGGCCGCGCCGCCGTCGACGAGCAGGGTCGCGAGGGTCACGTGCCGGGCGTCGTCGGACAGCAGGAACGCCACGCTGCGGGCGACGTCCTCGGGTGAACCGATGCGCCCCAGCGGGATGCCCAGCCGGAACTGGCCGGGATCACCGTCCAAGGTGGACTTCGAGCCGGTCTCGTCCGTCCACATGGACCGGAGCATCGGGGTGTCGGTCGACCCCGGCGCGACGACGTTGCAGCGGATGCCGAGCGGGGCGAGGTCCAGGCCGAGGCTGTGGGTCAGGCTGGTCGCGGCTGCCTTCGACGCGGCGTAGGCGGCCATGTGGCTGCGGGGCACGCCCGCGGCGTTCGACGCCACGGTGACGATCGAGCCGCTCTTCCGGCTCGTCATCCGGCGCGAGACCGCCCGGCAGACGTGGAAGACGCCGGTCGCGTTGACCGCGAAGGTCGCGTTCCAGTCCTCGTCGGACAGGTCGGCCACGCGGCCCATCCGCAGCACCCCGGCGACGTTCGCCAGGCCGTCGATCGGCCCGAACCCGGTCTCGACGCGCTCGACCGCCGCATCGACCTCGGCGCTGGAGGTGACGTCCACGGTGTAGGTGTAGACACTGCGGCCGTCGTCCAGCAGCGGCTTCGCGACCAGGGCCAAGGCGGCTTCGTCGCGGTCGAACAACGCCAGGGTGTGCCCGCGCTCGGCCAGGAGGGTCGCGGTGGCGGCACCGATGCCGCTCGCCGCGCCGGTCACCAGGGTCACGCTCATGACGCCAGCTCCGTCCGGAGTTCGTGGGCCGCCTCGGGCTGCCAGCTCGCGGTCAGCGCGACGGCCTGGGTCAGGTTCAGCCGCGGGTCGCACAGCGTCGTGTAGCCGGGTCCGCGCGACGCCGTGATGCCGGCGCCGTGGCACTCCGAGATCTCGCTGGGCGAGGCCTCCACGTGCAGCCCGGCGCACGCGCCGCCCTCCCCCGTGACGATCCGGACGAACTGGCGCAGCTCGTTCATGATGTCCTCGAGCCAGCGCACCTTGAGCCCGTCGTCGGCGACGACGGTGTTGCCGTGCATGGGATCGCACAGCCACAGCACCGGGTGCCCGGCGTCGCGCACCGCCCGCACCAGCGGCGCGAGCTGCCCGATCCGAGCCGCGCCGAACCGCGGGATCAGCGTGAGCCGCCCCGGGGTGCGGAAGGGGTCGAGCCGCGCGCACAGCCGCAGGACGTCCTCGATCGGGGCCTTCGCGCTCACCTTCGCCGCCACCGGGTTGACCACGGTGGACAGCAGGTGCACGTGGGCGCCGTCCGAGCGCCGGGTCCGCTCGCCGATCCACGGCCAGTGCGTCGAGGCCAGGTAGTTCCGGCCGCCCGGCATCCGGCGCAGGAGCGGGACTTCGTAGTCCAGCAGCAGCGCCTCGTGGCTCGTCCAGATCCGCTCGGCCGGCTCGGCCGCGGAGCCCCGGCCGAGGCGGCCGAGAGAAGCGCGGACGCCGAGCGCGGCTTCGTGCGCGTCGAGGATCCGGCCCGGGTCGGGGCGCCGGGCCTCGGGGGTCGGCTCGGGGCTGTTGACGATCGGGCCGCGGTAGACCGGCAGCTCGCGGCCGTCGACCTCCTCGACGTTCGCCGAGCGCGGCTTGGCGTACTGGCCCGCGATCCGGCCGACTTCCAGGACCGGGCGGCCGGAGCCGACGCGCATCACCTCCGCGAGCGTGTCGAGCATGCCGACCTTGCGGGCCACGGCCCGGACACCGGCATCGGCCGGGTCCTCGGCGCAGTCGCCGGCCTGCAGGACGCAGAACTCGCCTTCGGCCGCGCGGGCCAGCAGGGAGCGCAGCTGGAGCACTTCGGCGGGGCCGACGACGTCTTCGCGCTCGGCCAGGGTGTCGCGGACCTCGGCGAGCGCGTGCGGGTCGGGCCACTCGGGTTGCTGGGCGGCCGGGTAGCCGGTCAGGGTCTCGGCGCTCGGCTCGGGGGTGCGGTGCAGCACCGGCCGGGCGCGTGCGGGCAGCGTCTTCCTCATCGCGCATTCCTTGCTGGAGAGGGAAAATCGGGAAAGAACAGGGGCGATCCGGCCTCAGCCGGTGAATTCGCCCGTTTCACGGAAATAGCCGATCATTTTCGTGAACACGGCCGGGGTGATCTCCGGCCAGCGCAGGCCCAGCCGGGCCAGTTCGCGTCCGGTGCGCTCGTTGGCGTAGGTGTTGTCGCCGATGTCGAGCGCGCCTTCCTGGTAGAGCGGAGCCATCGCGGACAGCGGGTTGGCGCGGTCGGCGAGCGCCGCCCGCCACTCCTCCACCGGGATCTCCCGCAGCGGGTACCCCAGTTCGCGGATGGCCCGGTAGACGACGTCGAAGGTCTTGATGCCGGGGTTGAACAGGTGCCACGTCCGGTTCTCCGCGGGCCGGGCCCGGGACAGCCGGACCAGCGCGCGGCCGACGAAGTCGACCGGCAGCAGGTCGGTGTCGTGCTCCTCGGGCGGCGGGACCACCCCCAGTTCGAGGAAGCTCTTGACCTGGCGCCACAGGAAGTCCTCGGTCTGCAGGGCGCCGGTCTCGCTGTCGCCGGCGATCCGGCCGATGCGGTAGATCGTCACCGGCACCCCGCGGTCGCGGGCCAGCCGCGCGACCTCTTCGGCGACCCACTTGCTCTGGGTGTAGCCGATCGTCAGGTCCTCGGCGTCGTCCGGGACGTCGTCCTCGGTGATCGCCTCGGCGCGGGGTTTCGGCGAGAACACCGCCACCGTCGAGGTGTAGTGCACCGGCTTGACCGGCCCGGCCGCCGCGAACTCGACGATCCGGGCCAGACCGTCCACATTGGCCTGTTTCACCGAAGCGTACGGCGCGACGAAGTTGATGTGCGCCGCCGTGTGGTGGATCGTCCCGACGCGGTGGGCGAGGTCGTCGTAGTCCTTTTCGGACAGACCGAGCCGGTCGGCGGCGAGGTCGCCCGGCACGGCGGTGACACGGTCGCGGTCCAGGACCTTCCCGATCCCGTACCGGTCGGCCGTGGCGGCGATCCGCTCCCACGCGGCGTCGGCGTCCGGGGCGCGGACCAGGCAGTGCACCCGGTCGCCGGTCTCCGCCAGCAGCTCGCGCAGCAGGTGGATGCCGAGGAACCCGGTCGCCCCGGTGAGCAGGACGTCCTCGGCGGTGGCCACCCCTTCGGTCGCGCGGATGTGCTCCGGCAGCTTGACGTCGGCGCGCAGGTCGACGCGGTCGCCGGTGTCGTCCCCGGACCGGAGCGCGTCGATGCGCGCGGCCATCCCCCCGACGGTCGGGTTGTCGAAGAGCACGCGCAGCGGGACGTCGACGGCGAACCGCTTGCGCAGCCGGTACATCAGCTCGGTGGCGAGGATCGAGTGCCCGCCGGCGGCGAAGAAGTCCTCGTCGAGGCCGACGCCGCCGGTGCCCAGCAGGTCCGTCCACGCTTCGGCGACGGCCAGCTCGGTCGGCGTCTCCGGCGGCCGTGCCGTGGTCGCCGTGCCGGGGTCGAACAGGTCCGGCAGCGCCTTGCGGTCGATCTTGCCGCTGGGCGCGGTCGGCAGCGCGGCGAGCCGCACGAAGTGCGACGGCACCAGGTAGTCCGGCAGCGACCCGGACAGCGCCGTCCGCACCGCGGCCGGGTCGATCTCGTGCCCGGTGACGAGGTAGCCGACCAGCCGCCGGTCGCCCGCGCCGAACGCCACCGCGGCGACGGCCGACGCGCTGACGTCCGGCAGCTCGTTCAGCGCCGCCTCGACCTCGGCCGGCTCGACGCGGTAGCCGCGGATCTTGATCTGGGTGTCGGCGCGGCCGAGGTAGCCGAACTCGCCGTCACGGTCGTAGCGGACCAGGTCGCCGGTGCGGTAGAGGCGCCCGAACGGCGTCTCCACGAACCGTTCGCGGGTCTGCTCGGGCAGGCCGTGGTAGCCGGGCGAGAGCAGGTCGCCGCCGAGGTACAGCTCCCCCGGCACGCCGGGCGGCACGAGCCGCCCGCCCTCGTCGAGGGCCAGCATCGACAGGCCCCCGATCGGGCCGCCGATCGACGGTGCCTCCGGCCACCCGGCCGGGTCCCCGGTCAGCTCGTGCGCGGACGCCAGGTGCGTCTCGGACGGGCCGTACATGTTGAGGAAGCGGATTTCCGGGCGCCGGGCGAAGAATTCGCGGATCTGCGGGGTGATGACCAGCTGCTCGCCGACGGAGGCGACCTCCACCAGGTCCGGGAACGGCTGGTCCTCGGCCACGGCGGCCAGCTGCTGCACGGCGACGTACGGCAGGTAGGTCCGGGAAATCCGGTGGTCGCGCAGGAAACCGGTCAGCCGGTGCAGGTCCTTCTGCAGGTCTTCGTCGATCAGCACGAGCGTGCCGCCGGCGCAGAGCGTCCCCAGGATCTCCATCACCGAGACGTCGAACGACAGCGTCATGTACTGCAACGTCCGGCCGGTCGCGCCGATCGGCGAAGTCCGCCGCATGTACTCGACGAGGTTGGTGACCGTCGCTTCGGTGAGCACGACGCCCTTGGGGCGCCCGGTGGACCCGGACGTGTAGATCACGTAGATCTCGTCGTCGCCGCTCTTGAGCCGCCCCAGATCCGACTCGTCGGTGGCTTCCGGCTCCGCCGACTCCAGCACCAGCGCGACGCCGGAGTCGGCCAGCATGTACTCGATCCGCTCGGCCGGGTACGACGGGTCGACCGGCACGTACGCGGCCCCCGCCTTCAGGACCGCCAGCAGCGCGACGACCATCTCCGGCGACCGCGGCACGTGGATGCCGACGCGGTCGCCGCGGCCCACGCCCTTCGCCCGCAGGTCCCGGGCCAGACGGTTGGCCCGCCCGTTGAGTTCGCGGTAGGTCAGGACGCGGTCGCCGTGTTCCAGCGCGGGCGCGTCCGGGGTGACCGCGGCCTGCGACTCGACCAGCTCCGCGACCGGGCGGCGGGTGGTGTCCTCCGGCGGCGGCGCGCACCAGTCCAGGACCTCGCGCTGCTGCTCTTCCGAGAGCAGGCCCAGGTCGCCGACGGTACCGCCGGGGTTTTCGACGAGCGCTTCGAGCAGCCGGACGTACCGGTCGCCGAACGCCTCGACGGTCTCGCGGTCGAACAACGCCGTGTCGTACTCGAAGACCCCGCGCAGCGCGGTGCCGTCCTGCTCGACGATCAGCGACAGGTCGTACTTCGAGCTGCGGCTGACGTAGAGGTCGAGATCGGCGTCCAGGCCGAGCCGGTCCAGGGCCGCCCAGTCGGAGTCCGGCAGCACGAACATGGTCTGGAAGACCGGTGCGTGGCTCGGGCTGCGCGGCGGGTTGACCCGCTCGATGACCTTCTCGAACGGCGCGTCCTTGTGCCGCAGCGCCTCGGTGACCTCGGTGCTCGCCTGCGCGTACAGCTCCCGCAGCGGCAGGTCGGCGCGCACGTCGTGGCGGAAGACGACCATGTTGACGAAGTAGCCGAGCATGTCGGCCGTCTCCGGCAGGTCCCGCAGCGAGACGGGACTGCCGACGAGGAGGTCGTCCTGCCGCGTGTGCCGGTGCAGGAACGCGGCGTAGGCGGCCTCCAGCAGCATGAACAGTGTGACGCCCTCGTCGGCGGCGAGCCGGCGCAGCCGGTCGGTCAACTCAGGCGGGAGGTCGAACCGGACGATTTCGCCTCGGTGCGACTGCTCCTGCGGCCGCGGCCGGTCCGTCGGCAGGTCCAGCAGCGGCAGCGGCCCGGCGAGCCGGGACTCCCAGTGCGCGAGCAGCTCCTCGAGCCGCTCGCCGCGGACGGTTTCCCGTTGCCTGCGCGCGAAGTCGCGGTACTGCGGCCGGGGGCCGCCTTCGTCGTAGGCGTCCCCGGCGAGCGTGGCGTGGTAGCGGGTGAACCACTCGGTGAGGAACACCCCGGCCGACGCCGCGTCGAAGACGATGTGGTGGATGCTGCACACGACGTGCGTCGGCCCGTCGGGCTCGACCGCGCAGACCACCTTGACCAGTGGCCCGGTGGCCAGGTCGAACTCGGTGTCGACGACCTCGGCGACGACGTCGTCCAGTGGTCGTGTGGCGCTCAGCTCGACCGTCGAGAAGTCGCACGCCGGTTCGGCGCCGACGTGCTGGCGGACGTCGCCGTCTTCGGCGGAGAACGTGGTCCGCAGGATTTCGTGGCGGGCCATGAGCGCGCGCAGGCTGTCGTGGAGCACGCCGGTGTCGAGCGGCGTCTTGACGGTGAACACGAACGGCGCGTTGTACGCCGCCGGGCGCGGCGAGTACTGGTCGATGAACCAGATGCCGCGCTGGCCGTAGGACGCGGGCGCCGGGCCGCGGTCCGTGCTCGCGGTCAGCCCGGGCGGGCCGCCCCGCAGTTCGTCGATGTGCCGGGCCAGGTCGGCGGGATCTTGGTGCCGCCGGACGTCCTCGGCCCCCAGGGTGACCCCCAGCAGCGCACTGAGCAGCCCGGCGAACTGCTCGTGGCCGGCCACACCGTCGGCGGTGACGCCGGACCGGGTCCGGCGGATCACCGACTCGAGTGGGTTTTCCATGGTGTCGGTACCTCTCCGATCATCGCGGCCCCCCGTGCGTCGGTTCGGTCTCCCGGGTCAGCGCGCGGCGGCGCCCTCCCGCAGCGACTCGATGTGCCCGGCCAGGTCGCGGACGGTGCCGTGCCGGAACACGTCTTCGGGGCGCACTTCGACCGCGAAGACCGACTGCAGCCCGGAAGCGAACTTCACGAAGTGCAGGGAATTGCCGCCGTGGCCGACGAACGGGTCGGTGGCGGAGTAGTCGTCGGTGCCGATGATGTCGCGCCACATCTGCAGGATGACCGTTTCGAGGGGATTCGTCATGGGCTGCTCCTTTTCTTCCCGGGACCGGGCGCGCGGGTCGTGCAGTGCGGCCCGGTCGATCTTTCCGTTGAGGTTCGCCGGCATCGCGTCGAGCCGGTGGAAGTCCGAAGGGATCATGTACTCCGGCAGGGAATCGGCGAGCTGCGCGATCAGTTCGCCGGCGCCGATCTCCTGCCCGCTCCAGGTCGTGTAGAACGCGACCAGGCTCTTTTCGTTGGCCTCGTTGCCGAACGCCTTGACGACGGCGTGCTCGACGTCGTCGAACGACTTCAGGGCGAGCTCGACGGCGCTGGTCTCGACGCGGAACCCGCGGATCTTGACGAGGCTGTCGGACCGGCCGACGAGCACCACGTCGCCGTCGGGCGTCAACCGGGCCAGGTCGCCGGTGCGGTAGCGCGTGCCGCCGTCCACGAACTTCTCCGCCTGCGCGTCCGGCAGGTTCAGGTAGCCGTTGGCGACGCCGGTGCCGCCGATGACCAGCTCGCCGACGTCCCCGGGCGGGCACGGTTTCCGGTCCTGGTCCAGCACCTCCATGGTGACGCCGGACAGCGGCTTGCCGACCGGCACCCGGTCGAGGTCGCGGACTTCCGGCGTGACCGGGTACAGCGACGAGATCGCGGAGTTCTCGGTGCAGCCGTAGCCGTTGAAGATCGCCGCGGTGGTGTGCTCCGCGGCGGTCGCCAGGTGCGCCGGCGACGGGAAGTCGCCGCTGACCATGATCACGCGCAGGTCGCGCAGGACGTCCAGCTCGTTGTCGACCAAGAGGTTGAACAGTCCACAAGGCAGGCTCAGCACGCTGACGCCGCGCTTGGTGATCACGTCGCGGAGATCGGACAGCGACGGCAGGCCGGGCGGCATCAGGACGAGCTCGGCGCCGTTGAGCAGGCTCAGCCAGAACTCGTTGCCGGACGCGGCGAAGGAGAACGCGGCCAGCTGCACCAGGCAGTCGTCCGGGGTGATCGTCAGCTTCGGGTCGGCGACCGCCAGCCGGGCGAGGCCGCGGTGGGCCAGCCGGACGCCCTTGGGCCGCCCGGTGGACCCGGAGGTGAACAGGACGAACGCGTCGTCCCCGGCGGCCGGGGCGTGGTCGAGGTCGTGCGCGTCCTGGGAAGCGCTTTCCCCGGCCAGGTCGGCGAAATGTGCCTGCCGGACCGGGAGATCCGCGTCCGCCAGCGAGGCCTGTCCCTGGTGGACGATGGTCCGCAAGCCGGTCTCTTCGACGATGTGGCGGATCATCCGGGCCGGGTACGCCGGGTTGAGCGGGACGACGCACCCGCCCGCCTTGAGGACCGCGAGGAGCGTGACCACGAGGTCGGCCGACCGGTCCAGGTAGAGGCCGGCCGGAGCGCCGTCGCGCACCTGCATCAGGCGCAGGGTTCGCGCGAGCCGGTTGGCGCGGGCGTTCAAGTCCGCATAGGACACTTCGGGGCCGTCGCCGCTCAGAGCCGTCCGACGCGGATTACCGGCGGCGGCCCGCTCGAACAGCCGCGGCAGCACGAGCTCGGGCCCGGCCGGGTTTTCCTCGACTGGCATGGATCCCCCTTGTGTCCGATGGCGCCGCGCACGGCGGCAGCACTGATCAATTCAGACGAGATGATTTCTATTCAGCAACCAGTATGCAAAGGGCCCGGAAGACTGTCAACCCGCCCGGAAACCGTCGAATACTCAAATAACGGAGCGTCGACTTCATCGCCTGAAAACGATTACCTGAGAAAATGGCAAATAGACGTGAATTCGCGCGCGAACGGTACCGGCCATTGTCGGCGGCGCAACCCGGGCACGGGGATCAGGGGCGGATTGACGACCATCGGCGGTGCGGACTGCTCCGATCGGCCCAGGGGCCGCGGGAACGGGCCCGCGTGCACACCGGGTGACGTCGCGGCGGCCGCGTTTGGCCGGCCGGGCACGGGGGCATCCGCAACACGGAGTACGCGTCCGGGGGCCAGGCGTGACCGGCGCGGCTCAGACGTCGCGGAGCGGGAAAGGCTGGGGTGTGGAGTGCAGGGAGTCGGCGACCTTCCGGCAGAGTTCCGCGAACAGGCTCGCCTCCCCGGCGGTCAACGCGGCACCGGCGACCTTCGCGGTCTCGCGGCGGCCCTGAGCTGCGCGCATGAGGAACTCTTCGCCTTCTTCGGTCAGCGAAGTCGTCTGTTCGCGCCGATCCGTGTCGCGCGAGGCCTGCTCGACGAGGAACTGGTCCTTGAGGACGCGCAGCAGCTTGGACGTGCTCTGCCGCGAGATCCCCAGGGACTCCCCGATCGCCGACGGCGTCAGCGGGCCGTGGATCCGCAGCGTCTCCAGCACGTCGTACTGCGACCAGGTGATCTTCTCGGGCGTCGCGCGCGTGCGCCGCGCGACCAGCACGCACTGCAGGTAGGACAGCGCGTTCTCGAGTTCGCCGGGACGGCCCGGCGGGGCGGTCGGGGAACCGTGGAACTTCGTCATTGCCCACCTCAGCTTTCGAGGGAAAGCGCACCGCAGTCGGAAGATCAGAGGATATCACCTCCCGTTCGCCCGCAGGTCACGCCGCGGCACCCCGCTCGCGCGGCCGCGAGGAGCCGGAACTGGTAAAGTGATTGCCTGACGGAAACCAATCGTCCGATCAACCCGGTGCCGCACCCCTGCCGCCCGGGACGAGGAGGCGCAGGTCATGGCGAACCGGCAGACGAAGCGCGCGGGCGGCCACATCGTGCTCGAGGGCGCGTGCGAGAACAACCTGAAGAACGTCTCGCTCGCCATCCCCAAGGGCGAGATCACCGTGTTCACCGGCGTGTCGGGCTCGGGCAAGTCGTCGATCGTGTTCGACACGATCGCGGTCGAGTCGCAGCGCCAGCTCAGCGAGACGTTCAGCTGGTTCATCCGCAACCGGCTGCCCAAGCACGAGCGCCCGCGCGCGGAGCGGATGTCGAACCTGTCGACGGCGATCGTGGTGGACCAGAAGCCGATCGGCGGCAACGCGCGCTCGACCGTCGGCACGATGAGCGAGATCCACGCCATGCTGCGCGTGCTGTTCTCCCGCTACGGGAAGCCGAGCGCGGGGTCGTCGAACCTGTACTCGTTCAACGACCCCCAGGGCATGTGCGAGGAGTGCCAGGGCCTCGGCAAGACCACGAAGCTCGACCTCGACCTGCTGATCGACTACGACAAGACGCTCAACGAGGGCGCGCTGGACTCGCCGCTGTTCGCCATCGGCACCTACATGTGGCAGCTCTACGCCCAGTCCGGGCTGTTCGACCCGGACAAGCCGCTCAAGAAGTTCACCAAGAAGGAATGGGACCTGCTGCTGCACGGTGGCGGGTTCCGGGTGGACCGCTCGGGCAAGCGGCAGAACTACTCGAACGAATACGAAGGCGTCGTCGTCAAGCTCACCCGCCGCTACCTCAAGAACGGCCTGGACACCCTCAAGGAGCGCGACCGCCGCGAGGTCGAGAAGATCGTCGTCGAAGGGCCGTGCGCGGTGTGCAAGGGCGGCCGGCTGAACAAGGCGGCACTGGCGACGAAGATCAACGGCGAGAACATCGCCGACCACTGCGCCATGGAGGTCAGCGAGCTGATCGCCGAGCTGAAGGCCCTGGACCTCCCGGCGGCGAAGTCGGTGCTGGCCGGCGCGCTCGCCGCGCTGGAGCGCGTCGAGTCGATCGGGCTGGGCTACCTCAGCCTCGACCGCGAGACCTCGACGTTGTCCGGCGGTGAGGGCCAGCGCCTCAAGACGGTCAAGCACCTCGGCAGCAGCCTCACCGACCTGACCTACGTCTTCGACGAGCCGAGCGTCGGGCTGCACCCGCGGGACGTGCACCGGCTCAACGAGCTGCTGTGCGCGCTGCGGGACAAGGGCAACACGGTGCTGGTCGTCGAGCACGACCGGGACGTCATCGCCATCGCCGACCACGTCGTCGACATGGGCCCCGGCGCGGGCACGCACGGCGGCGAGGTCGTCTTCGAGGGCACGGTCAAGCAGCTGCACCGCGCGTCGACGCTCACCGGCAAGTGCCTGACGCACATCCCCGGGCTCAAGGAGGAGTTCCGCGAGCCGACCGGGCAGCTGCCCATCGAGAAGGCGGCCCTGCACAACCTGCACGACGTGACGGTCGACATCCCCACCGGCGTGCTCACCGCGGTGACCGGGGTGGCGGGCTCGGGCAAGAGCACGCTCGTCTCGGGGGCGCTCCGGCAGCAGCACCCGGACGCGGTGATGATCGACCAGTCGGCCATCGGAGTTTCGACGCGGTCGACGCCGGCCACCTACCTCGACGTGATGGACGTGATCCGGAAGCTGTTCGCCGAGGCCAACGACGCGCAGCCGGGCCTGTTCAGCTTCAACTCCGAAGGCGGCTGCCCGGAGTGCAAGGGCCGCGGCGTCATCGAGACGGACCTGGCGTACATGGACCCCGTGACGACCGTCTGCGAAGCCTGCGACGGCCGCCGCTACCGGCCCGAGGTGCTGGACAAGACGTTGCGGGGCAAGAACATCGTCGACGTCCTCGCGCTGACCGTCGAAGAGGCCCTCGGCTATTTCACGGAAGAGCCGATCACGAAGAAGCTGGAGCTGCTGACCGAGGTCGGGCTGTCGTACCTGACGCTGGGGCAGCCGTTGTCGACGCTGTCCGGCGGCGAGCGGCAGCGGGTCAAGCTCGCGCACCGGCTGCGCGAGACGGGCAACGTCTACCTGTTCGACGAACCGACCACCGGCCTGCACATGGCCGACATCGGGCACCTGCTGGACCTGCTGGACCGCCTCGTGGACGGCGGCAACACCGTCGTGGTGATCGAGCACGACCTCGACGTCGTGAAGCACGCGGACTGGGTGATCGACCTGGGCCCGGAGGCCGGGCGCCACGGTGGGCGTGTGCTGTTCGAGGGGACGCCGGAGAAGCTGCTGAAGGACCGGAAGTCGTTCACGGCCGAATATCTGCGGGCCGACCTCGAGCACGCGGAGTGATTTCCCGTCGTATTCGTTAACAGTCCACTATGGACTCGATAACTCGCGCATTTTTGTTGATCCACAACGAAAATCGTTGACACTTCACCCTATCGTGTGATTACTATGGTTTCCGAAAAGCAACCATCGGATAGGAGATGCGCATGTCCCGCGGCACGACCAAGGACCGCCTCCCCGACGGGCAGCTGCGATTCGGCTTCATGTGGCTCAGCTCGCCGACCCCCACCGCGACGTCGAAAGCGGTCGCCGACCGCAACCCGGACTCGCTCGACCCGGCCACGCAGATGGACCTGGCGCGCCGGGTCGAGGACATCGGCATGGACTACGTCTTCTTCGCCGACGGCTACATCACCCACGGCGAGAACAGCGCCCGCATCGGGCACGCCCAGCCGCACATTTCGGCGCCGATCTACGCGCCGGTCGTGATGGCCGCGACGCAGCACATCGGCGTCGTCACCACCATGCACACCCGCTACCTCTCCCCCGGCGTCATCGCCCGCCTCGGCGCCAACCTGGACGCCCTGAGCGGCGGCCGCTGGGGCTGGAACATCGTGCCGGGCTGGAAGACACCGGAAGCCGAACTGCTCGGCGCGCCCACCGACACCGACCACGACCTGCGCTACAAGATCACCACCGAGGCCGTGGAAGCGGTCAAGACGCTGTGGGCTTCGCGTGGGGAGCACGTCGAGTTCCACGGCGAATACCACGACCTGCGCGGCAGCCTGATCGGCCCGCACATCGAGCAGCAGCCGTGGCCGTGCCTGTTCAACGCCGGCGTCTCGGCCGCGGGCCAGCAGCTCATCGCGGAGACCTGCGACTTCGCGTTCACGCCGTTGCCCGACGACTACTCGAAGGTCCGCAAGACCGTCGACTCGCTGGCCGAGCGCACCGAAGCGGCCGGCCGGAACCCCCTCGACGTCAACATGGCCGGCGCGGTCGGCGTGCTGCTCGGCAAGACCGACACCGAAGCCCAGGAGAAGTTCTCGTGGGTGCGCGACTCGCTCGACATGGGCGCCGCCCGGGACATCGCGACCGAGCTGATGGGCGGCAGCGAGACCTACCAGGAGAACTACGAGGGCGAGTTCGACGACATCGCCCGGACGCTCGGCCTGGCGTGCGGCAGCAAGGTGCTGGTCGGGTCGCCGGAGACGGTCGCCGGGCAGCTGCTGGACCTGCACCGCGAGACCGGCGTGCGCGGGTTCATGTTCCTGCCGGTGATGTACGACGCCGAGCAGATCGAGCTGATGGGCGAGGTCTTCCCCTACCTGGAGAAGGCGAACGTCTGGACCCCGCCCGCGGAGCGCGGCTGGAGCTGGTGACCGTGCCCGCCCTCACCCCGGCCGACCTGCGCCGGCACCTCGGCGACGACCTGCGCGGGCTGCGGCCGCCCCGGACCGCCCTCGTCGTCGGGGCGGGCCTGGCCGGCCTGGCCGCGGCCCACGAGCTGCACCGCGCGGGCTGCGAGGTCACCGTGCTCGAGGCCGCCGACCGGCCCGGCGGCCGGGCCCGCACGCTGCGCCGTCCGTTCGCCGACGGCCTGCACGTCGAGGCCGGGGCGATGACCGTGACTCCCGAATGCCACTACGTCACCCACTACCGGGAGCGGCTGGGCGTCGGGCTGGACCGGTCGGACCTGCTCGACCAGGACTTCTCCTACTTCGTCGACGGCAAGTTCGTCCGGCCGGACGCGGATTCGCTCGGGACGGCCGGGCTCCCGCTGGCCGAGCACGAGCGCGGCCTCGGCGTGCCCGAGCTGATCGCCCGGTACGTGACGGCGGCCGCCGACGAGCTCGGGGCCGACCTGACCGCGCCGCACTGGGCGCCCTCGGCGGCACTCGAGGAGCTCGACCGGTCGTCGGTGGACGAGGTGCTGCGCGCCCGAGGAGCCTCGCAGACGGCGATCGACCTCATGGAACCGATGTTCCTGGAGATGCGCGGCGGCGACCTGCTGTCGGCGTCCGCGTTGTCGTGGCTGCGTCATGAAAGCGGTTACCGTTCGCTGCTGACCTCGACCGACGGGTGGGGCAAGATCGACGGCGGCACCGACGAGCTGCCCCGCGCGTTCGCCCACGAGCTGCGCGACCGCATCCGCTACCGCGCGCCGGTCGTGCGGCTCGACCAGGACGACGACTCGGCCACGGTGACCTACCTCGACCACGGCCGGCTGGCCCGGGCGAGCGCGGACCGCGTCGTGGTCACCGTGCCGTTCAGCGCGATCCGCCACATCGACGTCAGCCACGCCCGGCTGACCGAGGCCAAGATCGAGGCGATGCGCAAGCTGCGGTACGCCTCGATCGTCCGGGTCTACCTCCAGGTGCGCGAGCAGTTCTGGAAGGGGCACAACGTGTCGGTGTCGACGGACCTGCCGATCCGCTGGGTCCGCGACGCGACAGCGAACCAGCCCGGCCCCCGCCGGATCCTGGAGGTCCTGATGACCGGCTGGCGCGCCCGCGCCCTCGCCGCGATGACCGAAGAGGAACGCGTGCGCTTCGTGCTGGACCACGTCGAAACGATGTTCCCGGGCGCACACGACCGCTTCGAGCTGGGGCTTTCGGTGGCGTGGGACCACGAACCGTGGATCGAGGGGTCGTACGTCCTGCCCGAGCGCGGCCACAGCAGGCTGATGCCGGCCATCCGCGCGCCGGAGAACCGCATCCACTTCGCGGGCGAGCACACCAGCTTCGAACCCAACGGCGGCTCGATGAACTACGCCCTCGAATCGGGCGTCCGCGCGTGCGTCGAGCTGGCCACCGCGAGCTGACGGGGGCCTTTTCCCGATCGAATCCATAAAGACACCCTGGGTGTCTCCGTCACCACGGATCACTCGTTCGTGTGTATCTGGCGCGAATTGAGGGTCAATTCGATCGCATTCAGTAACTCGACCACTCTTTCGGTCGATTCTTCGGGCATTGCCGGATCCCGAAGGAGAGGTCGACGCCTGGTGAGCGCTCATGGCCCGGTCTTCCTGACCGCCCACGACCCCGTTTCCCGCCGATGGCAAGTCCGGACGATGCTGCCGAACCGATGGCTGCTGCTGGCCGCGGCCACGCTCGCCGCGGTGCCCGCGGACGAAGGGCCGGCCTGGACGACCGCTGTCGCGATCCTCGCGGTGGCGGTGACCGTCTCGGCCGTGCTCGCGCTGCGCCGGGCCGCCGCGAAGGTCGACACCCTGCTCGCCGAAGAGCTCGGGCCCCGCAGGCCTCCCGGCTGAGCGCGCGCGTCCGTTGTGGACCCGTCCACCCGGAAGCGGGCCGCGCGGTGGACCCGGCACCGGTCACCGTGGTAGAAATAGAACGTGTTCCACTTCTGACCGCCGGTGCCGGGAGGTGCGCGGATGAGCGTCCCCACGGTGACCGAGCTGCTGCTGGCCCGCGCCGGGGACGAGCGCC
The DNA here is from genome assembly GCF_902497555.1 of Amycolatopsis camponoti. Lineage (NCBI taxonomy): Bacteria > Bacillati > Actinomycetota > Actinomycetes > Pseudonocardiales > Pseudonocardiaceae > Amycolatopsis > Amycolatopsis camponoti. Next base: position 2,810,232 of record NZ_CABVGP010000001.1, on the reverse strand, counting down.
CCGGCCTGCGGTTCGAGGACGAGACGCAGTCGTGGGCCACGCACGTCCGCGCGTCGGCTCGCCACGCGGCCGACCTCCGGGAGACGCTCGACTGGGACAAGCCGCCGCACGTCGGCATCCTGGCCGACAACGTACCGGCGTTCTCCACCCTCCTGGGCGCCTGCGCCTTCGCCGGGGCGGTGCTGGTCGGGCTCAACCCCACCCGGCGCGGCGAAGCCCTCGCGCGCGACATCCGGCTCGCCGACTGCCAGTTCGTGCTCGCCGAGCGCAAATACCAGCCCCTGCTGGACGGCCTGGACCTCGGCGGGATCGGCGTGCGCGACCTGGAGCCGCACCCCTCGGCGACCACGCCGCTCGATCCCGTCCCCGCGTCGCCGGACGACCTGCTCATGCTGATCTTCACCTCCGGCACCAGCGGCGACCCGAAGGCCGTGCGCTGCACCCACGGCAAGATCGCGTTTCCCGGCGCGATGCTCGCGCAGCGGTTCGGGTTGTCCACATCGGACACTGTCTACGTCACGATGCCGATGTTCCACTCCAACGCCGTCATGGCCGGCTGGGCGGTCGGGCTCGCGGCCGGCGCGACCATCGCCCTGCGCCGCCGGTTCTCCGCGTCCGGCTTCCTGCCCGACGTGCGGAAGTTCGGCGCGAACTACGCCAGCTACGTGGGCAAGCCCCTGTCCTACGTGGTCGCGACTCCCCCACGCCCGGACGATGCGGACAACCCGCTGCGCCTCGTCTACGGGAACGAAGGAGCGAGCGCCGACCTGGCCGCGTTCGAGAAGCGCTTCGGCTGCAAGGTCGTCGACGCGTTCGGCTCCACCGAGGGCGGCGTGGGTTTCGCGCGCACCGACGACACCCCGCCCGGCTCCCTCGGCCGGCCGGCCGAGGACGTGGCCATCCTGCACCCGCACACCGGCCGTCCTTGCCCGCCGGCCGAGTTCGACCCCGACGGCCGGCTGGCCAACGCCGAAGAAGCCGTCGGCGAGCTGGTCAACACCGCGGGCGCCGGCTGGTTCGCCGGGTACTACCGCGACCCCGGAGCCGACGCGGACCGGCTGCGCGGCGGCCAGTTCCACACCGGTGACCTCGCCTACGCCGACGCCGAGGGGTTCTGCTACTTCGCCGGACGGCTCGGCGACTGGCTCCGCGTCGACGGGGAGAACCTGGGCACCGCGCCGATCGAGCGCATCCTGCTGCGGCACCCGGCGATCACCGACGCCGCCGTCTACGCCGTGCCCGACCCGGTGACCGGCGACCGGGTGATGGCCGCCATCGTCACCGGCGGCACTCCCCTGGACCCCGCGGAGTTCGGCCGCTTCCTGGCGGACCAGCCCGATCTCGGGCCCAAGCAGGTGCCGGAGTACGTCCGCACGGTCCGGGAGCTGCCGCGGACGTCGACGTTCAAGGTCGTCAAGCGCCGGCTCGCCGCCGAGGGCCTGAACTGCCCCGACGTGATCTGGGCGCGCACGGGGCGGGACATCGCGTACGCCATTACGTCCACTGTGGACAATCTCGCCTGAAGGAAGGGCGGTACGACTTCATGATGGGGTGACCGCCCGGGCCGTCAGCCGCGGCGGCGGCTTTGAAGCTCGCCGGCGACGCGGGTCAGCCATTCGCCCAGGAGGGTCCGCTCCCCCGGGCTGAGCGCGGGCAACTCCGGCATCGCCGCCCGGAACGTGGTGACCACGGCGACCGGATCGGACGCGGGCGGGGCCGGCACGGAAGCCAGGATCCTGCCGAGGACCGCGTCCAGCAGCTCGTCGGCGAGGTCGGCGTCGCGGCGCTCTTCCGGTTCGTCCAGCAGGGTGAGCACGGCGCCGGTGCCGGCCGCGCGGATCAGGTCGACCGCGCGCGCTTCCGACACCTCGAGCAGGCCCGCGGCCGCCACCCGGCCGACCCGGGCGCGGAGCACCTCGGCACCCGCCGCGATGGCCGGTGAGCTCCGCAGCCGGCCGGGCTCGGCCAGCAGCAGGAACACCTCGGGGTTCGCGAGGCCGAACCCGATGTGCGTCCGCCAGGCGGCTCGCAGGTCCTCGACCGGGTCGCCGTCCTCGCCGGCCGCCCGCACCGCCTTGACCGCGGCGTATTCGGCCATCACGTGCTCGGCGACGGCCTGCAGGAGACCGTCCTTGTCGCCGAAGAGCCGGAAGATCGTCGGCGGCTGGACCCCCGCGGCCTGGGCGACGGCGCGCGTCGTCATCGCCCGCGCACCCCCTTCGCGGAGCAGCTCCGCGGCGGCGGCGATGATCCCCGACCGGACGTCGGGACGGGCTTCCACCAGGGGTTCGACCGGCATGAACCGATGGTATCACTTTCGCGCTACCACCGATCCGAATCAGTGGTAGCCTCAAATACGAACCAACGATTCACGGAGGCTTTCATGATCATCGTCACCGGCGCGACCGGCCGTCTCGGCTCCCGCGTCGTCGAGAACCTGCTCCGGCGCGTTCCCGCCGAGACCGTCGGTGTGAGCGTGCGCGACGTCGGCGCGGCCGCGGCACTGGCCGGCCGCGGAGTCCGCGTCCGGGCGGGCGACTTCACCGACCCGGCCACCCTCGACGACGCGTTCGAGGGCGCCGAGCAGGTGCTCGTCGTCTCGGCCGCGATCCGCGGCCCGCAGGCCGCCGAAGCGAGCAAGGCCGCCATCGACGCGGCCGTGCGGGCGGGCGCGTCACGCGTGCTGTACACGAGCCACCAGATGGCGTCGGCCGGCTCCGCGTTCGACCCCGGACGGCAGCACGCGGACGCCGAAGCCCACCTGGCCGCGCAAGACGTCGCGTACACGGCTCTCCGCCACGGTTTCTACGCGAGCACGTTCGAGTACTACCTCCCCGCGGCGCTGGAGTCCGGCGAGTTCCGGCTCCCCGCGGACGGCCCGGTCTCCTGGACGGCCCACGCCGACCTGGCCGAGGCGGACGCCATCGCCCTGACCCGGCCCGGCGCGCTCGACGGGCCGACCCCGCCGCTGACCGCGCCGGAGCTGCTCGACTTCGCGGACGTGGCCCGCATCGTCGGCGAGCTCACCGGCCGCCCGATCAAGCGAGTGGTCGTCGACGACGAGGAGTGGTCGGCGGCCGCGACCGCCGGCGGGATGCCCGCCGCCGCGGCCGAGTTCACCCTGGGCATGTTCCGCGCCGCCCGGGCCGGCGAAATGGCGGTGACGGACCCGGCCTTGGAGACCCTCCTCGACCGGCCCGCGACTTCGGTGCGGTCGGTGCTCGAAGAGATCGTCGCCCGGCAGCCCGCCCGGCACTGACGAGCACCGCCGTCTCGGGCGTTTCACCACCGTGCCGGGAAAAGGACCGACCGGACGACGGCGCCGTCGTCCGGTCAGCCATCCGTTACCGCCGTCCGCGCGTGCCCGGTTCCGGGGGTTCCCCGGCACACCGGGCACCGGTCAACCCAGCGGGAAGGTCCGGCCCACCCAGGTCTCGGCTTCCTCGCCGGTCGCGTACGTCGGCAGGTACGGCCCGGACGCGACGACCACCCCGATGTCGAACAACAACCGCGCGTGCGCCTCGGAAAGGACTCCTCGGGCGCCCACCTTGATGCCGAGTTCCCCGGCTCGCTCGACCAGCTGGCGGATGGTGCGCACGGCCCGCTCCGGCGGGTCGTCGACCTCCAGCGCGTCGATGATCGCCCCCGTGAGCATCACCGCCGGCGCCGGTACGTCGAGGGCGGGCAGCAGCTCCAGCTCGGGCAGCCCCGTCACGTCGACGACGAACACCACACCCGCCCGGGCCAGCTCGCCGAGGGAACCGAGCAGGTCGCCGCGGTCGTCGAGCAGCGACGGGCCGTCCGTGCAGAGCATGAGGTGCCGGTGGCGGAGGCCGTTGCGGTCGAGCTCCCGGCCGACGAAGCGCACGAGGTCCCCGTCGATCGCCATCCGGCGGGGCAGGGTCAGGCAGACCGTGGGCGCGTCGTCGCCGAACCGGGCCCGCCACTCGCCGGCCGTGCGCAGCGTCTCGGTCAGCAGGTGCCGGCCGAGCGCCACGGTCATGCCGGTGGTTTCGGCCAGCGGGTGGAACAGCTCGGGCCGCAGCTCGCCGAGTTCCGGGTGGCGCCAGCGCAGCACGGCGTTGAGGGACGTGATGATCGCGGCGTCCGGGAGCACGACGTGCGGCCGGTAGACGACCGCCAGCTCCCCGGACTCCAGCGCGCCCGCGATGCCGCAGGCGAGGCGGTAGCGCTCGGCGTCCTCGTGCCCCGCCACCGGGTCGAACAGCACCCACCGGGTCCGGCCCAGCTCCTTCGCCCGGCGCAGTGCGACCTGCGCGGACCGGATCGCCTCCGCGGGCCGCGCTTGGTGGGTGCCGGCGAGGAAGATCCCGACGCTCGCACTGATCCCGACCCCCACTCCGTCCACATAGGACGGACGGCCCAGTGCGGCGATCACCGAGTCCGCCAGCTCCCCCGCCGACGCCGCGCCGTGTTCTCCCGGGACCGCGACGGCGAAGACGTCGCCGGGCAGCCGCGCGAGGACCGGACGGCCGTCGCGGAAGATCTCTCGCAGTGTTCGCGCCACCCCCGCGAGCAGCTCGTCGGCCGCGTCGAACCCGAGGCCGTCGCGCACGACGGCGAACCCGTCGAGGCCCACCAGCAGCACCGCGACCTGGCTTCCGGCGTCGGCCGACAACAGCGGCGCCAGCTCGCTTTCGAGCGCCGTGCGTCCGGGCAGCCCGGTCACCGCGTCGAGCGAGGCGGAGCTGTCGGACACCCGTCAGACACCTCCTAGTCCGGTGCTAGTCCCGTGCGCTCCCCGGCGGCGTCCGCACACCGGTTCCGGGCCGGGGCCAATCTACGGGGTCGGCCCGCGGGCGTGCCACTCCTCCACCGGCCGTCGCTCGGCGTGGATCCAGGATAGGGGCAAGGCTAATGTGTCCGTGCGCCCCGCCGCGGCGGCCGCGCGAGGAGAGGAGCGAAGGTGCAGCTGGATGCCGGTGCCTACCAGCGCATGCTCGGCGAGGAGCTGCGCCGGCTGCGCGAGGAGCGCGGCCTGACGCGCCGCGACCTCAACCACCGGCTGCACAGCGACCTTTCGCTGCAGACGCTCGCCACCTACGAGCTGGGTACCCGGCAGTGCTCGGTCGTCCGCCTCGTGGAACTGTGCCTGGCACTGGACGAGACGCCCGAAGCGCTGCTGGCCCGCGTCGGCCGGCGCTACTTCGGGACGTTCGGCACGACGGAGGCCCAGGGCGTCCGGGTCGACCTGCGGCGCGTCGTCCGGGCCCCGCACCAGGACCTGGCGCCGTTCCGCCGCTGGGCCGAGGGCAAGCTCGCCGAGTGCGACGACACGACCGGTGTCCCGCACGAGGTGCACCTGGACGCCCCGGCCCTGCGGCAGCTGGCGGAGCTGTGCGGGACGACGACCGCGAACCTCCTCGCCCGGATCCGCGCACTCGGCTGACTTCCGTCCCATCCACGGCCCGGCCGGCGGCGAATACCCGTGGACGCCGATCGGAAGGAGCGTGCGTGCCGAGTCGCACTTGGTCGGGCCGCCTGCTCGACGTGGCCTCCGCAGTCGTCCCCGGGATCGGCCGGGTGCGCGCGCAGAAGGAACCGTTCGCCCGGGCCTGGACGGAGGCCAACCGCGCCGCGCTCGGCTCGGGCCGGCCGCGGTGGGTCGCCCTCGGCGACTCGATGACGCAGGGCATCGGCGCCGAAGACGTCGGCGGCGGCTGGGTCCCGCGCCTGAACGCCCGCCTCGGCGAGCGGTTCGCGGTGGTCAACCTGTCGGCCTCCGGCGCCCGGATCGCCGACGTCCTCGACGACCAGCTGCCCCGGATGCTCGCGCTGCCTTCGCCACCGGCACTGGTGACGGTCCTGGTGGGCGCCAACGACATGCTGACCCCCGCCCGCCGCCGCGGTGCCCCGGACCGGTTCGCCGAGCTGCTCGACCGGCTCCCCGCCGGGCGTTCGGTGGTCGCCACGTTGCCGCAGGGCAACCCGGAAGCACGGGCGGTCAACGAACTCGTCGACACGGCGGCCGCCCGAGGCGACGTCCGCATCGCGGACCTGCGCGGCGGAGCGCTGGGGCCACTGCGCGGCAGCCTCGCCGCCGACTGGTTCCACCCCAACGACGTCGGCTACACCCGGATCGCGGGACTCTTCGAACCCCCGGTGCGCGCCGTCGCGGGTCGTGGGGAACCGGACTGAGCCACCCACCGGTCAGCCGACGCGGGATCCGCTCGTGGTGGTGAACCGGAGTTCGATGCGGGTGGCCAGGCTGTCGAGGTCGAGCGCCTGGCACAGCCGCGGGACTCCCTCGGCGTGGATGCGGCCGCGGATCCCCGTGGGGTCGCCGTCCTGCTCGACCGACACGACGACCTCGAGGACCGGGGCCTGCCGGGTGCCGGCGAGGGTCGCGGTGGCGTGGTGCACGCCGGGGTAGCCACGCAGCTCCTCGACGAACGGGACGACGGCGGCCCCGGCCGCCAGCTCGGTGGTGCCGTCGTCCGGGCTGTCGTCGAAGCGCCAGACGTGGCCGCGCGGCTTGCGGACCAGCTGGGCGGCCAGCCAGCGCAGACCGGCGAGGGCGAGGACGATCCCGGCGGCCGCGGCCGCGTACAGCACCCACGCCGGCGGCAGTGCGGTGCCGGGGACCAGGGGCCGGTCGGCGCCGAGCGCGGGCAGCCAGTGGAAGCGGATCGCGGCCGGCAGCGCGCCGGCCGCCATGAGCAGCAGGCCGAGGACGGCGATCAGGGTGCGGTTGAGCCGGGCGGGACGGTTCACGAGGTGCTCCTGGAGGTGCGGAGGCGGACCTTGACGGCCGGACGGCGAGCCGGGTCGACGCGGTCGATCCGGGCGGCGACCGCGGCGCGGACGGAGTCGGCGAGGCCGTCGGGCCGGGTCCGGTGTGTGGTGACGCGCACGCGGACGCCGCGGCGCCCGAGCTTGAGGCCGACCTTGTCGACGCCGTCCACCCGGGCCGCCGCCGCTCGCAGCGTGGCGCGGAAGCTCCGGCGCGACGCCCCGGAATCCGGTTCGCCGCGCAGCGGCAGCACCACCAGCGTGCCCGGGATCAGCGCGGCGGCCAGCAGCAGCAGGCCGACGACGGCCAGGACCCCGCCCGCGGCGACGACGGGGAAGTCGGCCCAGCGCAAGGTGTTCAGCCGGCGGGCGACGGCACCGTAGTCCAGCCAGGCGCGCTCGCCGAGGATCGTCTGCACGGCCACGATCGCGGCCAGCGCGCCGGCCGCGGTCAGCACCAGCGCGGCCAGCGTGGCCGGAACGCTCCGGCGCGGACGTCGTTTCACAGCACCCTCCTCGGTTCGCGGGCCGGCGCGTGCAGCGCGGTGACGGTGATGTCCACCCGCTGCACGGCGAGGCCGGTCAGTTCGGTCACGCGGTCGCGCAGGTGCGCGCGGGCCCGTTCGGTGGTGCGGGTGACCGAAGCCGGGTAGGTGATCGACAGGCGGGCGGCCAGCCGGACGGTGTCGCCGTCGACCTCGGCCGCCACCTTCACCGACCGGTCGGCGTCCTCGCCGCCCACCGCGATCCCCAGCACCCGGCCGGCCGCGCCGCCGACGTCGGTGAGCTCGCCCGCGGCGTGGGCGGCGATCCGTTCGACGACCCGCGCGGCCACGACCAGCTCGCCCCGGTCCTCGACCGGGATCGACGCGGTCACGCCGGTCACCCCCGGTCCCGGCCGAGCAGCTGCGACACGTCGAGCTTGCCGTCGAGGACCCGGCCGGCCAGCAGCCCGAGGGCGCCGAGCACGAAGACGGCCAGGAACGCGCCGAAGCCGCCGAACGCCACGGCGAGCCCGAGCGCGAGACCGGTCAGCAGTCCTGTCTGAGTGGCAGTCATGGAAACCTCCTTCGAGAAGTGGGTGGTTCGGCGACGTCGCCGACGAAGATCCGCACGGGCCGGTCGAGCGGGCCGGCCGCCGCGCGAACGGCGGCGGCCGCCGCCGCGACACTGGCCGGGTACCGGAGGACGACCCCGATCGTGACGGCGTCGTCGGCGATCCTGACCCCGGCGACGCGCCGGCCGGGCAGCAGCGTGGCGATCTCCCCGATCCGGCCGGCGTGCGGGCCCGCCACCTCGGGCAGGCCCGCCACCGCCTCGGCGATCGTGGCCGCGTCCGGCGTCACTGCACCCGGCCGGTGTCCGTGCCCGCGGTGTCGTCCTCGTCGGGCAGGTGCAGGTCGCCGACGCCGATGTTGACCTCGACGACCTCCAGGCCGGTCATCTGCTCCACGCCGGTGATCACGTTGCGCCGCACCGCGCGGGACACATCGGCGATCGAGACGCCGTACTCCACGACGATCTGCAGGTCCACGGCGGCCTGCTTCTCGCCGACCTCCACCGACACGCCCTGCCCGGCCGAGGCCGTGGCACCCGGGATGCGCTCGCGGATCGCCGAAAACGCGCGAGCGGCCCCACCGCCGAGCGCGTGCACCCCCGGCACCTCACGAGTGGCCAGCCCGGCGATCTTCTGCACCACGGTGTCGGCGATCGTCGTCGAGCCCTGGCTCGTGACCAAAGCGCCACCCTCCTTCGCCGCGGCGGCGACGGGAGCCTTCGTTGTCGTTTCGGCCATGGTGTTCCTCCGATGTCGTGACGAACGGTTACGCCACAGAGGACCCACGCTCACCGGGATCGTCACGGTCCCGTTCGTGTGAAGGGCCTCACCCGCTGGTGACCGTGACGAACGACCCGCGCCGGTGTCGTGCCCGCCGGGCCGTGTGACGAGACCGCACGGGTTCGCGACGGTTCGGCACGACTCACGACGAGCGCGACAGCCCACCCCTACGATCGGCACGCATGTCGATCACGGGAGGACCATGTCGCGCATCCTGCTCGTCGAAGACGACGCTGTCCTGGCCGAAGCGCTCACCCTCGCCTTGAAGGCGCTCGGGCACGACGTCGTCGTGGCGCCGACCGGGGAGCGGGCCCTGGAGGCGTTGTTCACCGACCGGCTCGACCTCGAGGTCGTGCTGCTCGACGTGATGCTCCCCGGCATGGACGGCTTCGAGGTCTGCCGCCGGATCCGCGCCCGCAGCCGCCTGCCGCTGGTGCTGCTGACCGCGCGCGGCGATCCGATCGACATCGTCGCCGGGCTGGAATGCGGCGCCGACGACTACGTGGTGAAACCGGCCGAACCGCGGGTGCTCGACGCGCGGATCAAGGCGATCGGACGGCGGGCGGTCACCGCGCACGGACCGTCGGCCGGCCTGCTGCGCGTCGGACGGCTGGAGATCGACGCGGGCGCGATGAGCGTGACCCGCGACGGCGTCGAGCTGGCGCTCACCGCCACCGAGATCCGGCTCCTCGTCGAGTTCGCCGAACACCCCAACCAGGTGCTGAGCAGGCAGACGCTCCTGAAACGGGTCTGGGACTACGGCTACGTCGGCGACTCGCGGATCGTGGACGCGGCGGTCGCGCGGCTGCGGGCCAAGATCGAGGACGACGCGGCGAATCCCGTTGTGCTGAAGACGGTGCGCGGGCTCGGCTACCGGCTGGTGGGCCCGTGAGGCGGCCGTCGTTCGGGCTGCGGACGAAAGTGACGGCGGCGGTCGTGCTGGTCACGGTGACGGCGACCGCGGTGATGGCCTTCACGGCGTCGAAGGTCCAGGAAGACGACGCCGTCGACAGCTTCGCCTACACCGCGAAGACGTCGTTCGGTGCCCTGTTCGAGCAGTCGTGGCGAGGACTCGAAGCGATGCTGGCGGGGCGGACCACCTTGACCGGCTTCAGCCGGGAAATGAGCGGCCGGACCGCGGAGTGGGCGCTGTTCACGAAGCGTCCCGACGGCTCGGCCGACCTGACGGAATACGCCTCGACCGATCTTTGGTACCGGCCGCATCCCGTGCCGGTCCGCGTCGGTGACCGGGAACGGATCGTGGCCCCGGTCGCCGACCGGGTCCTGGTCCGCACGGACAAGACGATGGACCTGCTCACGGCGATCACCGAGGACCCGGCGACCGGCAGGCGGCTGCTGGTGGTCAGCGGGAACTTCGCGGATTACTGGCTCGTCCAGTTCTTCGACCTCACCCCGCTCGACCTCGACCTGGCCGCGCAGCGGACGAAGCTGGTGTACATCGCGCTCGGGGTGACGGTGCTGGGGATCGCTGCCGCGGTGTTCGCCGCCTGGAACATCCAGCGGCCGGTGCGCCGGGTCGCGTCCGCCGCCCGCGAGCTGGGGGACGGCGCCTTCGACGTGCGGGTCCCGGTGCAGGGCCGGGACGAGCTCGCCGACCTCGCGGCGTCGTTCAACGTCATGGCCCGGCGGGTCAGCGAGTCGATCGAAGACCTGCGCACCAAGGACCGGCAGCAGCGGCGCTTCGTCGCCGATGTCGCCCACGACCTGCGCACCCCGCTCGCCTCGATGGTCGCCACGGTCGACACGCTCGACAGCGCCGTCCCCGAGACGCGGACCCGCGCGGCCGAACTGCTCGGCACGCAGGCGCGGCGGCTGGCGCGGCTGGTCGAGGACCTGCTGGAGATCTCCCGCTTCGACGCGGGTTCGGCGGACTTCCGCCCCGAGCTCGTCGACCTGCCCGCCCTGGTCGAGGACGCGATCGAGGTGAGCGTGCCGGACGCCGCCGTCGAGGTCACGAGCGCCGGCGACACGACCGTCTTCGCCGACCCGCGCCGCGTCCACACCGTCGTCGGCAACCTGCTGGTCAACGCCACCCGGCACGGCCGGACCCCGATCACCGTGTCGCTGACGGGAACCGCCGACGCCGTGACGATCCGGGTGGCCGACTCCGGCCCGGGAATCCCCGATGAGCTGCTGCCGATCCTGTTCGACCGGTTCGTCCGGGGCGACCAGGCGCGGCGGGCGACGGAAGGCAGCGGGCTGGGACTGTCGATCGCCCGGGAGAACACGCTGATCAACGGCGGGGAGATCACCGTGCACAACGACCACGGCGCGGTCTTCACCGTGCGTCTTCCACGGGAGTCACCAGCGTGAGCCCGCGCGGCGCGCAGCCGTCGAAGTACGGCATCGGGACGTGCGTGAGGACCAGCAGGAGCGCGGACAGCACGCCCACCCGGGACAGGCTCAGTTCGCGGCCGCCCAGGCAGAGCCACAGCACGAGCGCGAAGTTGGTCACCAGCAGGAAACCCCAGCGGGCGTCGTCCCAGCCGCCGAACGCGAGCAGCGCCGGCGCGGCGATCGCGGCGGCGGGCAGCGCGGCCGCGAGCGTCGGCCGGTGCAGGACCAGGAAGCCGCCGACCAGCAGGATCGCGATCGGGACCAGGTAGAGCAGCACGTTCGTGACGGAGTACAGCTGCCAGCTCTGGGCCTGCGTGCGGTCGAACAGGCTCAGCGCGTCGGCGCGGTAGGGGAAATCGGCGGTGGACAAGGTCTTCCGGAGCTGGTCGACGGCGCCGGGGGCGGCCGGCGGCAGGGCGAGGATCACCAGGCCGGCCACCGCAGGGGGCGCCAGCAGCACGCAAGCGCGCCGTGACGGGACCTTGCGCAGCAAGGCGAACCCGAACACCGGCAGCACGGTGAGCAGCGCGATTTCGTGCACCGCCACCGAAAGCGTCATGAGCGCGCTCGCGACCACCGGCCGGTTCCGGTGCGACGCCCACAACGCCGCGAACAGCAGCACGTACAGCACCTGGTCGAAGTAGCCGACCTCGTGGAACAGGTAGCCGCCGGTCGGCAGCAGCAGCCAGGCGACGACCACCAGCCGCCGGCTTTCGGTGCGGCCGCGGAAGAACGCGATGGCGACGGCCGTCAGCAGCGCGGCGAGGACGAGGAAGCTCGCGACCGCGCGGACCCGGTAGCCGGGCCCGAACGGGGACAGCAGCGTGCCGACGAGGAACCGCCGGTGGAACCCGCCGGTCAGGGAGACCGACTGCAGCGTCGCCGCCCACTCCCCCGGGAGCCGGAACCCGGTGTACGCGGCGACGCCGGCGGCGAGCGCGAACAGCGCCGTGACGCGCCGCCGTGGGGACTTCGCCGGGACGGTGACCGGGGCGGGGCCGCGGTCGAGCGAGGTGGTCATGGCGCCAAGCTAGGAACGGATCATGCGCCCGCCGCGACCGTCGCGCACCGGTTCCGCACGACTTCGCGACAGCGTCGCGGAAGCCGGACCCACCCCATGGAGTCCATTGTGGACTAACGAACCCCGGCCCGGTTTGCGATGCGCTCCAACGCGATCCGGGCTTGCCGCTACGATCACCGGGCCGCCGGACGCCGCCCGGCGCGGGTTCACGTGGCCGGCTTGCTCCGTTCGGACCAGCGACGTATCCCCGGACCGGGCCGGTGCTTCCTCATCACGGCGGAACGTGGCTGCGCGGAGGGCCGGATGGCGGATCGGCGGGCGCCGGGGATCGAGGTCCGGGTGCTGGGACCGTTCGAAGTCGAGGGCGGGGGCACCCCGCTCGACCCCGGCGGCCCGCGGCTGCGGGCGATGCTGGCGCTGCTCGCGGCCTACGCCGGCCGGCCGGTGAGCGTGCCGATGTTCGTGTCCCAGCTCTGGGGGCCCGAGCCGCCGCCGGACGCCGGGCGGACGGTCCGCACCTACGTCTCCCGGCTGCGCCGGGCGCTGCCGGCGCTGGCCGGGCTGATCAGCACCCGCACGCCGGGGTACGTCCTGCTCGAACCGGAAACCGTGGACGCGGTGCGGTTCCGGCGGCTGGCCCGCGACGGGCACGCGGCGCTGGCGGACGGCGCGGCCGAGGTCGCCCGCGAACGGCTGGCAGCGGCGCTGGGGCTGTGGCGCGGGACGCCCTACGCCGAGTTCGACGGGGTCGCCGCCCTGGAGATGGAGCGGACCCGGCTGACGCGGGAACGCCTCGACGCCGTGCAGGACCGGATCGACGCCGACCTGGCCGCCGGGCTCGGCGGGGAGCTCATCGCCGAGCTGACCGACCTGACCGCGGCGCACTCCGGGCACGAGCGGCTGTGGGGGCAGCTGATGACGGCCCTGTACCGCGCGGGCCGGCAGGCGGACGCGCTGGACGCCTTCCGGCGGGCGCGGCACGAGCTGGCCGAGCACGCCGGGGTGGACCCCTCCCCCGAGCTGACCGGCATCCAGCGCCGCGTCCTCGCCCACGACCCCCGGCTGCTGGCCGCACCCCGGCCGGCGCCGGCGCCGGCACGCCCGGCGCAGCTACCGCCCGCGGTGCCGGGGTTCACCGGCCGTCAGGGCGAGCTCGCCGCGCTCGACACCGCCACGGCGGATCCGGACACGGTCGCCGTTCTCGCGGTCTGCGGCACGGCGGGCGTGGGCAAGACGGCGCTGGCGGTCCGCTGGGCGCACCGCGTCGCCGCCCGGTTCCCGGACGGGCAGCTCTACGTCGACCTGCAGGGCTTCGACCCCGGCGGCGTGCTGGCGGCCGAGGAGGTCCTGCTCGGGTTCCTGACCGCGTTCGGCATCACCGACCGCCAGCCGGGCACGCTCGCGGGCCAGGTCGCGCTGTACCGCAGCCTGACCGCCGGGAAGCGCGTGCTGGTGGTGCTCGACAACGCTCGCGACGCCGCGCACGTCCGTCCGCTGCTGCCGGCCGGCGCGGGCAACGCGGTGGTCGTCACCAGCCGCGACGACCTGGTCGGCCTGGTGGCCCGCGACGGTGCGCGCCGGGTCGGGCTGGACGTGCTGGACCGCGACGAGGCGGTCGAGCTGCTCCGGCAGCTCATCGACGACCGGATCGCCGGGCCGGCGGAGCTCGAGGACCTGGCCGCGCACTGCGCCCGCCTCCCCCTCGCGCTGCGGGTCGCGGCCGAGCTCGTCGTCCGGCGCGGCCGGGTGGGTCTCGAGGACCTCGCCGACGAGCGGCGCCGCCTGGACCTGCTGGAGGCCGGGGCCGACGCCGCGACCGCCGTGCGAGCCGTGTTCTCCTGGTCGGAACGGCACCTGCCGCCCGCGGCGAACCGCCTGTTCTGGCTGCTGGGCCTGCATCCCGGCCAGGACGCCGACGGCGACGCGGTCGCCGCGCTCGCGGGTGTCGACGCCGAAGGCGGCCGGGAGCTGCTCGGCGTGCTGGAAAGCGCCCACCTCGTCGGGGCTTCCGGCCCGGACCGCTGGAAGATGCACGACCTGCTGCGGGCCTTCGCCCGGGAACGCGCGCACGAACGGCTCGCCGGACCCGAGCGGCAGAGCGCGCTGGGGAACCTCTACGAGTTCTACCTTTCGCACGCGCTGACCGCGATGGACGCCGTGTTCCCGGAAACGGTGCGGTGGCGCGGCGACGACACCGGGCCGGCCCGGCCGTCGTCGACGTCGGCCGCCGCCGCGAAGGCGTGGCTGGACACCGAACGCCTGACCCTCGTCGCGATCACGCGCACCGCGGACGGCGAACTCGCCGGCTACGCCGTCAAGCTGGCGCGGGCGATCGACCAGTACCTGAGCGTCGGCTACCACAACGCGGACGCGTTTTCCGTCCACCGGCGGGCACTCTCGGCGGCCGAGCGGCTCGGTGATCCGGCCGGGCAGGCGCGCGGGCTGCTGGAGCTCGGGCGCTCGCACGCCCGCTCGGGCGCCTACGGGGAGGCCGACGACCACTACCGGCGCGCGCTGGCGGTGTTCCGGCGGCTCGGCGACCGCGCCGGGGAGGCGCGGACCCTGATCGCGCTGGGCCACAACGAAGGCCGGGCCCGCCGTCACCAGGAGGCGCTGGCCGGCTACGGCCGGGCGCTCACCCTCAGCCGGGAGATCGGCGACCGCGGGCAGGAAGCCGTGGCGCTGGCCAGCATCGGCCAGGTGCAGCACAGCCTGGGCCGGCACGAGGAAGCGGTGTCGTGCTTCCGGCAGGCCGCCGTGATCTACGAGGAGACCGGCCAGCGCGTCGGTCAGGGCCGGATCCTCAACGACCTCGGCAACGTCCTGCAGAGCCACGGGCGGCTGCCGGAAGCCTACGACCACCACCGGCGCGCCCTGCTGATCCTGCACGACATCGGCGACCGCGCGGCCGAGTCGGTCGCGCACACCGACCTCGGCCGGATCCTCTCCCGGTGGGACCGGCACACCGAAGCCCTCGAGCACCACCACCGGGCGCTCGCGGTGTTCCGGGAGATCGGCGACCCGGTCGGCGAGACGGAGGTGCTGGTCAACCTCGGCAGCGCCTACGAGCGCATGAGCCGGTACGCCGAAGCGGGCGACGCGCACCAGCAGGCCCAGGCCCTGGCCGCGAAGCTCGGCGACCGCCGGCTCGAATGCACCGCGCTCGACGGGCAGGGCCGGGTGGCCTCCGCGACCGGCCGGAGCACCGAGGCCCTCGGGTACCACGACCAGGCCCTGAAGCACGCGCGGGCGATCGAAGACCGCGAGCAGGAAGCCCGATCGCTGGACGGGATGGCCGCGGCCCACGCCCGAGCCGGCGCGGGGCCCGAGGCGCACCGGCTGTGGTCGGCGGCGCTCCGGATCTACGACGACCTGCGCATGCCGGAAGCCGCCGAGGTCCGCCAACGCCTCCACGGGACACCCGCGGCCGATTAGCGAGCGAAGCCGGCGTCGAGGTCCGGCTTGGACTGCTGGGGCTAGATCGTCCTTTGTGGACAGTGTAGAGCCGGTGCCCTTGTCCCGCTATTGCCGCGCGAGCGCCCAGGGCATGAGTTCCTCGGCCAGCGCCCGGCTGAACGGGCGGACCAGCGTCTGCAGCTCCGCGCAGGCGGCCTCGCCGACGTGGGCGTACGGCCGCACGCTGTTCTCGTCGGTCGCCTGCTCGATGTCCGCTCGGCGGGCCGCGCCGGCGGGTGTGAAGGTCGGGTCGGCGTCGTCGGTGAGCCAGTCTCGCTCGCGCAGGCCCGCGACGGCCCGGGTCCAGTCGTCCTCGGACCAGGCCCGGGAGGTGCGCAGGGTCTCGGCGGGGACGGCACCGGAAGCGGCGTGGGTGACGAGGGCTTCGATGCCGCTCAGGCCGGCCGTCAGGAGGGCGGCCACGTGGGCGTCGCCGCGGTACTCCCGCAGCAGGGTCTGGGCGTGCCACAGGACCAGGTGGGGCTCGGTGGGCCACGGCAGCGCCGCGTGGGCGGCGAAGAGCGGGCGGCCGGTGACGTCGCCGGCGACCGTCTCGGCGGCTTCCCGCAGGAGCGCGGCGGCCCGGCGCATTTCGGGCGAGGTGACGGCGTCGCCCAGGATGCCGCGCAGCGCCTGGTCGGCGCCGGCGTAGCGCGCGGCGAGGACGGCGGCCGGGTCGGTGGCGGACCAGGCGGCGGTGATCGACTCCCGGACGAGGGCCGGGCTGAAGTTGTAGAAGGTCGCGACCACGACCGGCGCCGGGACCGCGCCGAGCGCCGCCGACCGCGACGCGAAGTAACCGGCGCGGCCGGTGAGCCCCAGCTCCCCGTACGCCGCGGCGGCTTCCGGGGCGAAGTAGATCATTCCGTGGTAGGGCTCGAGGAATCGCCAGGTCAGCCGCGCCGCTTCGATCACCGGGTCAACATACCATCCGGTCGGTACGGCGTGGGGTCTCTCGGCTTCTTCTTCAGGAAGAGGCCCGGGCGGCCGGATCGCCACCGTGAAACGGAGCGGGGCACCGGAATCCGGTGCCCCGCTCCTCGTTCTCCCGTGAACCGTCAGACGGTGTGCGGGGTGTGCGCGACGGTGTTCCAGCCCGAGGCGTGGACACCGGCGTCGCCGCCGTTGCCCGCCCAGCCCGAGTTCCCGCCATTGGTGTTGCTGGTGTTCCAGGCGTCACCAGTCGTGCCGGTGGCGCCGGTGTCACCCGAGTTGCCCGAGGTCACCGTGGTGGCCGACTTCGTGCCGTTCTCGTGCTTCCAGCCACCGTGGTGGCACGGGCCGGAGTGGCGGCCCTGCTGCTCGTGCCCGCGGGTCGACGTGACGGCGGTGTTGCCGCCGGTCGAGCCCGAGTCGCCCGAGTTGCCGGATGTGCCACTCACCGCGTTGTTGTGGCTGGTCGCGTTCCCGGCATCGCCGGAATCGCCACCGTTACCGCCCTTCGCGATGCCGGTCACGACACCCAGAACACCTTGCTCGTGCCGCTTCCAGCCATGCCCACCGTTCTTCGTGACGGAGTTCTGACCGGTGCTGACGACAGCGGCGTCGCCACCGTTGCCCGCCCAGCCCGAGTTCCCGCCGGTGGTGGTGCTCCAGTTGCCCGCGTCACCGGTCGAACCGGTGGCGCCGGTGTCACCCGAGTTGCCCGACGTCACCGTGGTGGCCGACTTCGAACCGTTCTCGTGGTTCCAGCGGTTGCCCTGGCCACCCAGGGTCCACACGACGGCGCTGTTGCCGCCGGTGGAACCGGAGTCGCCCGAGTTGCCGGAGTTCCCGGTCACCGCGTTGTTGTGGCTGGTCGCGTTCCCGGCGTCGCCGGAATCGCCACCGTTACCGCCCTTGGCGGTGCCGGTCACGACACCCAGGACGCCGGTACGGCCGCCCTGCTTGTGCCCACCGTTGTTCGTGACGGAGTTCTGACCGGTGCTGACGACAGCGGCGTCGCCACCGTTGCCCGCCCAGCCCGAGTTCCCGCCGGTGGTGGTGCTCCAGTTGCCCGCGTCACCGGTCGAACCGGTGGCGCCGGTGTTCCCGGAGTGGCCCGAGGACACCGTGGTGGAGCACTGCGCCAGCAGGCAGAGGCCGTAGGCGCTGTTGCCGCCGGTCGAGCCGGAGTTCCCGGAGTTGCCCGAGTTCCCCGACACCGCCGAGTTGCCGCTGGTGGCGTTCCCGGCATCGCCGGAACTGCCGCCGTTGCCGCCCTTGGCGGTGCCGGTCACCGAGCCGAGCACTCCGCTCACGCCGCGGGCGCCCCGCGAGTCCGCGGTGTTCTTGCCCGACGCCGCCGTCGTCCCGGAGCCGCCGTTGCCGGCGTTCCCGGAGTTGCCGCCGGTGGTGGTGCTGGTGTTCGAGGCGTTCCCGGTCGAGCCGGTCGCGCCCGTGTTCCCGGAGTTGCCCGAGGACACCGAGGTGCTGCACTTGGCCAGCACACAGACGCCGTAGGCGCTGTTGCCGCCGGTCGAGCCGGAGTTGCCCGAGTTGCCGGAGTTCCCGCTGACCGCGTTGTTGCTGCTGCTCGCGTTCCCGCCGGTACCCGAGTCGCCACCGTTACCGCCGGAAGCGGTGCCGGAAACGACCGAGTGCAGCGTGGTGCCGAGCCCGCCCAGCGGGCCCGAGTTCCCGGTGTCCGCACTGGCCACCGCTGATCCCAGCAGGACGAACCCGCCGGAGATGAACGCGGCGGTCAGGCCGCGTCGCACGTACTTGTGCATGACTTCCCTTTCCTGCTCTCTGTCCATTGTGGATTTTGAGGGTGGAAAGGGTGCGTCAGCTCGGGTGGTCGTTTCCGAAGCAGACCAGCCAGTACAGCGACGGCGGACCGCCGGGTGGGGCACGCCAGGAGCGGCCGGTGCCGATTTCGCGGGTCCCCGAGGCCGGCACGGCGAACTCGCCACCGTGCTGACCGCCCGGGCTCGCCGACATCGAACCGCTCAAGCCGGTCGGACCTTCCGGCACACCGCCCCCGCCGGATCCGGACATCGGATCGGCGCTCGTCACGTCCGAAGCCGATTTTCCGGCACCGGGCCGGGAATCGACCTGGTGGTCGTGACGAGGCTGTACCCGGCCTTGCGCCGGCATGGCCGGAACACCCGGACCGGCCACCACCGGCGACGGGCCGGAGTCCCCGCGCGGCGTGAGCCGGGCGGGGTGCCCGGTCACCGGCGTGACCCCGTGATCGGCCCCGATCGCCCGGACCACCGGTGCGAGCACCGGGGACACCGCGCGCAGAACCGGCTCGGTGACCGGCCGCAGAGCCGACAGCACCGGCTCCGCCGACCGCAGCACCGGCCGGGTGACCGGTGCGATCACCGGCTCGAGCACACGCGTCACCGGCGTCACCACCGGAGCCACCTGCGACGTCACCGCGTGCACCGGGCCCGTGACCGGCGCGAGCGCCGAGCCGGCGGGCTCGAGCACGTGGTGGGCCGCATGCCCGGCTCGGCCGAGCAGACCGGGCCGGGCCGGTGGCGCGCCTTCCGACGCGTCCGCGGCACCCGACACGGCCAAGGCCAGCAGGGTGAACCCGAACAACGCGCCGGCCACGACGAGCACCCGCAGCAAGAGCGAGTGCCCGGCCGACGCGTCATTCGTCAGGGAAGTATCCATCCATCTCACCCCCCTTCGAGTGTGGACTTCACCGTCGGTCGTGTTTCGGCGCGATTGCCGTCACCGGATTGGGTGTAAATCGAAGTTTTTTCTTTCACTCAAATAAGGTTTGCTACCGCTGGGTAGCGGGTAACTTTCGGGGTTTTCGTGCCGCGAAAGGCACGAAACGCCCAGGCCGAACACTCTCCGTGGCGCATTCCGGGGTGGCGCGGGAAAACCCGCTCGGGGGATCAACCCATCCACGGGGCGCACAGCCCCGAACGCGCACTGTCCACGCAGGATCCGTCCCGCCCCCGCGAACCGGCGGTGGGCAACGCCCGCCGTCCGTGCGGGCGGGTCAGGAGATCACCCGTGTTTGGCAAGCGCTATGCCGCGTCGATGATCAACCGCAGTGCCGAGAACGACCAGGACCGCCGCCACTTCCTCAAGGCGGCCGGGATGACCGGCCTCGGGGTCGTCGGAGCGGGTGCCCTCGGCGGGCTCGCCGCCGACCCCGCGGCCGCCGCGACGGCCCGGCCGGCCGCCGCCGAAGCCGCGGCCGGCGGGGTCAGCGACGGCGCCGTCCTCAACTTCGCCCTCAACCTCGAATACCTCGAAGCCGAGTTCTACCTGCACGCCGTCACCGGCCGGGGCCTCGCCGACGCCATGACCACCGGCACCGGCACCCGCGGCGGCGTCACCGGCGGCCGCGCCGTCCGGTTCCAGACCAAGGCGGCGCGCCAGTACGCGCAGGAAATCGCCTCGGACGAGAAGGCCCACGTCCAGTTCCTGCGCACGACCCTCGGCTCGGCCGCGGTCAGCCGGCCCGCGATCGACCTGCAGGCCAGCTTCACCGCCGCCGCCCAGGCGGCCGGACTCGTGAAGCCGGGCCGCAGCTTCGACGCCTTCTCCTGCGAGGAGAACTTCCTGCTCGCCGCGTTCCTGTTCGAGGACGTCGGCGTCACCGCCTACAAGGGCGCGGCGCCGCTGATCAGCAACAAGACCTACCTGGAGGCGGCGGCGGGCATCCTCGCGGTCGAGGCCTACCACGCGGCCAACATCCGCAGCGCGCTCTACCAGCGCGGCCAGGCCGCGGCGACGATCAAGCTGTCCAACGCGCGCGACAGCCTCGACGGACCGACCGACGACGACCAGGGCGTCGTCGACGGCCACGGCCAGGCCAACATCGTGCCGACCGACGCCAACGGCATCGCCTACAGCCGCTCCCCCGGCCAGGTCCTCAACATCGTGTACCTGACCACCAAGGCGGCCAAGTCCGGCGGGTTCTTCCCCAAGGGCGTCAACGGCGAGGTGAACACCAGCGCCGCGAACTGACCCGGTGCGGGTGCCGGACCGCTGTCGGGGCGGTCCGGCACCCGGCCGTGCTACGAATGTGGTGGAGGTCGGTGATGTTCGGTTTCGGAGTCGCGCCTTTGCCGGCGGAGCGCACCGGCGCCGCGGCGGGTGACGACCTCGTGCCCCGCCCCGACGTCGTCATGGACCGCGGCTTCACGCTGCCCGCGCCGCCCGAGCGGGTCTGGCCGTGGTTCGCCCAGCTCGGCAAGAACCGCGCCGGGTGGTACCTGCCCGCCTGGATCGAAGCGGTCGTGCCCCGGCGCCGCCGGGCGTTGCGCCGGCTCGACCCGGCGCTGCAGCGGCTCCGCCCCGGTGACGTCATCGACGACTGGGGCGGCCGCGACGCGACCTTCGAGATCGTCACCCACGACCCGCCGCACACCCTCGTGCACCGCTCCACCCGCGGCCGGCTCGAGATCAGCTGGGCCATCCACCTCGTCGCCGCGGGCGGCGGCACCCGGGTCCACCTCCGGTTCCGCCTGAGCGGCGCCCGCCACCCCCGCCTCGTCGAGTACGGCGGCGGGCTCGTCGACCTGCTGACCGTGGCCGGTCTCGCGGCCGGGCTCCGCGAACGCGTCACGCGGTGACCGGCCCGCGTTCAGTCCACTGTGGATTCGTCGCCGCCGGGTAGCCGCTCCGCCGCGAAGTGACACCAATCCGGTCGCGGCGCTGACCCGAACCACGAACTGGACGGGTGTCGAGGGAAGGACGGGGCCGGCGATGGACTTGGACGAGGAGCTGGCCCGGTTGACCCGCCGGGTCGCCGGGGCGGCCGAAGCCGTGGTCGGCCTGCGCGATCGTCCGGACCTGCGGGTGGTCCGCTCGCTCGTCGCCGAGTCGCTGACCTTCGGGGCCTCTTCCGATGACCGGTTCGGTGGAGTCCTGCTCGTGATCGACGAACTGGTCGGCAACGCCTACCAGCACGCGTCCGCGGTGCGCGACCTGCACGTCGCCCGTACCGCCGAGAACCTGCTGGTCGAAGTCGGGGACGGGGATCGGGACGTCACGGCCGTGCGCGCCTGCCGCGCGGGATCCGGCCGGTTCGGGCTCCGGCTGGTCGGCCAGCTGTCCCTCGAGTGGGGCGTACGCGCCGACCGCGACGGGAAAGTGGTCTGGGCGCTCGTGCCGATCCGGGAGTTCCCCGCCGGTCCTTGAGCGCGGCCACGCTCGTCGCGAAGGGCCGGCCGCCGCCACGGCCCTGGAGTGATCCGGCACTGGCGACGGCCGGCGGGACGCCGCCGCTTCGGCGTCCCCGGCGGCGGATTTCGTGCGCTCCGCCGCCGGACCAGGGACGCTGTCCGAGCCGGGGTTCGGCGCGGACAGCGAAGGACGGCCGCCCCGGGCTCCAGGAGGTCGCGGAGCCGGGGCAGCCGTCCGGTGCCGGCCGCCCGTCGGCGGCCAAGCCGGTGTTACTTGTTGGTGCCCGGGGTGAGCACCTTGTCGATCACGAAGACCGTGGCGTTCTTCGTCGGGATGTTGCCGCACAGGATCTTCGCGCCGTTGACGGTCATGTTCTCGCCCGAGCCCTCGATCTTCAGCGGCCCACCCGCGGCGTTGAGCGAGTCCAGCGTGCCGGCCGACTCGAGACCCTTGGCGTCGTACCGCTTGCCGACCACGTGGTACTGCAGGATCGGCGACAGCTCCGCCGGCTTGCCCGCCAGCTCGGCGAACTTCGCGTCACCCAGCGCCGCGAACGCCGGGTCGGCCGGCGCGAACACCGTGATCGCCGGCGCGCTGTTGAGCGTGTCGACCAGGTTGGTCGCCTTCACGGCCGCGACCAGCTTGGTCAGCAGCGGGTTCGTCGACGCCGCCGACGCGACGGGCTGCGGGCCCATCGAGTCCAGCGAACCCGGCGCGGAGCCCTGCGGCAGCTGCGAACAGGCCGGGCCGAACACGTCGGCGTTGGTGGTCACGCCGGTGGACGCGGCCGAGTCGGCCGAAGACGACGGGGCGGCCATCGACGAAGTCGGGGCGGGGGCGCTGGAGCTGCCCGAAGAAGCGGTGTCGCTGCCGCTGCACGCGGTGAGGGTCAGCGCGGCGGCCGCGGTCAGGCCGATTCCGGCAATACGAAGGTTACGCACGAGATTCACTCCAATTGATTACGCGGCTGAGGCGACCTTTTTCGGTTTCCGCCTCTGTTACCGGTTATTCGGGACTCCGGGCGAGCCGGATTGGTGGTTCGGGAAGAAATTTTCAGGCGGCCGTGAACGTGACGTTGTGCCAGCCGGTCGCACCGTCGGGCACGGTGCCCGCGCGCATGTCGGTCTGGGTGTAGCCGGACTTGTCGGTGGCGCGGCAGAACACCTGGTGCACCCCGGACGGGATGTCGAGCTCGGTCCACCACATCCGCCAGGTGTTCAGGTTGACCTCCTGCGACAGCGTCGTCTCCTGCCACGGACCCTGGTCGACGCGGACCTCGACCTTCTCGATCCCGGTGTGCTGCGCCCACGCCACGCCCGCCACCCGCACCTTTCCCGTGCGGACATTGGCGAAACCGCGGTGGGAGTCGATCCGCGACTCCGTCTTGATCGGCGCCTCCTGGCTCCAGCCGCGCTTGAGCCAGTACGCCTGGCGCGCGGCCCACGTCGTGACCTCGATGTCCACGACCCACTTCGTCGCCGACACGTAACCGAAGAGCCCCGGCGTGACCAGCCGGGCCGGGAACCCGTGTTCCAGCGGCAGCGGCTCGCCGTTCATCCCGATCGCGAGCATCGCGCCGCGGGCGCGGTCCTGCGCCGCGGCGACCGGCGTGCCCGAGGTCCAGCCGTCGACGCTGGTGCAGAACAGCTGCTCGGCACCGGGTTTCACGCCGGCTTCGGCGAGCAGGTCGGCCAGGTCGACACCGATGAAGTTCGACGTCGACACGTAGTCCCCGCCGACCTCGTTGGACACGCACGTCATGGTGACCGTGCGCTCGACGAGCGGCCGGGTGCGGATGTCGTTGTAGCTGAACCGGATTTCCCGGTCGACCATGCCGTGCAGGCGCAGGCTCCAGTCCTCGGTGCGCACCTGCGGGACCGACAACGCGGTGTCCACGCGGTAGAACTTGTCGTTGGGCGTGAGGAAGGGCGGGGTGCCCAGCTTCGAGAAGTCCGCGTCGGCCGGGATCGTCGGCGCGGTGCGCGCCGGGACCAGCTTGCCGACCGCTTCCCGGGACGCGGTGGCGTCGCGCGACGAGCTGATCAGCCGGCCGCCCAGGCCCGCCGCGCCGGCGCCGACGACCACGCCGGCGCCCCCGAGCAGGAACGCCCGCCGCGACGTGCCGGTCTTTTCGCCGGAGTCCGGCTCCCGCCACACGCGCGGCGCGATGCGGTGCAGCAGCAGGAAAACGGCGATGCCCACGACCAGGCTGGCGATCGGGGCCAGCAACGCCACGAACGTCAGGTCCGGACGCTGGTACACGGCGAAGGCGCCGACCAGGCCGAACAGGGCGATCAGCACGGTCCCGGGCACCGGCGACCGTCGCGAAAGGACACCCGCCAGCGCGGCGACCCCCACCATCACCACGGCCATGCTGCCCAGGAGCACCAGCTTGTCGTAGGTGCCGAAGGTGCGGACGGCGAAGTCCTTCAGCTCGATCGGCGTGAGGTCGATGGCGCCGTTGCCCACCGCCAGGTAGGGCGAGGCGTTGATGTTGATGAAGCCCGCCACGAGGTGCCCGGCGGCCAGCGCGGCGGCGAGGGCGAGGACACCGGTGAACGCGGCCGCGAAGAACCGGAGCCGTGTCCGCCGGGGCGGAGCGGGACTGTCGGGTGGGAGCGTCACTGAGGGAGCGGCCATGTCCCGTATTCGGCCCTGGTCTCGTGAGGTATGGGTCCTGTGACCACACCGACACCGGAGACCGCCCGAACAGGTGACGGCCGACACCGCCGGACATCCGGACCAATACGCGGGGGCCCGACCGACGAATCACCGGTGATAGCTCGCCCGCGGCGTACTCCGTCCGCCATGGGCCCGGGCTCGGCTCCGGCCGGGAAGGATTCGCCATGGCCGCCGCGCGCGCCGCACTGACCGCTCTCCGACCACCACCCGACAGCACCCCCGGCCCGGCGCCGACGTCCGAGGAGCTCCTCGGACGCGTCGCACTCGGCGACGAGCAGGCGTTTTCCCTTCTGTACGACCGTCTCGCCGGCCCGATCTTCGGAACCGTGCTGCAGGTGCTGCGGTCCCGGCCCCACGCGGAAGAGGTCACGCAGGAGGTCCTGCTCGAGATCTGGCGCAAGGCCGCGCAGTTCGACCCGGCCCGCGCCAAGGTCACGACCTGGGCGCTGACCATCGCGCACCGCCGGGCCGTCGACCGGGTCCGCTCCGAGCAGTCCGCGCGCGACCGCGAGGACCGCGTCGACCTGCTCGACGTCCGGCAGCCCTACGACGACGTCGTCGAGACCGCACTGTCCACAGAGGACCATTCGGAGGTCCGCGCGGCGATGTCCGCCCTGACCGAGCTGCAGCGGGAATCCCTCCTGCTCGCCTATTACCACGGACTCACCTGCCGGGAGGTCGCCGAAAAGCTCGGCGTCGCGACCGGCACCGTCAAGACCCGCATGCGCGACGGCATGATCCGCCTGCGGGACGCGTTGGGAGCGACCCGATGACCACCGCCGACGTCCACACCCTGACCGGCGCGTACACCCTCGACGCGGTCACCGACCTCGAACGGGCCGCGTTCACCCGGCACCTGGCCGAGTGCTCGGTCTGCGAGGGCGAGGTCGCCGAGTTCCGCGCGACCGCCGCGAAGCTCGGACTGGCGATGACGACCGCCCCCGCCGCCCGGCTGCGCAGCCGGGTCCTCACCGAGATCACGGCGACGCGGCAGCTCCCGCCGTCGATCACCACCGGGCCGCGGCCGCGCCGGTGGCGCAAGCGCGTGACCGTCGCGATGGCGGCCGTCGCCGCGGCGGCCGCGCTCCTCGCCGGCGGCATCGGCATCGGCGCGCTCCAGTCCCCCTCGACGCCGAGCGTGCAGGTCGCCTTGCCCGCACCCGACGTGGTCACGCTGGGCGCGCCGGGCGATCCGGGCGGTTCGGCGAAGGTGACCTTCTCCCGGCAACGCGGCGAAGCGGTCATCGCAACGGACGCGCTGCCGGCGCTCGACGGTGGCCACGCGTACCAGGTGTGGCTGATCGGCCGGCGCGGCGCGCAGTCCGCCGGGCTGCTGCACTCCGGGTCCGGCACGGTGACCGCGGCGCTGCCATCGGACGTCGACCGCATCGGCATCACCACCGAACCCGCCACGGGGTCCCCGCAACCGACGACACCGGCGGTGGTCCGGCTGCCGATCAGCTGATCCGGTAGGCAAGACACAGGCCGGCGCGCCGAGGGGGAGGGGGCGCACCGGCCTGCAGCGAAGACACTAACCCGGCGGCTACGACTTCGCGCGCTCATCGACGGTTTGGAAGCCGGATTTCGCAGTGGACGGCGGTGAGGGCTTTACTGACGGCCGCGCGGGCTGACGAAGTCGACAAGGCGACCCGGGCAAGACCCGTAGTGCCCACGGTCCACGTCGTCGGCTACTGCCGGCGCCAGCTCGCAGAACATCGAGTCCGCCCAGAAGAACCACGGCCTCGAGAACGACGCCGGGTCCGAAACGCGGAGATCATTCGTCCTCGACGGGGCCGCGGTACCAAAGGCTGATCGTGTAGCCCTCGAGGCCCGCGTGCCGGCCGAGCTGTTCCAGGGCGTCCGGTTCGGTGCTCTCGAGGGCTTCGCGGAGGACCCGGCGGGCTTCGTCGCGACCGCGGTGGGTGACGGCGACGTCGTACTCCCCCGGTCCGGTTGCCAGCTCGAAGTCGGCGACCTCACCCGTCGGCGAGCCGAGGACGAGCCGGCCGGTGGGGCACTCGAGGGAGAGCCGAGGCTTGCCGGCCGAGCGCCCGGGCTCGTCGTCCCGGACCAGGACGCGCACGGTGACCGGGAACAGATCCTGGACACAGCCGATGAACAGCTCGTAGCCGGTACTGGCCGCGATGGCCGTCTCCAGTCGATCGATGGCTTCGGCGCTGCCGACGCCGGCGTCGTTGTCCTGGTCGTGCAGGGTGATGAGGCGATAGCTCGCCACAGTCGTCATGGCGAACTCGGCGATCGGGTGCACGCCCTCGGCTTCGGCCATCGTCATCCCTTCCGGAAAGCCCGGCTCACGCCACGGGAACCAGCGGAGCGTCCAGCAGGCTCCGGTCCCCGTCGGCGCCGTGGGCCAGCGCCGCCGCCACGTCCTCGTGTGGTGCGCCCAGCCTGATCTCGCCGGCCTCGTCCAAGAACCGGCTCTGCTTCTCGCTCAGCTCCACCGTCAAAGCGTCGAGGTAGCCCTCCAGGTGGGCCGGCGTGCGCGGGCCGACGATCGGGATCATCGACGTCCCCGCCTGCTCGGCGCGATGACGCAACCACGCCAAGGCCACCTGGACCGGACCCGTGCCGATCTCCTCGGCCACCGCGAGAACCGCGTCGACCACGGCCGCCCCCTCGGTTGCCGCTGTCCCTCGGGCGCTGAGACGTCCCTGCTCGCCGTGCCGGTACTTGCCCGTCAGCAGACCGCCCGCCAACGGCGAATACAGCACGACGCCCAACCCGTGGGCCCGCGCCATCGGGATGAGCTCCCGCTCCGCGGACCGTTCGGCCAGGCTGTACTCGATCTGGATGCCGGCCAGTGGCGCGCGCCCGGTCAGCTCCGATCGGACGGCGGCGCCCGCCACGCGCCAGGCCGGGAAGTTCGACAGTCCGCCGTAGCGGATCTTGCCCGATCGGGTCAGGTCCTCGAAGCCGGCCAGGATCTCCGATGCCGGGGTCACGCCGTCGGGGAAGTGCGGCATGAAGACGTCCACGTAGTCGGTCTTCAACCGCCGCAGGCTCTCCTCCAGCGATCGGATCATCGTCTTGCGGCTGTTGCCCGTCGTGCCCGGCCGGACCTGGGCCTGCCGGGTCCCGCTGTACTTCGTGATCACCACGAAGTCGTCGCGCTCACGACCGAGGAGATCGCCGAGGACGGTCTCCGCCTCACCGCCCTGGTAGATGTTCGAGACGTCGAACGTGGTGCCGCCGGCCGCGACGAAGGCCTCGAAGATCGCCTTGGCGCCCGGCAGGCCCGTGGCGGTGGGCGCCGACCCGAAGTTGGCCGTGCCCAGGACGTACTCCGAGACCCGCAGGCCGGTCTGTCGTCCGAAGGTCTGGTAGCGCACGAGAGTCTCCTAGGACACGAGCGATGGGGTAGGGTTCGGACGCTACCAGAAAAAACGAATGGTCGTTCTTTTATGCCGAGAGTCACCCAAGCCCACCTCGACGCGCGGCGCCGGCAGATCCTCGACGCCGCCCGCGCCCGCTTCGCCACCCACGGCTTCGCGCGGACGTCCATGACCGACATCGTCGAAGCCTCCGGCCTCTCCGTCGGCGCGATCTACCGGTACTTCAAGGGCAAGGACGAGATCGTCGCCGCCATCTGCGACCAGGCGGGCCAGGCGCTGCCCGCCGAGCTGACCGCCGAGTCCGTCCACGCCTTCCTCCAGCACGTCCGCACCCTGGCGCGCGAGGAGGACCACGCGCGGCTGGTCGCCCAGATCTACGCCGAGGCCGCCGTCTCCCCGCCGCTCGCCGCCCTCGTCGACCGGCAGCTCGACGACCTGCGCGGCGCGGTCGCCGCGCTCCTCCCCGGCCGCGAGCCGGCCGAGGCGGCCCGCATCGCCGAAGCGTTCGTGGCCCTCTGCCACGGCTACACCCAGCAGCTCGCCGTGCGCGGCGACCTCGACCCGGCTCCCTTCACCGCGGCGCTGCTGGCCATCACCGGGTCGTGAGCTCCGCGAAGCGTTCCGGGCTGACGTTCCCGCCGCTGATGATCACCCCGACCCGTCCGGACGCGGTCACCTGACCGCTGAGCAGGGCGGCCAGGCCGGTCGCGCCGCTGGGCTCGAGGACGAGCTTGAGGCGTTCGAAGGCGAATCGCATCGCTTCGCGCACAGCGTCGTCGGAGACCAGCGCGATGTCGTCGACCAGGTTCCGGTTGATCGAAAAGGTCAGCTCGCCCGGGATCGAGGCGGCCTGGCCGTCGGCGATGGTCCGCGGGACGGGGATCGAGACGCGTTCGCCCGCCTCGAGCGAGCGCTTGGTGTCGTCGCCCTCCTCGGGTTCGACGCCGACGACGCGGATGCCGGGCCGAAGCGCCTTCGCAGCGGTCGAGCTGCCGGCGATGAGGCCACCGCCGCCGACCGGGACGACCAGGGTGCCGACCGGGCCCGCGTCTTCGAGCAGTTCCAGCGCCGCGGTGCCCTGGCCGGCGATGACGTGCGGGTGCTCGTACGGCGGGATCAGCGCCAGTCCCCGGTCGGCCGCCAGCGCCTCGCCGAGCGCGACCCGGTCGCCGGTGTACCGGTCGTAGGTGACGATCTCGGCGCCGTACCCCCTGGTGGCGTCCACTTTGGACTGAGGGGTGTCCTCGGGGACCAGGATGACCGCGCTGCTCCCGAGTTCGCGGGCGGCGAGCGCGACGGCTTGGGCGTGGTTGCCGGACGAGTACGCGGCGATCCCCTTGGCCAGCTGCTCCGGCGAGAGCCGCGAAGCGGCGTTGTACGCGCCGCGGAACTTGAAAGCCCCGATGCGCTGGAGGTTCTCGCACTTCAGCAGGACTTCGGCGCCGACGAGGTCGTCGAGGGTGCGCGAGCGCACGACCGGGGTCCGGTGGGCGACGCCGGCCAGGCGGGCGGCGGCGTCGCGGATGTCGTCGAAGGTCACGGGCGGGGTCATGAGGCTCCTGGGGCGCGGATTTCGGCGAGGTAGGTGTAGGCGGAGGCGCGGGAGATGCCGATCCGGGCGGCGACCTGGGGCACCGCGCGCCGGACGGCGAAGACGCCGCGCTCGTGCAGGCTGCGGAACAGGTCGAGGCGTTCCTCACGGCTCAGCGCGGCCCACGGCTTGTTCAGGCGCAGCTGGTGTTCGTCGACGATCGCGTCCACGACCGCGCCGACGTCGTCGCCGAACGTCGTGGTCGGTGTCTCGGTGGCCGTCCCGGTCTCGGCCAGCTCGCCGACGAGGGTCCGCAGCTGCCCGAGGGCCGTCACGTCGAGGTTGACGCACAGCGCGCCGAACACCGCGCCGCCGCTGTCGCGCAGCAGCATGGTCGAGGACTTCACGAGCTTCCCGGACGCCGTGCGGGTGACGTAGTTCAGCTGGTCCTCGGCGTCGTCGCCGCGTGCCAGCAGGCCCATGCCGATTTCGCTCATCGACCCGCCGACGCTGCGTTCGGTGACCGATCCGGCGATCGCCACCACCGACGTCTCCGGGCGGCGGAAGTCGTGGACGACGACTTCGCAGAACGAGCCCAAGGTCGCCGCGATGCCGTCGGCCACCGGAGCCAGCGCGGCGAGGATCGCGTCCCGCTCAGACATCGCGCACCCGGGCGAGCGCTTCGACAGGGTGCTCGTTGCTCACCGGACTGACTGTACAAGGCTTGGACGAACAGTCCAGATGACGCCCGTCACCCGGGACGAGGCGCGGCGTCCGCCAGAAGATGTTCGGCCGCCGCTGTAACTCCCGGCGCACGCGCGACGACTGACGCCCCGTGCTGTTCGTGCTGTGTGAGCGTGTGGATCGGATGAACGGATGACCGGGATGCCCCGTCCGGAGAACGTCGGCCGCGAGAGCCGCGAGAGCCGCGAGAGCCGCGAGAGCCGCGAGAGCCGCGAGAGCGAGGTGCCGCCCGCCCGGATCACGATCGATTTCGCGGACCTCGCGCGGGAAGTGGTCGCCGAGGTCGCCCCTCGGCAGTTGCCCTACCTCGCGCTGGTGACCGCCGAGTGGACGGCCGGGAAGGATCCCCGCCGGTCCGCGAAAGGCTGGTCCGGCGGCGAGGTCCGGTTCGGGGGAACGGACTTCTCGGTGCTCGGCACCATCATCTTCCCGCTGCTGACGAACACGGCCGGGCAGGTGCTGGGCGCGGCGGGGTTCGCCGGTCTGCAACGCCGCCGGTGGTGGCGCCGGCGGCCGCCGGCGGCGAGGCCGGCGCAGCTCGTCCTGGACGTCGACCGGATCGACGAGATCCGGGCCGCGTGCGTCGACCACGGCCGGACGCTCGGCCTGAACGAGGCCGAGGCGACGCTGCTGAGCGACGCCGTGCACGGTGTCCTGCGCCGGGCGGCGGACGGTGGCCGCGGGTGAGCGCCCCCGTCCTGCCGGCCGTGGACGAGCCCGAGGCCGGGCACCGCTTGCGCGCCGTGCCCGCACCGTCGCGCCTGTGGTGGGTCTACGTCCTGGTCACGCTCGCGCTGGCCGCCACCGGCGCGGGCGCCGCCGAGGCCCTGTTCGTCACGCACGACTTCGGCGACTACACCGCGGCGCAGGATTGCCTGGCCCGCAACGGGATCTCGATCTCCGAGACGACGCAGCCGGTTTCCGCGGGGCCGGTCTACGCCAGCTGTACGCGCGACTACGACCGGCGGCTCGCGTTCACCAGCCTCGCCGGGGCGGCCGCGTTGCCCGCCGCGGCCGGGCTCTTGATGGTCCTCGGCGGCCTGGGCACGCGCCGGCGGCTCCGGGCCTCCCGGCTCGCCGGGGTGCCGCCCGCCGACCTCGAACCGCTGACCGCCCGCTTCCGGACGTTGTGCGACAGCCAGGGCCTGACCGGACGACGCCGGCCGCGGCTGGTGGTCGCCCCGCCCGCGACGGCCGTCACGGACGCCTTTACCGCCGGCCTGCCCGGCGGCCGGCCGTGGGTCGTCGTCCCCCAGGCCTGCGCCTACGCCGATCAGGCCGCGTTCGACGTCGTCGTGCTGCACGAGCTGGGTCACGTCCGCGCGCGGGACATCTGGTGGGCCTCGGCGGTCTGGTGGGCCGGCTGGCTGGTCTTCCCAGTACTGGTCCTGGCGTTGCTTCCGATCCTGGGCGTGCCCGAGGCGATGTGGGACTTCTACGGCGGATCGCTGATCGTCGCCGCGGTCACCGCCGTCGCGCTGATCGTGGTCCGCGCGGCGCTCCTGCGCCACCGCGAGCTGGCCGCCGACCGGTACGCGGTGGACGCCACGGGCGATCCGGACGTGATGGCCACCGTCCTGCGCGCCGGAAGCAGCCCGGTTTCGTGGCCGGGCCGGGTGTTCCGCACGCATCCGGCGGTGTCGGACCGGCTCGCGCCGGCCGGCCGCGGTGCGCACTGGGACGGCGGTTTCGTCTTCACCACCGCCGCCGGCGTCGTGGCGATGGTGACCTACCACGGCGTCCAAGCCGTGCTCAGGAACCTGCTCGGCTTCGTCGACGAGGATCCGCGGCTGTCCGCCGACGTCGCGCTGACCGTGGCAGCGCTGCTCTGGACGACGGTCGTGCTGCCCGCGTGGACCCGCCGGGCCGCGCGGGAGAAGCCCGCGTGGGCGGGCCCCTGGGCCGGTGCCGTGCTCGGGCTGGTCGCCGGGTTCTGCCTGCCGACACCGGGGGCGAGCGCCGCGATCACCGACTTCTTCGCTCCGGAACAGCCGCTGCTGGTCGTCGTGCTGACGCTGGCCGCGTTCGCGGTCTGCGTGCTGACGTCGGCGATCGCGACCCGCCTCGCCGTTCCCGCGGGCAGCGTCCCGCACCACCGGCTGAGCCTGGCCGGCGCCGCGCTCGCCGTCGCGGTCACCCTGGCGGCGGCCGTCAGCGGGGCCGCGTCGTCGGTGGCGACCTACCTCCTGTTCCACGACCCGGCGGTCGCTCGCGGGCACGTCGCCGGGCTCGGCAGTGATCGTGCGTGGCAGTACGCCCCGGCGGTGCTCCTGGCCGGGCTCGCGGCGGTCGCCGCGCGGTCGCGGTGGCGCCGGCCCCGGCCGGTCGTCGGGGCGGTGATCGCGGTGACGGCCCTGGCCGGGGGAACCGCCGCCGCGCTGTCCTTCTTCGTACGGGTGCACGACGTCCAGGACGACAGCCTCCGGTACGTCCTGGCCTACCAGCGGTGGTGGATCTGCGCGTTCGCCGGGCTGGTCGCGACCGTGGCCGTCGTGCTCGCGAACCGGCGTCGCGGCGCCGCCCTGGCCGGGGTCCCGTCGGCGCTGGGCGGTGGCTTGCTCGTCACCACCGTCGCCGGGGCCATCCAGTACACGGCCGTCCGGATCGCCGGCTACGCCCGGGAATCGACGGTGTTCCAGCAGTCCGTCCAGCTTCCCGGCTGGCTCCTGGTGGTCGCGCTGATCGTCACGCTTCCGCTGACTTCGCCGCTCGTGTCCGCCTGGGCGCGCCGGAACCCGCGGTGGGGCGCGGCGGCCTGGGCCGTGGGGTCCGGTGCCGCCACCGTCCTGCTGGCCGTGGCCCTGGTCGGCGGCGGGCTCTCGGCGGTGACCGTCGCCGAGTCCGACTACGCGGCCGGTCGGGCGGTCGCCGCGTTGGCCGTGCCGTCACCGCCTCCGGCCCCGCCGGTTGCCCCGCCGACGGCGGCGGACCACGGCCGGCCACTGGACGAACCGGCCGTCACCGCGGCACTCTCGCGCCTTCCCGCGCTCCTTCCCCCCGACGCGCGGCTCGAGGACAACGCACCATCGACGTCGGAGACGGTGACCCCGCCCGCCTGTGACGCCGCGGAAAAGAGCCTCAGCGCCACCGAGAAGGCCCTGCCGCGGACCGCCGACGTCGAGCGCACCTACGCCTTCGCGGCGGACGGCACCGTCGGCGGCGGGTACGTGTCGGCATCGATCACGTCCTACACCGGCGTCGACGACCTGTTTTCCGCGATGGACGACGCCCTGAGCGCGTGCGCGCGTTTTCGCACCCCGCAAAAGAACTTCGACGGCGGTCACCTCGACGGCGTCCTCACCCCGGGACCGGCGCCCGCGCTCCCCCAGCCGGCTCGCACGCGCAACCGCTCGCTGACCGGGCGGTTCCACGGCAAGCCCGCCGCCGTCATCAGCCGGGACTACAGTGTCCACATCGGACACAACGTCGTATTCGTCGAAGTCTACTTCGGATACATCCGGACGCCGCCGCCGCAGGACGTGCTGCGGAAGTTCGACCGGCTCCTCACCGACGTGACGGCCGGCCTCGCGGGATCCCTCTGAGCCCGTTGTCCCCCGGGCGAGCTACTCGGACTGCTCGCTCCGGGGTGACGTCTTCGCCGTCCCGATCTCGATAACTTCGTCGCCTTCACCGCGTGCGGCGGACCGCAAGGGGTTCGCCGGCGCGGAAATCGGAGGGCGAGCACATGAGCAAGACACGCGGGTCCGGGCGACGGAGCCACCGGTTCGCCGCGGCCCTGGCGGTCACCGGCCTGACCGTTCTCGGCGTGGCCGCCTGTGACAGCGCGGACGACGAGGACACCCCCGCGGCCGCGGCTCTCCCGTGGGGCCCGTGCCCGGCGGCGGCGCCCGGCACGGCCCGGGATCCGCGGCTCACCTGCGCGAAGGTGAAGGTGCCGCTCGACTACGGCCATCCGGACGGCGCGTCGATCGAGGTCGGGATCTCCCGCCTGGGCGCCACCGACCCGGCGAAGCGCCACGGCGTCCTGCTGCTGAACCCGGGTGGCCCCGCGCTGCCGGGTCTCGACACGCCCAGCGCGATGGCGCCGACGTTGCCCAAGCCCGTCCTGGACGGCTACGACCTGATCGGCTTCGACCCGCGCGGCGTCGGGACCAGCACCCCGCAGAGCTGCGGCCTCGACAACCCGAGTCTCGCCGCGCTCTTCCCGTACCCCGCCGCCGACGGCTCGATCGACGCGAACGTCCAGGCCGCCCGCGCGACGGCCGCGAAGTGCGCCACGAAGCCCGATCTGCGCTACTTCACCACGGCCAACACCGCACGCGACCTCGACCGCGTCCGCGAAGCGCTCGGCGAAGCCAAGATCTCGTACTGGGGCCAGTCCTACGGCACCTACCTCGGGACCGTCTACCGCGCGCTGTACCCGGACCGGACCGACCGCATGATCCTGGAGGGCAACGTCGATCCCGCCCACGTCTGGGCCGGGGAAGCGGAGAGCTGGGGCAAGGGCATGGCCGAGCGGTTCCCCGACGCGGCCGCCGTCGCCGCCGGGCAGAACGCCGCCCTCGGGCTCGGCGCCACCCCCGAGGAGGTCACACGGAACTACCTCGCGCTCGCCGACCGGCTCGACCGCCGGCCGGCCCCGGTGCCCGGCACACCGCAGGCGCTGAGCGGGGCGCTGCTGCGCGGCGTCACCTACGCCCTGCTGCTCCACAACGACACGCTCCCGGTGCTCGCCCAGGTCTGGAAAGCGGCCGCGGACCTGGCCGACGGGCACGTCACCGACGCCGACGGCAAGGTGCTCCAGCAGGTGTTCGCCGACTCCCCGGCGGCCCCGGGCGTGCCGGCGGACAACCAGGCGACCCTGTTCCTCGCCCTGACCTGTGGTGACGCCGAGTGGTCCCACGACGTCGGCAGCTACGCCCAGCGCACGGCCGCCGACCGCAGGACCTGGCCCCTGAGCGCGGGCATGCCGGCGAACATCTGGCCGTGCGCGTTCTGGCCGCAGCCGATCGAGAAGCCGGTCGCCGTGACCACCGGTGGCGCGCACAACACGCTGATCCTGCAGAATCGCCGCGACCACGCGACCCCGTGGGACTCCGGCGTCGGCCTGCACCGCGCGTTGGGCGACGGCGCCGCGTTCGTCGGCGTCGACAACGGCGGGCACTACGTCTACCACGAAGGTTCGGCCTGCGCCGACAACGCGACGGTGGCGTTCCTCGACAGCGGCCGGCTGCCGGACCAGGACCTCGACTGCACCGACGTCAAGCGGCCGTGACCCCGGCCGGGCGGCGGCCGTCCCGTGGAGGGGCGGCCGCCGCCCGGCGACGGAAAGTCCGCGGATTCAGCACCGAACTGCCCCGGCGGGCCCTGATTCCGGCCCCCGGAACCACTCCGGACTCCTTCGTGCGAACGCCTTTCCCGCCGGGGCGACCGGGGCGTGCCGGACCTCGCTAGGCTCCCCGCCATGCCGAAGCTGGGACGTCTCCGGGACCGCTGGGCGGACGTCACCCCGGAGGTCCGGGACCGGGCCCTCGCCGTGGCCGTCACGGCCGCCGCTTTCGTGCCGGGGCTCGGGATGATCGGGGCCCAGTTCGGCGACCTGCCGAGGCACGACGGCGGATTCCTCGCGGTGCTGCTGGTCCTGGGGCAGACGCTCCCGCTGGCGGTGCGCAGCCGGTGGCCCGCGGCGACCCTCGTGCTCATCGCGATCTGTTTCGGGGCGCACGAAGTGCTCGCGTACCCACCGACGATCGGCAGCCTCGCGCTGTACTTCGCGCTCTATTCCGCCGGGGCGCGCGAGGAGCGGTTCCGCCGGGCGCTGCCCGCGGCGATATCCCTGGGGTACCTGGTCTTCGCGGTCTCGGTCACCTTGCGCGGATCCCCCACGGGCGTGCTGACCTACCTCCTGTACTACGCGGTCCTGGTCCTGTTCTGGTCGCTGGGCACCCTGGTGCGGCAACGACGGCGGCAGGAGGCCGAACGGCGGCGGCTCACCGCGCGGGCCGCGGCGGCGGACGAGCGGGCACGGCTCGCCCGCGAACTGCACGACGTCGTCACCCACCACGTCACGGCCATGGTGGTGCAGGCCGACGCCGCGCGGTACCTCCCGCCCGAGAACGCCCCCGGGGTGTTCGCCGCCATCACCGGCTCGGGTCGCGACGCCCTCACCGAACTCCGGTTCCTGCTCGGAGTCCTTGAAGCGACCGGCGCGCGCACACCGGGCCTGGGCGCCCTGCGCACCCTCGTCGACCAGCCGGGCCGGGTGGTCGAGCTCGTCGAAGCGGGCGAACGCCCGGAGCTGCCGCCGGAAACCGAGCTCACCGCGTACCGGATCGTGCAGGAAGCACTGACCAACGCGGCGAAGTACGCCGCCGGCCGTCCCGCGACGGTGCGCGTCGGCTACCGTGCCGACCTCCTCGAAATCGAGGTGACCACGCGGGGTCCGGCGACCGCGCCCGGCGTTCTCGGCTCCGGTGGACGCGGGCTGGCCGGGCTGCGCGACCGGGTCGGCGCGCTCGGCGGCCGGTTCACCGCCGGGCCCGCGGAGGACGGATTCCGGGTCATTGCGCAATTCCCGACCGGCGGCACCCCGGTGGGGAGCGACCGGTGACCGGCGACCCGATCCGGGTGCTGATCTGCGAGGACCAGCAGCTCATCCGCGCGGGGTACGTGGCCGTGCTCGGCGCCCAGCCCGACATGGCGGTCGTCGGGCAGGCCGCGAACGGCCGCGAAGCGCTCACCGAGATCGGCCGGCTGCGCCCGGACGTCGTCGTGATGGACATCCAGATGCCGTTCCTGGACGGGATCGAGGTGACCCGCCGCGTCGCCGGCCCCGGCGCGGAGACGCCGGCGAAGGTCCTGGTCGTCACGACGTTCAACGTCGGCCAGTACGTCTACGACGCGCTCCGGGCCGGGGCGAGCGGGTTCCTGCTCAAGGACGCGCCCCTGGACGAGCTCGCCGCCGGGGTCCGCACGGTGGCCCGCGGCGAGTCGCTGCTCTCCCCGGCGGTGACCCGGACGCTGATCGGCCGGTACGCCGACCGGATCCAGCCGGCGGCACCCGCCGGAGGCCCGCTGGAGCGGCTCGCGCCCCGGGAGCTGGCGGTGCTGGAGCTGATCGCCGGCGGCCTGTCGAACGCGGAGATCGCGGCCGAGCTGGTGCTGAGCGTGGAAACGGTGAAGACCTACGTCTCGCGGATCCTCACCAAGCTCGACCTGCGGGACCGGGTGCAGGCCGTGGTGCTGGCCTACCGGACCGGGCTCGTCAGCGCCGCGGGGTGAGCGCGGCGCCGGCGGCCGTCGCCGTCATCCGGTCCCCGGCCCCGGCGCGAAACCGGGGTCGACACGGCCGAACAGTTGCTGGGCCACGGTTTCGCACACCTCGGCCCCGTACCGGTGCTCGTCACCCCGGTCCGGGTAGTGGACCATGACCGCGAGCACCCAGTGGTCCCAGATCGCCAGGCAGTTCACCGCCCACCAGGTCCCGTGCCGGGTCCAGCCGTTCTTGACGGCGGGAGACCGGCCCGCGAGCGCCGGCGCCTCCGCGATGCCGAAGGCGGTGGCGGGATCGACCGACCGCATGAGCCCGAGCAGCTTGTCCCGCCACTGCGGGCTCACCCCCGGGCCGCGGACCACGCAGCGGCCGAGCTCGGTCGCGTCGGGCGCGGACATCGTGGTCTTGGACCACCAGCCCGGGTGGACGAGCGTGTCGTGCAACCCGCAGGTCGAGATCATGCGCCGGATCGAGGCGTCCCCGCCGAGCCGGAGGTACAGCGTCTGGGCGGCGCGGTCGTCGCTGACCCGGATCATCCGGGTCACCCGGGCCTCGTCTTCGGCCGGGATCCGCGAGTCCCGCGACGCGAGGAAGTCCACGGCCAGCCAGATCTTGATCATCGATTCGGTGGTGTTGCGCAACGTCCCGTCGCCGACCACGGCACCGGTGCCGAGCTCCCGCAACGCCCAGGACAGCTCGCCCCGGATCTCGACGGCCACCTTGCCGCCGTCCGGACCCGGCAGGGCCGCCCGGGTGGCCGGGAAGCCCGGCGGCGACGGTGGGTGGGAGACGGGTTTTCCCGCCGTGGCCGGCGCTTTCGCGGGACGAAGCCAGACCGCCGCCGTGAGCGAACCGAAGACGAGACCCACCAGGACGACGAGCAGGAAGGCACGCATCGAAGCTCCTGACGGCCGCGGCGGGCGCCTCGCCCGCAGGGATGTGGTCCGGGGGTCCCGTCGACGGTTCGGCCGTGCACCGGGACAGCCGGGCGCGGCGGCTGTCCCGGCTGTCCTCAGCGGTCGAGCCGGACGGAGTCCAGCAACGCCCGCGCGGCCTGCTCGTTGGCGGGCGAGCTGTCGATTTCGACGGTGTAGGCCCCGACCGCCCGGTGCTGGTGCACGGGCAGCGGGTCCTGCGGGAAAGCGCTGTCCGCGAAGTGGCTCGTCAGCGACACGGTCAGGGAGAAGCACCGGCTGTCGAGCGGGGCTTTCCCGACCACGGCGCCGGGGCACAGCACCAGGGTGTTGGTCTCGGGCTCGCTGGTGAACGAGCCGACCTCCTGCCCCTCGGGCACCCGCACCGACTTGAGAGGCGACGCGACCACCGGCGGCGTGGTGCCGATCTTCCCCAGCAAGGTCAGCATTTCCCCGGCCGTCATGGGCTTCGTGGTCCTCGCCCAGATCCACCGGTCCGGTCCGTCCTGCCACATGACCGACTTCGGGTTCGGGAGCTGACCGGCGGCCGTCGGCTTCGCGGCCAGGGCACTGGCCGGTGCGGCGCCGTCACGGACGTCGATCTCGAACGCGTACTGGTGGGCCTGCCCGTAGTGCAGGGCGGCGAAGTGCGGCCGGGTGGACCACATCAGCAGGCCCCAGGAGCTGTCCTGGAGGCTGATCGCCGGCGCGGGCGGGGGTACCTTCCCGGTGGCCGGCGCGGCGGACGCCGAACTCGCGAGCGTCGCCGGCGGTACCGTCGCGACGCCCCGATCCAGCAGCGCGACCGCACCAGCACCGAGGGCGGCCACGGTGAGCGTCACGGCCGCGACGCTGATCGTGCGGCGGCGCCGGATCCGGCGGGTCACGGTGGCGAGCACGTCGCCGGGGTCGGGCGCCAGGGACTCCCGGGCGCGCAGGGCGCGACGCACATCGTCGAGGTCGGTCATCACACGCTTTCCTTGCCTTCCTTGAGCTGGACGCGCAGCGCGCTCAGGCCACGCGAGATGTGGCTGCGCACGGTTCCGGGCGCGCAGCCGAGGACCGCGGCGATCTCGTCGTCGTCGCGGTCCTCGTAGAACCGGAGCACGATCGACGCCCGCTGGGCGCGGCTCAGCCCCGCGAGCAGGCCGGTGAGGTGGTCGGCTTCGGCGATCCGCGACGCCGGATCGGGCGCGGTCGGCTCGCCGAACCCGGTGACGTCGGAGGCGGAGTGCACCGACCGCTGGTACCACCGGCGGCGCCAGCCGAGGTAGCCGTTGACGACCATCTTCCGCAGGTACAGGTCCGGCCGGTCCGCGGCCGCCACCCGCCGCCATCCCTGGTGCGCGCGCACCAGTGCGTCCTGCACCACGTCCTGGGCCAGCTCACGGTCACCGGTCAGCACGCCCGCGAAGCGCACCAGGCCGGGCAGTTGCTCACGTGAGAACTCTTCGAACTGCACACCCTTAAGATGCCGCTACCCGGGCGGGCTGTTGCGCTTCCGCCGGGAAAATTCCGGACGTGTCTTCGGGCCACGGGGACGCCCGGTCGGCGTCGAGCCGCTTTCCGCCCTTTTCCGCACTGACCGGCTACTTCCCCGGCTTCTCCTCGATCGACTCCTGGTAGATGTCGGCGTAGGTCCGGGAGTCCTTGATCAGCTCGTCGCAGAAGGCGGCGACGTCCTCGCCGATCACTTCCAGGACTCCCCTACCGGTCGCGGCGCCCTCCTCGAAGAAGTCGACGATGCCCGAGAGCAGGTTGCCCTCGAGCAGGTCGACCGGGCCGACCTTGAAGAGGTACTTCTGCATTTCCTGGTAGACGATCCGGTAGTCCGGCGGGAGGGCCTTGACCCGCGCCTGGTGCGCCCGCCACTGCTTCTTGCCCTCGATGATGTCGTGGATGCCCATCTCAGCCTCCCAGCCGGCCCAGTTTTCTCGCCACATTCCTGTTCAGCTGTCTCCGCCACCGGTCGCGGAAGGTCCGGGACTCTTCCCCGCCGGCGAGCGCCGCGCAGAAGCCGCCGATGTCGTCCCCCAGTACGTCGTGGACGCTCTGCCCCTCCGCCGCGGTTTCCTCCAGCAGCCCCAGCGCACCGTCGAGGATCGGCATCAGGTTGCGGCCGGTGAAGTCCCCGTACGGGACGAGGTGTGCCTTGATCTGCTCCCACGCCGCCCGGTAGTCCTCCGGCAGCGCGCCGGCTCTGGCTTCGAACGCCTGGTATTCCCGGGTCATGTCGCTGCCGGTGACGGTCTCCCAGAAGTTCATTTCCCGCCCTCCTTCAACTTGTCGATGCGCGACGACACGTACTGCCACTTAGCCCAGAACCGGCCGAGTTCTTCGCGACCGGCCTCGTTGAGCCGGTAGAACTTGCGCGGCGGCCCCTTCTCGGACGGCCGTTTCGTCACCTGGACGAGCTTGTTCTTCTCCAGCCGCAACAGGATCGTGTACACGGTCCCCTCGACGACGTCGCCGAAGCCGAGGTCGTTCAGCCGGCGCGTGATGGCGTAGCCGTAGGTCTCCTCGCCGCCGATGATCTCGAGCACGCAGCCTTCGAGGGTGCCTTTCAGCATCTCCGTCAGATCGTCCATCGCTCCTCCGGGCTCGCCCTGGCGCCACTAGTCAGTACTACTGTATACCAGTACTCAGCACCACTGAGTAGTCCGACGAGGGGATGACCATGACAGCGATCCGAGTTCGCGGCCTCGAGAAGTCGTACAAGACACTGCGGGTCCTACGCGGCGTGGACTTCGACGTGGAGCGGGGCAGCATCTTCGCCCTGCTCGGCTCGAACGGCGCCGGCAAGACCACCGTCGTGCGGATCCTGTCGACGCTGCTGAAGCCGGACGCGGGGACCGCCGCGGTCACCGGCTCCGACGTCGTCACCCAGGCCGGCGACGTGCGCGCGGCCATCAGCCTCACCGGCCAGTTCGCCGCCGTCGACGAAATCCTCAGCGGCCGGGAAAACCTCGTCCTCATCGCCAAGCTCCGGCGCCTGAAGCACCCCGGAAAGATCGCCGACGACCTGCTGGCGCGCTTCTCCCTGACCGACGCCGCCACGCGAAAGGTGGCGACCTACTCCGGAGGCATGCGCCGCCGCCTGGACATCGCCATGAGCCTGATCGGCGATCCACCGGTGATCTTCCTGGACGAGCCGACCACCGGGCTCGATCCCGAAGCGCGCCTGGAGGTCTGGGACGCGGTGAAGGGCCTCGCCGCGCGCGGCACGACGGTGCTGCTCACCACCCAGTACCTGGACGAGGCCGAACAGCTCGCCGACCGGATCGCGATCCTGCACGAGGGCCGCATCATCGTGAACGGCACCCTCGCCGAACTCAAGCAGCTCCTCCCGCCCGCCCAGGTCGAGTACGTCGAGAAACAGCCGACCCTCGAAGACGTCTTCTTCGCCGTCGTCGGCCACCGCACGGAAAGCGAGAACCGATGACCACGCACGCCCTCGGCGACACCACCGTCCTCTTGGGACGCTCCCTGCGCCACATCACCCGCAGCCTGGACACCATCATCACGACCGTCATCACACCGGTCGCCATGATGCTGATGTTCGTCTACGTCTTCGGCGGCGCGATCGACACCGGCTCGGCCTCGTACGTGAACTACCTGCTGCCCGGCATCCTGCTGATCACGATCGCCTCGGGCATCGCCTACACGGCGCTGCGGCTCTTCTCCGACCTCGAGAGCGGAATCTTCGAACGCTTCCACTCCATGCCGATCACCCGCTCGGCCGTGCTGTGGGCGCACGTGCTGACCTCGCTGGTCGCCAACCTGATCTCGCTCGTGATCGTCGTCGCCGTCGCCCTGCTGATGGGCTTCCGCTCGAGCGCCGGCGTCCTGGCCTGGCTCGAGGTCACCGGCATCCTGCTCCTGTTCACCTTGGCGCTGACCTGGATCGCGGTCCTCGCCGGCCTCACCGCCAAGACAGCCGAAGGCGGCGGCGCGTTCTCCTACCCGCTGATCTTCCTGCCGTTCCTCAGCTCGGCGTTCGTGCCGACCGGCACGATGCCCGGGCCGGTGCGCTGGTTCGCCGAACACCAGCCGGTGACGTCCATCGTCACCACCCTCCGCGCCCTGTTCACGCAGGCGCCGGTCGGCGGCGACAGCTGGACCGCCCTCGCCTGGTGCGCCGGAATCCTCGTCGTCGCCTACGCCTTCGCCACCGCGGCCTACCGGCGCAAGGTCTCCTGAGCGTCCACGTCGCGGCCGCCCGGTGGTCAACTTCCGGGGCGGCCTCGGCGGGGCAGAAGGCCCGGCCATGGCGTGGAAGGACCGCTGGGGTGACCCAAGTCACGCACAGTTCCTGTCAGCAATCGAGGCGCTGTCCCGCTCAAGCCATCGAGAGCAAGCGAACCGACAGGAGCACCCCATGAAGCACCGCATCCTCGTTCTCGGTGCCGGCTACGCCGGGACTTTCGCGGCCGGGAACCTGGCCCGCCGGCTGTCCCCTGTGGACACCGAGATCACCGTCGTCAACGCCGTGCCGGACTTCGTCCAGCGGATGCGGCTGCACCAACTGGCCGCGGGGCAGGATATCGCGTCCCCGGAACTCACCGACGTCTTCGCGGGCACGGGGATCCGGCTGCGCCCGGCCCGGGTCACCGCCGTCAACCCCGAGCGTCGGCTCGTCACCGTGGCCGACAGCGACGGCGGCGGCGAGCTGGGCTACGACACGCTTGTCTACGCGCTCGGCAGCCACGTCGCCGATCATGGCGTCCCCGGGGTGGCCGAGCATGCCTTCACCGTCGCCGGCCGGCCCTCCGCGTTGCGGCTGCGCGAGCGTCTGGACAGCCTCGGCGGACGACACGAAGGCGGGAGTGTGGTGGTCATCGGCGACGGGCTGACCGGCATCGAGACCGCCACCGAGATCGCGGAATCGCGGCCCGGCCTGCCGGTCACGCTGGTCGCCCGCGGCGAGCTGGGCGCCCGGCTCTCCCTGGCCCGCAACCACTTGCGCCAGGCTTGCGACCGGCTGGGCATCACCGTCCTGGAGCACACCGGCGTCGAGGCGGTCGAAGCCGCGCGGGTGCTGTGCGGCGACGGAGCGTCCCTGGTGTCCGGCGCCACCGTGTGGGCCGGCGGGTTCGCGGTCAGCCCCATCGCCACCGCGAGCGGGCTGTAGGTTACCGAAGAGGGTCGGATCGTCGTCGATCGCACTATGCGGTCGGTCTCGCATCCGGACGTCTACGCGATCGGCGACAGCGTCCACGCCATCGGCGACAACGGCCGGCCGCTGCCGATGTCCTGCGGCTCGGCCGGCTACACCGGCAAGCAGGCGATCGAAGCGATCGTGGGACGCCTGACCGGCCGGGAGGTGGCGACCACCAAGCTGGTTCACACCTACCACGCCATCAGCCTCGGGCGTCGCGACGGGATCCTGCAGACGGTGGACGAGGAAGGGCGGGCGAAGCCGAAGTACCTGGGCGGCCGGACGGCCGCGCGGATCAAGACGAGCATCCTCACCGGCTCGCTGTGGGCCACCTCGCACCCGACCTTCGGCGTCCCCCGGCGCAAGCACCGCCTGACCGCCGTCCCGCCGAGAAGCGATCTCCTGACTGCCTAGGGTGACTCGCGTGAACAGCACCGCCACCGATCGCTTCGACGCCAACCGGTTCGAGGCCGGCCGCACCCGGCTGGCCTCGCTGGCCTACCGGCTTCTGGGCTCCGCCGCGGACGCCGAAGACGTCGTGCAGGACACGTTCGTGCACTGGCAGGCCGCCGACCGGGCGCGGATCGAGCTGCCGGAAGCGTGGCTGACGAAGGTCGTCACCAACCTGTGCCTCGACCGGCTTCGGTCGGCCCACGCCCGCCGGGAACGCACCGTCGGCGCCTGGCTGCCCGAACCGCTCCTGGACGGCGACCCGATGCTCGGCCCGGCCGACACGTTCGAGCAGCGCGAATCGGTCTCCCTGGCCGTGCTGACGCTCCTGGAGCGCCTCTCGGCCGTGGAGCGGGCGGTGTACGTCCTGCGCGAAGCGTTTTCCTACAGCCACGCCGAAATCGCCGAGATCCTCGACGTCACGGAGGCCGCCAGCCAGCAGCACCTCCACCGGGCTCGGCGCCGCGTCACCGCCGCGCGCCGCGGCGGCGAGGTCGATCCGGCGTCCGCCCGCGAGATCGTGGCGGAGTTCCTCGCCGCCGCTTCTTCGGGCCGCACCGAACGGCTGGTGGAGTTGCTCACCGACGACGCGGTCGCGATCTCCGACGGCGCCGGGCTGACCGGGACGCTGCTGCGGTACGACACCGCCGAGCGCATCGCCGCGGTGGCACGGGCCGGCTTCAAGCCCACCCCCGCGAAACGGCGATTCGCCGGCGGTGCGCCCGCCGTGCACCACGCGCTGGTCAACGGCGCCCCAGCCCTGCTTTTCGTGCTCGGCGGCCAGGTTGTCGGCGCCGTGACGTTCGACCTCACCGGGCGCAGGATCGCCACCGTGCGCGGCATCGCCGCGCCCGCCCGCCTCGTCCGGCTCACCGAATTCTGGCGGCGGCACGAACCGGACACCCCGCTCATCACCGAGTGGTGACCCGACGCTCACCCGCTGACGGCACGCCCCAGCCGTGACCGGTCCTGCTTCGGTGGCCGGAAGCCGCCCATCTTCTGTTCCAGCAGTTCGGCCAGTCGCAGCGGGGTGCGGTCCTCGAACATCGGGCCGATGAGCTGTACCCCCACCGGCAGGCCCTCGGCGGACCGGCCCGCGGGGACGGCCGTGGCGGGCAGGCCGGGCATCGT
Source organism: Amycolatopsis camponoti (assembly GCF_902497555.1). Lineage (NCBI taxonomy): Bacteria > Bacillati > Actinomycetota > Actinomycetes > Pseudonocardiales > Pseudonocardiaceae > Amycolatopsis > Amycolatopsis camponoti. The sequence goes on along the minus strand of NZ_CABVGP010000001.1, from coordinate 2,765,529 downwards.
GGCCACGCCGGCCCAGACGAGCTGGTCGAAGTACGGGTACTCGGTGCCGTCGATGTCGATGTGCCTTTCCAGCGGGTTCGGGTGGTGGTCGTGGGGGAACGCGGGGGTCGGCGTGATCGGGCACACCACCGCGTCGAACTCGGTGAACAGCCGCCGCCAGGCGTCGCGGTGGACCTCGCGGCGGTGGTTCGCCGCCAGCCAGTCGCGGTGGCTGAACGCCAAGGCGCGCAGCCGCTCGGCGTCGAGGCTCCGGTCGTCCGCGCCGGGCGGCTCGTACGATTCCATCGGAAACCGCGCGACCGAGCCCGAAATCAGCAACTGCATGTACAGCGTCGCGGCTTCGGTCAGGTCGGGCAGCAGCGGACTGTGCCGCGCGACCGGGGCGCCGCCGTCGGCGAGTGTCGCCGCCACCCGGTTCACGCCCGCCCGCACGGCGGCTCCGGTCGGGATGAGCGGGTGCTCGTCGAGGACCAGGACCCGGAACTCGCCGAGCCGCTGGTGGCGGGACGGCGGCAGCGCCAGCCGGTGCGCCACGCCGTGCGTCAGCGGGTCCGGTCCGGCCATGACGTCGAGCAGGAGCGTGAGGTCGCACGCGGTGCGGGCCATCGGACCGACGACGGCGAGGTCGAGGTCGGCCGGCAACGCCGGCTCGGACGGCGGGACCATGCCGCGGGTGGCCGCCAGTCCGAGCGTCGGCTTGTGCGCGTAGACGCCGCAGAAGTGCGCGGGGGTGCGCAGCGAGCCGGCGATGTCGGAGCCGATGGACAGCGCGCCGAACCCGGAGGCCAGTGCCGCCGCCGACCCGCCCGAGGATCCGCCCGACGTGCGACCGCGGTCCCACGGGTTGGTGGTGGTGCCGTAGATCTCGTTGAAGCTCTGGATGTCCTGCAGCCCCAACGGGACATTGGTCTTGCCGAGCACCACCGCGCCCGCGTCCTTGAGCCGCGACACCTGCACCGCGTCCTCGGCCGGCACGTGGTCCCGGTGCGGCGGCATGCCCCAGGTCGTGGGCAGCCCGGCGATGTCGTAGGACTCCTTGACCGTCACCGGAACGCCGAGCAGCGGCCGCTCCTCACCCCGCGCACGCGCCTGGTCGGCCCGGCGCGCGGCGGCCCGCGCGCGGTCGAAGTCCGGCACGCAGATCGCGTTGATCACCTCGTCGTCGCGCTCGATCCGGGCGATCGCCTCGTCGGTCAGCTCCACCGACGTCACCGCGCCGGCACGCAGTGCGGCAACGAGTTCTTCGGCTGTGCGCAAGCTCCATTCCATGAATCGGAAGCTAACGACCCGCCCCGGAAGGCACGAAATTCCGGTTCGCGCAACGAAGAAGCCGCGCCGGGCGGTGGCCGTCTCCACCGCGTAAGCCATGAAATGCCGCATCGTGCAACGGGACGCAAGTCTCACTTCCCGAGCCGCGCGGGCTCCGGTCTCACCGGTGTTTCCGCGCCATCCACTGCCAGACGTGGGTGCCGCGGACGCTCGGGTCGTTGCGGGCCACGTAGATCCACGACCAGTGGCCCGGGAACTGATGACCGTTCCACACGACGTGGTCGTAGAGCGTCACCTCGGAGCGCGGGATGAGCTCGTGCGCGTGGACGGTGTTGGCCCGCGGGTCCACCGTGTCGTCGTCGAGGGAGGCGACCAGCCAGGTGGGCGTGCGGATCGCGGCCAGCTCGGCGTCGGGCACCAGCGGCGGGTCGCCCTCCTTCCGGCCGGCGACGACGCCGCAGATCGGCACCGACGCCGCGAACGTCGCCGGGTAGACGGTGGTCATCTTCACGCTCATGTAGCCGCCGTTGCTGCAGCCGGCGACGTACACGCGTCCGGGGTCGACGGGCCGCGTGCGGAGCACGTCCCGGATGATCTCGTGGATGAGCGGGGCGAAGCGGGGACCGTCGTCCATCCAGGCGGACGTGCTCTGCGGGGCGACGACGTAGGCGCCGTCGAAGATCCCTTGCGCCTCCCGGGTGGCGAACCCCAGCGCGCCCCGGTTGGCGCGCAACGTGGTCTCGTTGTCGTAGTAGCCGTCCGGCAGGGAAGCGCCTTCTCCGCCGCCGTGCAGCCAGACGATCAACGGCCGCCGGCCGTGTCCCGACGTCGGCGAGTACAGCCGGTACTTCATCCCGGACCGGGACGCGTGGTAGGTGAACGCGTCGACTTCGGGGTTGACCAAGCCGCGTTGCGCGAAGCGGCCGATGGAGACCGGCCGGCCACGCCGCGTGCGGACGGGAGCGTTCTGCGTGAGGGTGTAGACGAGGTCGAGCCGGACATTGCGGCCCTTGCTGTTGATGTAGCCGAGAGTGCCGCCGCCGGTCTGGCCTTCGCCGTGGCTCAGCTCCAGGACGATGTTCCCGCGGCGGTCGAGCCGCGCGGCCGTCACGGGCCGGTCGAGGGCGTAGCCGATGTCCTGGCCGCCGGTGTCGATCGGGCTGGTGGCCTCGACGTGCACGCCGAAGGTGCCGGTGGTCAGGCTCGCCGGGTCGATCGGCCCGAGCCGCGAGGTGTCGAGGGTGAGGGACGTGACCTGCTCACCGCCGTCGAGCGTTTCGGCGTCGAGCGTGAAACCCACGCTGGCGTCGGTGGAGGAGGCGGCGGCGACACCGGGCACCGCCAGGCCGGCGGTGACACCCGCGGCGGTGACCAGCGCGACGCGACGACTCAGCACCTTGTCCATGCGAACTCCTTTGTCCGAGGATCCATCCGGGCGTCGGGGTTGGAGAATCTCCGTCAAACCGTAGTTGCCCGGACAGGGTGTTCCCAGGTCCCGAAGTGGGAACCACGCGGTCCCCCGGCACCGGCCGCGAGTAGCGGACATTTCCTGACCGCTACCGCTGCCACCGTGGTCCTCGTCGCCGGAATCCTCCGGCGGCGGAACCGCTCGTGAAGGACCGGACACCATGTCGCTCAACGCTGTCACCCACCTGAACTTCCACGGCCAGGCCCGCGAAGCCCTGGAGTTCTACCAATCGGTCTTCGGCGGGCAGCTCACCGTCGCCACCTACGGCGACTTCGGGATGCCCGCCGGCCTGCCCGGCGCCGACCACGTCGTGTTCGGCCAGGTCGTCGCCGACAGCGGCTTCCGGGTGATGGCCTACGACGTGCCGGGCGAGCACGCGCCCGCCGACCCGGGCGCGCCCTCCACGCGTCGCGAGAACGGCACCACCATCACCCGCGAGCCGTTCTTCCTCTCCGTCCGCGGCGAGACCGTCGACGAGGTCACGCCCGTCTGGGAGGGACTTTCCCGGGGCGCGACCGTGATCGAGGCGTTCGGTCCGGCGCGGTGGGCGCCGGCCTTCGGGATGCTGGCCGACCGCTTCGGCGTCACCTGGATCGTCGACGTCGCGGCCGAGTACCTCCAAGCCTGACCTTCCCCGGGGTGCGGCCGGCCCCGGCCGCACCCCACCACCGCGCAGGAGAGCCCCGTGCCGACCCCCCGGAACCGACGTCGAACCGGTCGACGTGGCCTACGTCCCGCCGTCGCTCACGCGACCGGAGCCGCGGCGCCGCGTCGCGGGCCGGTCACCGGTGTGACCGGACGACCAGCGAAAGCCCGGTGCCGGCCACCGCGCATTCGACGTCCCGCGAGCCGAACGCGACGAACACCACCGCCGCACCCACCCTCGACGCGACGCCGAGCTTGCGGATGATCCGGCTGACGTGCGCGCGCACCGTGCGCTCGCTGATCGCCAGCCGGCCCGCGATCTCACGATCGGTCTTGTCCTCCGCGACGATCGCGAGCACTTCGAGCTCCCGATCGCTCAACACGTCGAACAGGCCACACACCACTCCGGTTTCCACGATTCCCGCCCCCTCGAACCGAACACCCGCCGTGCCTCCGCCCCGGCGAATGCCCCTACGGTCCCAGATCCCGTCGACAATCCGTCGACAGCCGGCCAGTGGGGTCAGCCGGGCGGCCAGCGCCGGGCGGCGAGGTCGGCCAGCGGGGTGTTGACCAGTTGACGGCGACGCTGCGGGGCAAGCCCTTCGTACGCCGGGAGCATGTCGGTCTCGATCCACTTCCACCGGTGCTCGAACACCGTGAGGTCGCCGTCGGGCACCACCTCGCGGAACGGTTTCCCGCCGGGTACCGGCGACAGCGCCTCGCGGGACATCCGATCGGGGATCAGGTCGAAGTCCTTCATGTCGCGGATCCGGCCGTAGAACGGCGCCACGACGGTCTTCTGCTCCCGAAGCAGCAGTTCGCGGTTGCCTCGCCGGACCCGGCCGGGATCCCCGGAGGCGATGTCCCGCCAGGCGTCGGCCGGCGCGCCGGCCGTGGCCACCAGCTCCGCCACGCCGGCCTGCGCGAAGGCCTGGTGCTGCCAAGCCAGGTCCTCGAAGATCGCCCGCTGCGTGTCGAGCAGCACCACCTGCAGCCCGTGCGCGTAGTTCACGATGAGACCGGCGCCGGGATCCTGGCCGATGCCCCACTTGGCGGTGTCGAACTGTTGCTGCGCCAGCATCAGCCCGTGGTACACGGCACCGCCGGCGAGCTTCGCCATCCCCGCCCACAACAGGTTCTCGTCGCGGTTGAACAATCCCGCGTAGTAGGCGTAGACCCGTTCGACGATCGGCCGCTGGCGCTCGAACCCGTCGTCCGGTTTCCACTCGGCCGGGACGATCCCGGCCGCGGCCAGTGCCAGCCGGCGCCATTCGGATACCGGCCGTGGCGGTGGCGCCGGGGTCACCGCGACGGGCGGGGCCTGCAACGCCGGGCGCACGATGGTCATGCGGATGGTCGCCCACTCCCGGCTCAGCGCCCGCTCGCCGGACCGGATCGCGCGCCCCCGCAGCTCCGGGTGGCGAGCGTGGAAGACGACGTCGGTCAGCCAGTTGTCGTCCCGTCTTCCCCCGGAGACGAGCAACCGGACGGCCAGGGTCGTATTGCCGGACTTGAGCGCCACGCGCACCAGGCTCGGCAGGCGCGCCACCGTGTCGGCCCAGTCCTCCAGCTCGCGCTCCACCGAGAACCCGGCTCCACGGTCCCCATCGGACAGTCCGGGGATGTCCGCCGCGAACGGGCTGGTCAGCGGGAAAGATCGGTCAGCCACAGCCAGCCCGTCCTTCCCGCGTGCCGCCCGCCGGTCACCGCGACCTTCGTCCAGAACCACGACCGGGACGGCACGAGCGAACTCGGGCGGAGGTCGATCCGCTGCAGTGGCGTGCCCTTCGGCAGGGCGGCGATCGTCACGCGCGTGACCAGGTTGTCCCACAGCTGCGCGGTTTTCGCCGTCACCGTGCGGCGCTCGGCGATCGGCACCGCCTCCGGCCGAGCGTCACCGGTGGTCTTGCTGTCGTTCCACAACCGGGCCGCGGCCAGGAAGGCCGGCGACGGCACGCCCGCGGAGACGACCTCGAACTTCAGCAGCTCCGGAGCCCGGCGTTCCGGCCAGCTCCAGCCCCACCGCACGGAGCCGTAGTAGGTGCCCTTCTGCGGCCCCGCGGTCGCGACCGCCGCCGTCTCGAACTGCTGGCTCCACGCCCCGGTGTGCGCCACGGCCGCCGACGTGCCGTCGTCGCCGGAGCTCAGGTTCGGCCCGTCGGTCATCGACGCATCCGTCGGCTTTTCCTTCGCGTCCTTGCGGCGACGGCCGGGAGTCGCCGGGGCGTACCACGGTACCGGGCTCCGCGGGAGCTGGTCGATGTGCGCGCCGTCGCCGGGAACCATCCGGCTTTCGGCGGTCTTCCGCTCCTGGTCGGTCGCGGTGTACTTGTTGTACGGCGCGCCGTTCTTGACCGACCGCGCCAGCTGGACGAACTCGATCCGGTCGGCGTCGACGAACGCGTTGGGCCGGAACGACATGCCGATGGCCGCCCCGTACCCGACGACCAGGTCGCCGACGTCCGGGAACACTTCCTGAAGGGCGTAGCGGCCCACGGTGAACGAGCCGGCCCACGTCCCCACGGTGGCGATCCGGCCCGGTGCCCGCCCGGCCGGGCCTTCCCGTTCCACCGACGGCGGCTCGGGCCCGGACGGGTGCGTCCACTCCCACTCCCACCGGGGTTCGGGGAGCGTCCAGCCGCGCACCGTCCTCACTCCTTCCGGCCGTTGACCGAGGGCATGAGGGTCGCGCCGTTCGGCGACGGCACCTTCGCGCCGGACGGCGGCGACGCGGGCACGGGCACCCGCAGCGGCTGGGTGCCGGTGACGACGGGACGCGGGTAGGCGGGCGATTCCTTGACCCGCTCGCCGGTGGCCGACTGCCAGTTGTTGATCACCGAACGGGCGTCGCTGACGAGGTTGTTCTTGCCGGTGAACAGGCTCGCCGCGGTCTCCTCGGTGTCGAACAGCCCGAGCTCGATGCCGCGCAGCAGCGTCGACATCGGTTCGGCGAGGTCGAACAGCTCCCGCGACCGCAGGGCCGGGGTGATCCCCACCTTCTGGCCGAGCGCGCCCAGCCGGTCGGCCGCGTTGCTCGCCTGCGCCTGCAGGTCGGTGATCACCGACGTGTCGGTGTCGATGGTCAGGTGGAACCAGTTCAGCATGGTCACGTAGGCGAACTCCTCGCGGGCGAGCGCGCCGCCGCGGCGGCGGTTGCCGAGCAGGTCCTTGATCGCGGTGGACAGCAGGGCGATGTAGCCCGGGTCGGTCGGGTTGGGACCGCTGTTGTTCGCCGTGTTCTCCAAGCCGATCCAGACCTGGCGCAGGAACTCGCTCCACTTCTGCCGGAAGTCGAGGTTCACCGGGCCGGTCAGCGCCGTCCAGTCGGCGAGCGGGCCCGACCCGGCCCACACCGGCGGCACCGGGTGCGCGAGGTCCAGGCCGAACATGCGCCAGTACGCGTTGCGCCGGTTGGTCCGGTCGAACGGGCGGACCTCGCTGAGCACGCTGGCCACCGAGAACGTCGGGATGTCCCGGAAGAACAGCTGCTCGGTCGCGCGCAGCCAGGCGATGCTGTCCGGAGACAGGACGCCCATCGTCTCGCCGACCAGCAGCCGCCGCACGACCTCGGCGAAGATTTCGACGATGCCCGTGCTCTCGAGGACGTACGCGTAGGCCAGGTGGTGCCAGAGCAGCGGTGGGCAGAACAGCTGGTTCGGCCGCCCGCTCCACTCGAACGGGCCGCCGGAGTTGACGCCGGACGGCGCCAGGAACGCGTCGAGCCCGTCGGTCGAAGTGAACGTGTCGTCGCCCGGCTGCGTCGGCAGGTCGAGCGCGTCGAGCACCTTGTCGTCGAAGAACGTGGTGAAGAAGACGAGGTCCGACTGCCCGGTCGGGTCCGGGATCTGCGGTGTCCGGCGGGCCGAACCCCACACCTCGTCCAGCAAGTACGCGATCTGCCAGGGATGCAGGCGGAACACCCGCTGCGTGCCGAGGATCTTGGCCAAGGGAAAGAACATGACGCTGTCTCCGTTGTCTAGGGGGTCATTCGCCCGGTACCGGGTCGAGGCACGGGCCGATCGCGACCGGCGTCCCGTTGCGCGCGGTGAAGGTGACGATCGAGTCGATCCGCTGGTCGTACCGGATGGCGTCCTTGCCGTCGTCGATGGTCACGGGGGTGCCGTCCACCAGCCCTTCGAGCAGCCGGACGACGTTGTTCGCCGCCCGGACCCGCGCCACCGTCGCCGGGCCGAGGCCGGTGAAGGTGAGCGTGCGGGTGTCCCGGTGAACGTCCACTTTGGTCAGCTGGAAGACGCTCGGTGCCCGCCTGCCCAGTGCCACGCCGAGGAAGTTGTAGGCGAAGCGGACCCGGTCCGGCTTCGAGGTGTCGTCGGCCGCCGCGGCCGTCACCTGGGCTCCGGCGGAGCCGTTCTTCTGCTGGGCCAGTTCGCCGATCGACTGCGTGAGCGAGACCAGCTGGGCCAGCATGGCGTCGCGGTCGCCGGTGGACTGCACCTCCGCGGCGGCCGGCTTCGCACGGCCGGCGACGGCGCGGGATTCGGAGGTCTTCGGATTCGTCATGACGTCTTCTCGTTCCGTCCGGTCAAGCTGCACGATGGGGGGCGAGCGGTGCGGCGTCCGCGCCGACGGCGGTGACCCAGGCCAGCAGGGCCGCCTGGTGGTCCGCCGCCGCCTCGGGAGCGAGCACCGCGCGGGTGGACAAGTGGGCGAGGATCCGCAGGGGCTCGCGCCGTCTCAGGTACGCCGAGGTGAGCAGCGACGGGCCGGCCTGCCGGGCCAGTGATTCCAGCGCCGGCGGCGACACCCGGCGCGGATCGAGCAGCGCCGAGAGCGGTTCGCCGCCGAACGCCGCCATCGGCAGGCGGGTGCACACGTCGGCCACGTCCGCCAGCACCGGGAGGCTCGCCCGCGCCAGCGCACCCGCGTCCCCGGGGGCCCGCTCGACCGGGTGCCGGTGCTGCCACGCCGCCGCGAGGTCGTCCCACGGTCCGGCGCCGAACCAGCGGCGGCAAAGCTCGACGTTGAACATCACCCGCAGGAACGGGAACGGGTGCGGGTCGCCGAACCTGATCCGGTACACCGCCGACGTGGGACCGTCGACGACGTTGGCCAGCGCGGCGACCGGTGCCCAGCCCGCCTGGACGAAGGCGTGGACGTCGCCGGCGATCTCCCCGGCCCAGTCCCGCCAGGCCTGCGCCAGCTCGGCGGACCGCGGCGCGAGCCGGGCCGCCAGCGCGTCGGCGAGCTCGGTGTTCCAGCCGGTCAGGTGGGCGACCTGGTGGCCGGTCTCGTGCAGCAGCGCGGTCGGGTAGGCCAGGTTGTGCCGGGTCAGCTTGATCGCCGCGGCCGGCGAGGGGTGGCTGTGGTCCCACAGCCGGATGCCGGCCCGCAGGATCGACGCGCCCAGCCCGTGGTCCAGGTACACCAGGGCGGGCGGTGGCTCGATGCCGACGCGGGTCAGGATCGCGGCCATGCTGTCGCCCGCGAGCGTGTCGTAGCCGCGCAGCACCGCCCGCAGTGCCGGGTTGGTCCGGCTGTTGACCGCGTGACCGTAGAAGTCGAGGATCGTCTCGACCTGGAGGTACCGCGTGCGCAGCTTCAGCACCGCCCGCCGCACCGCGCCGGGATCGCCGCCCTGGCCGAGCATGCGGCGCACCGCCGTGCCTTCGGCCACCAGCACGGCGACCACCTCGGACAGCCGGTCGCGGACCCGGCGCTGCAGGTAGTCCTCCAGTGCCTGCCACGCCTCGGGCGCGGCCACCGTGTCGAGGTCGGCGAGGGCCTCGACCGCGAGCTGCCAGTGGGCCAGCTCCGCCTCGGTCTGCCGGTCCACCGCCTCAGTCACGGTGGCGCCCCGGCCTGATCGCGACGGCCGGGTCGCTCGCGGGAGTGCCCGCGGCGAGCGCCGCGCGGTCGGCGAACCCGAACGTGAACGTCAGGGTGGCTCCCGGGGCCGGATCCTGGGCCGCCTTGGCGAGGGTGGCCGCGGCGGCGGGAAGCTGGTCCGACACCGTGCGCAGGACGCCGTCGACGAGCCGCTGCGCGAGCTTGGCCGCCGCGCCGGCCTCCACCGTGATGCCGTGCTTGGTCATCAGCCGGGTCAGCCTGCGTTCGATCGCCCGCAGCGCGGCCGTGTCGAGCAGCTTCCGGACGATCGAGACGACCTGGACGAAATGCCGCCGCTGGAGGTGCGCGGCGAGCTCGTGGGTGTCCCGCTCGCCGAGCACGAGGTTCAGGCGGAGCACCGGCTGCGGCGCGGTGAAGTCGACCAGCACACCGAGGAAGTGCTTGCGGCGCAGGGAATGCCCGTTGCGGCGGAAGCGGAAGTAGCGGCTGCCCGGGCGCCGGTGCCTGCCCGGCGTGCCGTGGTGCCCGGCGTGGGCCAGGCGCGGGTTGCCGGCCAGCACGGTCGCCGCGGACTCGGTGAGCTCCTCGAACTCCTCGGCCGCGGCGACCGGCCCGTCGGCGGATTCGAACGCGGACACGTGCCCGAGCCCGCCACCGGGAAGGAGCTCGTACAGCTCGACCTCGCCGTCGACCGGCCAGGCCTCGGTTCCGTCGTCGACCAGCCGTCGTTCCAGCGAATCGCCACCGGACAGGATCACCGCGCGGGCCATCGGCCGGGTGATCCGCACCGGGATGACCCGGCTGTACTTCTTGTAGCGGAAGCACGGCCGGGTGGCGCGCGGCATCATCAGCCACACCCCGTGCTCGCCGTCGGCACCCGGCTCGACCAGTTCGGGGCGGAGCACGGTCGCGGGCAGGTGACGGGCGGCCGCCTCGGCGAACGCGTCCTGGATCTCGGTTTCCAGCAGCAGCTCGTTCTCCAGCGACTCCGGCGGCAGCGTCAGCACCTCCCGCACGGTGTCCTCGGCCGCCGCGGCGAGCGCCTCGCCGCCCAGTGCCGGGTCGCCGCCGCCGGCCTCCAGGCCGAGCAGGCCCAGCCCGGCGCTCGCGATGTGCCGCGACAGCAGGTTCGCCGCGTCCTGCCCGACCATGCTCGCGATCAGCTGCGAGAGCGGCTTGGCGATCCCGTCGACGATCCGGTCGCGGCCGATCAGCCGGACACCCATGCGGATCAACGGCATCGCCGCCATCACCACGGGGATGAACTGCTCGAGCTGCGCGACGGGCGGGACACCGGGGTCGGCCTCGGTCAGCTCGCGGGCCAGCCGGACGCGGGCCGAGTCCAGCTGGTGCGCGGCCGAGGGCGCGTACGCGTCCTCCTCCGCCGGCTGCAGCTCGGCCAGCATCCGCGCGGCCGTGGCGTCGTCGGGGGCGGTCACCAGCTCGGCGAGGCTGCGGTCGAACGTCTCCGCGAGCTCCTCTTCGTGGCTGCCGGTCTCGCCGCGGAGCTTGGCGGCGAGCTGGGTGGCCAACGGGCGCAACGATTCGGGCAGCTTGCCGATCGCGGTGTCGAGCACCTTGCCCAGCAACGGCTTGACGAGCAGGCGCAGCTGTCCGAACAACGGGCCGAGCGCGAGGTTCCCGACGACGGAAAGGCCCTTCTTCGCGAGCTTGACCGCGCCCTTCGCGAGCTTCTTCGCCTTGTCCAGCAACCTTCCGAAGAACAGCTGCTGCACGTCCGCCGGATCGGTGAAGCCGTCGATCCCGGTGGCCGCCTCGATCTCGCCCTCCTGCAGCGAGTCCGCCGGGCGGTCGCCGAAGTACGCCTCCAGCGCGCCCAGCATCCGGTCGGCCTCGCCGGCCAGGTGCTCCAGCCATTGCGTGGTGTCGGCGGTGGCGAGCGTCGGCGCTTCCGAGTCGTTCGACCAGGTGCCGACCGACTTGAGGTGCCGGGCGGCGGCTTCGTCCGCCAGCGCCTCCAGCGCCTCGGTGAAACCGGGGTCTTCGAGCTCGGCGAGCAGGGCGTCGGTCGCCTCGGCGGCGCGGTCACTGTCACCCGCGGCGACCGCGGCCTCCGCGAACGGGGAGTGCAGCGCCTGGCCGGGCCGCGGCGCCGCGGCCGCGGGCTCGGCCATGGCCGCCAGGCTCACCGGCGCGAACGGCGAGGTCGCGCCCCTCTCGGTGGTCACATCTTCGCCGTACGGATCGAGCACGGGAATGCTCATCGGAACCTCCACAGCCGACCGCTCCGGCCCGGGGCCGGCGCGACGAGTTCGACATCGCGGAGAGCCGGCGAGCCGCCACGGTTCTCCGCACGCGTCCTATCTGGACGGACGATGTGACATCAGCGTGACAGCCCGCTCCGGTGGTCACCAGTGGCTTTTCCGCCACATGTGAGCAGGAACAGGGCCGAACGGCCCTGGTACTCCTGCTGCGCCGACCGGAAAGAATCGAAGGCGACACCGCACAGGCGGAGCTTCGGGAAAGGTCTCACGATGACCGACAGAATCGCGGTTCTTTCCACCGTCAAACGCACAGTGAAACAATTCGCCAAAAGCGCCGAAGACGTCGTTCAGCGCCTGCTGGCCGCGGCCGGGGCCCGCCAGTCCGAGTCGAGGCTCGCCGCCGACTCGCAGGCCTACTGGGCCGGCGCGGGCGGCGACCGGTGGCGCGCGAACTCGCACTGGCGTGCCGCACACGTCTTCGACCACGACGACCTCTGGCAGCGGATCGGCCTCGACCACCTCGCCATGGCGGACCGCGGCGCGCGGATGATCGGCTTCGACCGGCCCTGGTCGCGCATCGTCGACTGGGGCTGCGGCGGCGGGGCCAACGCCGTCGCCTTCGCCCCGCGTGCGGCGGAGTACGTCGGCGTCGACGTCTCCGCGGAAACGCTGGAGACGTGCGAGAAGGAAGTCGCCGCCGTCTGCGACACCCCGTTCACCGGGCTTCGCATCGACGTCGAGGACCCCGAGGCCGTTCTCCGCCGGATCAGCCCACCCTACGACCTGTTCCTGTGCTTCTACGTGTTCGAGCTGATTCCGTCCCCCGAATACGGCGCCCGCCTGCTGCGCATCGCCGAACAGCTGCTCGGCTCGGGCGGCGCCGCCCTGATCCAGATCAAGTACACGACCGGGACGTGGCGCACGCGTCCGCGCCGCCGCGCCTACCGCACCGGCCTGGCCGAGATGACCACCTACACGGTGCCCGAATTCTGGGAGCTGGCCACCGCGTGCGGCCTCACGCCCCACTCCGTGCAGCTGGTTCCGCGCAACGAGCTCGACGAGCGCTACGCGTACTTCCTGCTCACCAAGCCATGACGTGGCCGTGCGTCCGTTCCGCCACGGCGGTTCCGGTAACTTCAGGCCCTGGCCGGGGAATCCGCTGTCGCTTGGCACGCGAGCGCGCGAAAGCACCCGCGCCGCACGGGGCGGACCTCCAGCCGAATCGCTGCCTCGCGCGGCCGAAGATCGACCGGCGACGCCGGTGAGAGATTCGCCGGGACGGCGACCGGTTACCCGGTGCCGCCGGCCACGGCGATCTCCTTCCGCGGCAACCGGTTCAGGCGGTAAGAACGTCGAGCGCCGCGGCGTGCACTCCCGGGGCGGCGGCCAGGTAGCTCTCCGAGGTGACCGTCCACGGTTTCCCGTCGAGGTCGGTGACCACCCCTCCGGCCTCGAGCACCAGCAGCACACCGCCGGCGTGGGCGCGGACGTTGTCGAACTGCCAGTGCAGATCCATCCGCCCCGCCGCGACCTGGGCGAGCTGGTGGCTCACCGGTACCGAGATCCGGACGTAGAGCGCGGCCTTGGACATCGCGGCGAACGAGGCGCCCGTGCGGTCGGCCAGTGCGACGGTCGTGCCGGGCTGTGCCTGGCCGGTTCCGGTCAGCGCGCCGTCGAGTGACTGCTTGTCGGAGACCCGCACGGGCACGCCGTTCAGGAAGGTGCCGCCGCCCTCGGTGGCGGTGAACATCTCGTCCAGCAGCGGGAAGTACAGCACCGCGAGCACCGGACGGCCGTCGCGGACCAGGCTGACCCCGATGTTCCAGTCGGTCATCCCGTGCACGGCGTTGAGGTTGCCGCCGACCGGATCGATCAGCCACCACGCACCCTCGGGCAGCGGGCCGGAGCCGTGCTCGTCGTTGAGCCAGCGCGCCTCGGGGACGATCTCGGCCAGCGCGGGTTCCAGCACGTCGACGACGGTCAGGTCATTGGCGTGGAGCTCGGCGAGCAGCTCGGGCAGCCCCGGCTGGCGGGCGGCGGTGGAGTACCGCTTCAGCAGCCGGGCGCCCGCCTGGCGGACGGCGGCGGTCGTGGCACGCAACAGTTCCTGAGACACGCTTATCTCCTGAGTCGGCGATCGAAAAGGGTGGTGAACCGGACCGTCATTTCGCGAGCGGGAGCGCGATTCGTCCGCCGTATTCCGGCCGCTCCGCCTCGTCGAGCATCGCGGCCGCGACGGTGGCACGGCTGATCCGGGCGGGAAAGAGCCGGCGAGGAGCGTCGTCGAGCGATACCGTGCGCCGAGCCGGGCTGAGTTCCCCGTCGGACAACGGGCCGGCGTGGAAAACCGTACCGCCGCTGCGGCGCACGATCGCGTCCGCCGTGGTGCGGTCGTCCAGCTCGTTCCGCATGAAGGTGCGCAGCAGCGTCCGGGTGAGAACGCCGGCGAACGGCGCCGACTCACCGGTGCCGAAGGCGGCGAGCCACACGATGAAATCCGGTTCGGCGCCGGCTGCCGCCCGAGCTCCCGCGGTCAGCACTCCGGGGGCGTCCTTACCGGCGATGCCGAGCCCGGACAGAATCACCTTGGCGCCCTTCAGCGCACGGCCGATCGACTCGGGATCGCGGACGTCGCCCGCGACGCGAACCAGGCGATCGGATGCCGGCACCGTGATCCGGTCCGGGTTGCGGGCGACCGCGGTGACGGTGTGACCCCGTTCCAGAGCCTGACGAGTCAGTTCGACGCCGGTGGCACCGGTGGCGCCGAGAACGGTGAATTCCATGAAGTCTCCGGATTCGGAAAAAAGAGCGACTGACGTTTTTCACCCTAGGGCGATACGACGGTCACTTCAAATGAGTGCGCTGCACTCGTGGGATTACCCGAACGCAACTGTCGCCGCGATCGCCCTTCCTCACTGTGCCGGGGGAAGCGAGACCAGCAGCCGTCCGTACTGTTCGCGGGCGAGTTCGGTGACGAAGGCGGGGTGCCGGGTCGCGGTACCCAGATCGCGCCAGATCCGCTGCGCCGGATCCGATTCGGCGAACCGGCCGGCACCGCCGACGTCCAGCAGCTTGTCCACCGCCTGACGGATCTGCCGCGCGGCGAACCCGCAGTCCATCCGGGAGCGGGCGATGGCGACGGACGGCAGGTGCGCGCCCGTGCGGGTGGCTCGGTCGACGGCGTGGGCGGTGCGCGCGGCCTGCAGGATCGCACTGTCGATGAGCATGGCGGCGTCGGCGATGTTCGCCAGTACGGCGGGAGAGTCGATCGCCCGCGCGGGCGATCTCGCCGCGGAGACCAGCGGCCGGCCGGCGCGGAGTTTCTCCACGACGTGATCGTGGAGCGCCATGCCCATCCCCAGCACCGGCGCGGCCAGCGCACCCATCAGGCCCTGCGGTTTCGGCACGCTCAGGGGCGTCGAGGCCCCCTGGGACGCGGCCGCCCTGGACGGGAAGACGACCTGCTCCCCCGGCACGAACACGTCGTCCGCGATGATCGTGTCACTGCCCGTGCCGCGCATCCCGGCCATGTTCCAGGTGTCTTCGATCGACAGTTCGCTCGTCCGCACCAGGGCGAACCCGCCTTCCGGAGGGGACGCCGCGGCGTCGTTCACCACGCTGAGAATCGCCCAGGACGCGTGGTGGATGCCCGAAGCCCAGCCCCAGCGGCCGCTGAGCAGGTAACCACCGTCGACCGCCCGTGCCGGCGCGGCGCCGGCGGAGGAACCGCACACGGTCGCGTCCGGATCCTCGTCCCAGACCCGATGCCGCACCTGCTCCGGGAAGAGCCAGAGGGCGACACTCGCGGTGTAGTACACCGTCAGCACCCAAGACGCCGAGGGGCAGCCGCGTGCCACTTCCGCGGCCACAGCCGTCGCGGTGCACGCGCCGGTCTCGTGGCCGCCGTACTCCCGCGGGGTGGCGAGGCGGAACAAGCCCTCTTTGCGCAGCGCCGCGATGGTGTCGTCGGGCAGCCTTCCCGTGGCGTCCGCTGTCTCCGCGTCGGCGCTCAAGACCGGCACCAGCGACGCCGCGGCCGACACCAGCGCCCGTTCTTCCGCGGGCAGGTCGGCGGTGAGCGCCTCCAGCCGATCGTTCACGGGGGGCGTGGCGTTCGTGGCCTGGCTCGGGTCCATCGACGTACATCTCCGCTCAGAATGTGATACCGAGTAGCGTTTGTGAAACCACGGTACCAGATTTGGGGTGTAGTACCATCGGCCCGGTGACCAGGCTGCCGGAGGGGGACGAGCGTCGTCCCGGTGCACGCGAACTCGCCCGGCGCGCCATGCGGGCGCAGGTGTCCGAGATGGCGCTCGACCTGTTCCTGGACCGCGGCTACGAGCAGACCACCATCGACGACATCTGCGCGGTCGCCGGGATCTCGCGGAGCACGTTCTTCCGCTACTTCCCTTCGAAAGAAGACGTCTTCGCGAGCGAGACCTCGAATGCTGTCGACGAGATAGCGCGGGCGTTGCGACAGCGACCCGATGACGAATCCCCGTGGTCCGCGCTCCGCCACGCGATGGGCCCGCTCGTCGAGCACTACGCGAGCCAGACCGAGCGCGCCCACCGACTGGCCGCGCTCGCCGTGGCGACCCCCGCCCTCGCGGCGCTCAACCAGGAAAAGCACGCGAAGTTCCGCGCCCTGATCGCACCCGAGCTCGCGCGCCGGCTCGGTTCGGACCCGGACGACCCGGCCGATCCGCGACCCCGTGCCCTCATCGCCGGCGCCCTGGGATGTCTCGAGGCCGCCGTCGCGGCTTGGATCGCCGGCGATGGCAAGCAACAGCTGGGCCGGCTGCTCGACCGCGCGATGGACTCGATCAGCTCCTGACGCCTGAGCCGTAGCGAGATCGCCGGAACTCAGCTCGGCCCGCCTGGGCGACGGCGATCACGGGGTGGCCTTGGGTGCCGCGGCCTTGCGGGCGCGCACGAACGCCTCGTAGTCGGCGTACGGCTTGTGGTGGAAGAGGTGCACCTCGGCGAAGCCGATCGCCTGCCGGTGGTCGATGTTCCGGAAGTCGAGAGCCGGCACGCCGAGCGCCTTCTTCGCCCATTCGAAGCCGGTCTTGGACGGGTTCCAGAACTGGCCGAACTTGTCCGGGTCCAACGTCTCGTTGAGTTCACTGACGACGGAACCGGTGAACCGCGAAGGGTTCTTCGTGATGAAGTTCTCGACCGTTCGCTGCTCGTTCTGCACCATCCGGATGTCGAAGTCGAACCCGCCGATCGCTCCTGGCGCACCGGTCACCGGGTCGCGGGGTTGCTTCCATTCGAAGATCAGGTTGTGGATGACCTTCATGTTGAGGGCGAACAGCTGCTCGTTGACGTCGCGGAGGATCTGGCGAGTCTCCTTGCCCAGCATCCCCGCGCCCAGCGCCGTGTCCACCGAGCCGACTCCGGGCGTTCCGGTGACCACCGTGGCCGCGTGGAAGAAACGGATGTCACGCAAGGGATCCGGCGTGTTCCGGTCGAATTCGAGGACGTAGCTGATCAGGTCGTAGTAGTCGTGGCGCTGGCGCACCGTCGTGTATTCGGCCGGCAGGACGTTCTGCGTGTTGTAGAAGACCGCACGCATGAACGTGTTGGACGGGGACAGGGACCGGATACCGCCGTTGAGGCTGAGGATCTCCCATTCCTGCCGGTCCAGGGCCAGCCAGTCGGACGGGCCGACGTTCGCCCGGTTGCCCCCGGCCAGCGACGAGTCGATCTCCTTGCGGTGCACCTGCTCCGCCCCGGCCCGCTGCTGCAGCACGTGGGTGAGCTCGTGCGCGATCAGCGACCGGCCGGCCGGCGTGTCCGGCTGGTACTGGCCGGCGCCGAACACGACGTCGTCTCCGACCGTGTACGCGGCGGCCGAAAGCGAACGCGCCGCGCGCTCCGCGCCGGGCCCGGTGTGCACCCGCACCGAACCGAAGTCGGGGCCGCCGGTGGTCGTCGGTGCGGGCCCGGCGGCCACCCTGGCCGCGATCGCGTCGGCCTCCCGCTCCCCGGCGTCCCCGGCCTTGCTCACCGCGGACTTGCCCTGCGCCGATGCCGGCGCCGGAGAGACGGCGGCACCCGCGAACGCCTGCTCCATCGACGAACGCACCCCGTCCGGCAGCGGCATCCCGGAGCCGTGGGCCACCGTGTCCCTGGCGAACGCGGCACCCCACCAGTGGTTGCCCAACGCGCGGTGAACGGCCGCCACCGGGCTGACCGGCGCGGCCGCCGGCGCGGTCCGGGCCGGTCGAGCCGGCCGGTTCGGTTCCCTGCTCGTCACACGTTTACTGGCCATGTCCCCTCCGGAGCCGCGACCGGACGGAGGCCCGGGAGCCTCCGTCCGGTCGCCGATCAGTCGTCGTCCTCGAAGCCGAGCAGCCGCCTGCGGATGTCGATCGTCGGCAGCAGCACACCGGCGGCCGACACCTTCAGCGTCGGCCGCTGGCGGTTGGTGAACAGGATGACCCGCTGGTAGGTGCCGTCGGTCTGCACCGGCGCCGGCTGGTGGTTGACGACGTGCTGGAACGCGCCGTCCCGCAGCGCGAAGATGACCTCGTCGTCCTTGCCGGGTCCGAGGTCTTCACCGCGCTTGTCCTGCGGCAGGACGACCACCTGCGCGGCCAGCATGCCGCTCGGGTCGTGGGCGATCCGGGTCACCGTGATCTTGGTGGCCTTCGGGTCGACCTTGACCCGCACGAACGTCGTGATGGTCAGCTCCCGGGTGAACGGGTTGCCGTTCAGGTCCGTGCCCGCCACCGACAGGTGCCAGACGTACGTGCCTTCCTTGAACACCTTGGCGAACGTGTTGGTGTAGTTGCCGTCGCCGTCCGGGTCGAACAGGCCGTTCGTACCGTCGACGAACAGCCCGCTGCCGCCGTGGCAGGTGCGCGGCAGCGTCTTCCACTGCTGCTTGGTGAGCAGCGCGCCGATGCGCTGCTCCATCCAGGTCGGCTTGTCCAGGCTGCCGGCGACCGAACTCGACGCCGCGCCGGTCAGCGCCGTCAGCTGCTGGCCGAGACCGACGGTCGGCGCGTCCAGCGTCGCCGTGACGGTCGCGCCGCGGATCGGCTGGTCGTCCTGGCGGACGCGGACGGTCAGCACCATCCGGTCCCCGGTCAGGTACGACGGCTTGTCCAGCACCACGTCGGCGAGCAGGTGCAGGTCGAGGTAGACCAGCACCTGACTGGGGTCCAGCTCCTCCGCGGTGGACGGCCCGGTGCCGTGGATGAGCCGCCAGTCGATCTTCTTCCCCTTGGCGACGGCGGGCAGCTGCGCCACCGACAGCGCCCGGTCCGACTGGGTTTCCTGGATCTCCACGGGGAACGGCTGGAACGAGGCACCGTCCCACCGGGACAGCTGGATGGTGTCGGTGAAGACGGTGGTGCCTGCCTTCGGGGTGACGGCGAGCACCAACCGGTCCACGCTCGGTTCGGTGGAGAAGTAGACCGCGGGCAGCACGGCGGGGGCCGGCGGCGCGTCCGGGTCCGGAACCCCCGTGGTCGGCGTCGTGGCCTTGGTGACCGCGTTCACCTTCTGGACGTCCGCCAGGATGTCCCCGACGTGCTGGGTCAGCTCGCTGGGGTCGTTGGCGAGAGCGAACACGCCACCGTTGAACTCCGACAGCTTCGAGAGCACGTTCTGGTCGGCGCTGGGGCCCAGCGCGATGGCCGAGAGGGAGCAGCGTTTCGGGTCCAGCACGGCCTGCCGCAGCGAACTGGAGTTGACGGCGTCGTGGAAGGAGATCGCCCCGTTCGCGGGCGTCGCCGACGCGGGCACCAGCGCCACGTGACCGGAGTTCTCCTGACCGTCGGTGAACATGATGATCGAGAACCGCTGGTCGGTGATCGGTCCGGCGTTGCCCAGCAGGTCGATGGCGAAGATGAGCCCGTCCCCGATCGGCGTGTTCGTCCCCGGGGCGCCGAAGTCGAAGGCCGGGTTGTTGATGGCCTTCAGGGCGTCGTCGAGCGGGGTCAGCGGCAACAGGGCCACGATCCGGCCGGACGGCGGGCCGGCGCGGAAGCCGGCGATCTCGTCCTCGAACGCGACGATGGCCACCCGGTCGTCGGTGCCCACCCCGGTGAGCAGGCCGTTGATCAGGTGGACCAGCACCCGGCTCGCGATCTTGGCGTTCTCGAAGCGGTTCTCCAGCGCCATGCTGCCGGAGCGGTCCAGCACGAAGACGATGTCCTTGCGGCGCTGGGTGATCGTCATCGGCGCGGTCGTGGAGTTGTGCAGGAATCCGGTGTAGAGGCCGGCCGTGTCGGTCAGCTTGACGTTCAGGCCGAATTGGATGGGGACCTGTTCGTACACGCTCGGCAGGTTGACCGTCAGTGTCGTGCCGTCGGTCTCCGTGGGCTCCGTGGGATTGTTCGAGATGGCCGTGATGGGAGCGGCGCCGGTGTAGGACCAATCGTACTTCGCGGTGAAGCCCGGCGGCGTACCGGCGAAGGTCTTGTCGGACATGGCCAGGCCGGCGTGCAGGTCGAGGTTCTGCAGTTCCACCGCCGTGGCCGGCACGTTCAGCGTGGCCACCGGGTTGACGGCGGCCCACTGGACCTTCACGTTCTCGCTGGAGAAGCCGAGCGACCAGTCGGCCGGAGCACCGGTGGAGACGCGGAGCTCCCACAGCTCACCGTCGACGACACCGCCGTTCAGGTCGGTGAAGGTGACGCCGACGTTCACCGTGTCGCCCTGGATGGTCTCGGTCACGACGTCGATCTGGTACTGGTGGGTGCCGGTGGGCGGCACGAACAGGGTGCCGTTGGCGGGCAGCTGCTGGGTGATGCGGGCGCCGGTACCGGCGTCGATGTGGGTCAGCGACGACGTCACGCCGGTCACCGTGTCGGCGTACTGCAGCGTGAAGCTCTCCTGTGAGCCCCCACCTGCTTGCAGGGCCACGGAGAACACCGTGACGAACGCGCTGGTGTCCGACATCGTGTAGGCGGCCGCGCCGCCGGTCGTCGGGTCGATGATCGGGTCTGGCATGGTGTTTCCCCTCAAATTGCCGTGATGATCTGCTTGGCGTAGATGTCGAAATCCGCGTTGGTGCGATTGCTCTGCCACAGCAGCCACAAGCCCAGGTTCGGGACCAGGAGCGGGTGCGGCGCCTGGTTGATCTGGACGTTGGTGATCAGCCGCTGCGCGTTCGCCCAGCCCCCGCTGATCGGGCTGCGCCTGCGCAGCACGAGATCGATGAGGCTGCTGGAGAGCACCCGGGCGCTCACGAGGTAGACGGTGCCGTCGGCGTCGCGCACCAACGTCGGAAAGCCGTCGATGGCGTCCGAATCGGCGATGTGGCTGGTCGTCCACACGCCGTTGCTGCACGAGGCGATCCCCAGCCCGGCGGTGCCGTCGTCGTAGCAGACGAGCGCGTCGGTGGCGCTGAGCGCGAGCACGAACACGTCCAGCGCGCCGGTCGCCGCCGTGTTGAACGTGAAGTCGATGACGGGCGGGTCCTGCGGGTTCGAGGTGGCCGGCACCGGGTTGAACCGCAGCGTCTGCAGTTTCGTGCCGTCGGCGTAGGCCACCCACACGACACCGCCCGCCGCGGCGCAGTGCAGGTTCCGCTGGGTGAGGCCGGTCGCGGACAGCGCCACCGGGGCCCCGTCCGGGAAGGTGTTGTCCGTGTGCCGGTAGCGCCGGTAGAACCACTGCTTCAGGGTGGAACTGCTCTGGTGGGTGAAGAACACGACCTGGTCACCGGCGATCGCCGCGCGCGCGGCCTGGTCGGCGACGGGATTGGCGGTGTTCGCCACCGGCTGTTCGCTCGCCGAGCCGATGGTGGCCAGCGGGCCGCGCTTCATCATCACGTCGGTGCCGGTCTGGTCGAACCCCCCGGTCTGGTAGGCGACGAGGACGTCGCCGTTCGGCAGCGCGACGGCGGCCGGTTCCAGGTGCGCGCCGCCGCTGGTGATCGCGGGCGCGGTGGCGAAGCCGAGTTCGGGATGGGCCGGGTCGAGCCGGGCGGCGAGGATCTGGTTGGTTCCCCCCGTGCGCGCGGACTGCCAGACGGCGACCAGGCCGCCGTTCGCGTCCACCACGCTGGCCTTGGTCAGCACGTCCAGCCCGGCGGCCGGCGACACCGGGATGTCCTGGCTGGCCGGCAGCTGACCGGTCAGCAGGGCGTTGATCGTGTCGCGCAGGTTCACCTTGGGACGGTTGCGGCCCTGCCGGTAGTCGGCGGCCGTGCCGCCCAGCATGTCCTCCGCCAGGGTGCTCGGCGCCAGCTGGAGGCTGCGGGGCCGCAGGTCGGTGAGGGCGGGCGGGAGGATCGCCGGGGTGGCGGCCTGCCGGGCCAGCTGGGCGAGCGGCAGGTAGGAGTGCCCGGCGGTGAAGTCGCCGTCCCCGCTCGCCGGGACCGTCGTGGCGCCCGTCCGGACCCGCACCGCCCACTCCCGCTTGAGCCGCACGCTCGTCTCGACGCCGACGAACGGATCGACCAGCGAACCGTCCTCGGCGGAGGTCACCTCGCGGTCCCACACGTCGAGGTACACCAGGTCCGACCGGGTGCCGCTGGACGGCGCGGAGAGCGGCGCCACGACGGGCACACCCCACGCGGCGGCCAGCGCGCTGTTGGCGTACAGCGGCTGGGAACCGTAGGCCGACCGTCCTTCCTGGACGGCGTCCCGGCCGTCGGCCAGGCAGCGCCCCGCACGCTCCGGCGTGCCGTCGCCGCCGGTGATGACGAAGTCGTCGCCGGCACCGGCGGACGCCGCGACCCGGGTCGCGGACGCGTTGATCGCGGCGACCACCTGGGCGGCCGAGAAGCTCCCGGCCGCGAACGTCACCGTCTCGGCGGCGGCACCGTCGGCGGCGATCGACAGCGTCATGCCGGCGGTGAGCGCGAACGGCTCGGCCGCGTCACCGATGAGCCGGGCGGGTGCCGGCCCGCGGCTCGCCTGCCGGTTCGCCGTGGTGAACCCGAGCGCGGCCGCGGCCGTGGAGTGCGCCAGGTCCACGCTCACCGTCGAGGCGGTGGGCGCGGACGCCGTCGAAGTGAGCCGGATGGTGGCGACGCCGCCCCCGGCGGCCGCCGCGATCCGGAAGCCGTCGTTGCCGGCCGGGACGCCGTCGCCGACGAACCACTTGAGGAAGGCCTGTACCTCGAAGCGCCGGATGTCCTCCAGCTCGTTCCAGTCGGCGTCCACCAGCGGCACGCCCTGTTGCAGGCGAACACCGACGTAGTGCTTGACGCGGTCGAACGTACTGCGTGAAAAGTCACCCACGGTGACCCCCCTCTGCGATGATCGTGCCGGTTCGCGGCGTGATGAAGACGGATCTGGTCGTCACCGGTGCGAAGTCGTCGAGCACCCCGGCCAACCGGTCGGTGGTCGCCTTCACCTGCGCCGGATCGGTGACGGTCGGCGTGAGGTAGAGCCCGACGGTGTCCCGCGAGATGTGCACGTCGTCGTCACGCTCGCCGTTGGTGCCGGTGTCGTAGGTGTAGGTCTGGAAGTCGTCGAACTTCCCGCGCCGGTCCAGTTTCCGCGCGCCACCGGTGTCCACAGTGGTCGTTCCCGCGTAGCGGTTGTCCAGCGTCGCGGTCGCGCCGTACTCGCTGCTGGCGTACGGGATGCTCGCGTTGGACCGGTGCACGAGCAGGGTGCCGGTGCCCAGGTCGGCCGCCATCGGGCCGCGTCGCGCGTACGGGCCGTCGACCACCAGCTGGTTCGTGCCCCAGGTGAGGGTGCCGACGGCCAGGGAGTTGCGGACGATGGTCCAGCCACCGTTCTGGGTGGAACTGAAGAACAGTTCGATGTCCCCGGTCGCGGTCACCAGCGGGGCCGGCTGCCGATCGTGGTAGGCGGTCGTCGTCTTGGGCAGCGACCGGACCGGCGACCAGTCGGACGCGTTCAGGTCGAGGCCCTGCTTGACGCGGTGGACGATGCTCCACCGGGTCTGACCGGCCGGGCCGCCCGGCTCGTGCCGCGCCCAGAACAGCCACAGCCGCTGCGTCGTGCTGGTGGGGTGGAACAGCACGTACAGGTCGTCCTCGACCCTGGGGTTCGCGCCGCCGTCCAAGGGCAGGGTGGGCGGCGTGGTCGACTGCCACGTCGTGCCGTCGTGCCGGTTGTAGCGGACCTGCCAGCCGCCCGCCACGAGTTCCAGCCAGAACAGCCAGACGCCACCGGCGTTGTCGGCCACCGCGGCCGGCAGCCGCCGCTGCGTCGCCGCGTCGCCGAACACCGAGGGCGCCGACCAGGTCGTGCCGGTCCGGGTGGCGGTCGAGATCCGCCAGCCGGCGGCGGGGTCGTAGGTCTGCCAGAACAGCCGCAGCAGGCCACCTTGCACGGCGACGGCCGGATTCTTGTCGATGCCGGGCCGGTCGACGACCGGCGCGCTGGGCTGCCACGCGCCGTCGGCGAACCGCTTGGCCCAGATGTCCCAGCCGTGCTGCCGCAGCGTGTGGAAGAAGACCAGCGTCGAGCCGTCGGTGTCGCGGACCGCGACCGGACGGCCGTCGTAGGCGAAGTTCACCGACGCCGGCGCGGGCGCCGACCACGTGCCGGTGGCGTCCCGCGTCGTGGACCACAGGTTCAGCCGCTCCGGCTGGTTGCTGCGCGCGACGTTGTGCACGAACTCCTTGGTGCGGTTGGCCCACCCGGTGACCCGGGCGACGGTCGCGTCCAGCGTCGGCACGCCGCCCACGGTCGGGTAGAGGCGGGGCGCGTAGCGGATCTCGTTGCGCTGCGCACCGACCGGCAGGCGCGAGTCGGTGGGCCAGCCGATCCACTGGGCCAGGAGCGGCAACAGCCGGCCGTCGACCCGGTCGGTGTCCAGGAAGCCCAGCGCGGCCCGGTTGAGGCTGTACAGCCGGTCCAGCTCGGCGCCGGGCAGGTCCAGGAACCCGCGTAGCTGTCCGGGATCGGTGACCGGCGACTGACCGGGCCGCAGCGCGGGCGGGCGTTCGGCGTCGTAGCGGCGGTAGATCGCCGGCAGCAGGGCGTAGAGCCGGCCGGCGAGGTCGTAGGACGCCGTGGCCATCGCCTCGGCCACGTTGTGCGGGTCGGGGTCGTACACCGCCGGACTGCCGGTGAACGGGAACAGTGTGTAGTAGTAGACGTGCTCGCCGAGCAGGCCGGAGTCGGTGGCCGTGGTGATCCCGTTGCCCTGCGCCACGAGCACGCCGTCCTCCGGTCCCACCGGGTGGGTGCGCTCCGCCCGGACCACCCGGACGCTCACCGGGTGCTCCGGGTCCGGGAACGACCAGGAGAGCGTGATGCGGTTGCCGTCGCTGTGCGCGGTAGCCGTGATGCCGACCAGTCGCATCGTCACCGGCCCCCTTGGTCGACCAGCACCACGTTCAGGCCCAGCGCGTAGGCGGCCTCGGTGGGGACGATCGGCACCTCGTTCGGGCCGAGCACGATCGTGCCGTGCGGTTCGACCGCGGGAGCCGAGACGTCACCGCGGCGGAACTCGGTGATGTTGACGAACCGGACGCCGGGCACGTTCTGGCTGTCCTCGTAGAACCGGCTCAGGTAGACGGTCTGGCTGAAGCCGACGTTGTCGAACGCCAGCAGGTCGGCCGCGGCCTGCCGGACCGCGGCGATGACGTCGGCGGGCACGAAGAAGCTCTGCACGGCGATCTCGGCCGTCACGAAGATCGGCACGTAGTCCACATCGGACACTTCGACGATCTGGCTGAGCATCCGCTTGTCCTCGAAGTAGCCGATCAGGCCCGCTTCCAGCACGTCGCTGACCTTGCCACCCCCCTCCGGCGCGACGTAGAGCGTGATCGTGTTCCAGCCGGTGGCGGCGGCCCGCACCTTGCCGACGCCCTTGTAGCTCAGGGCCAGCGCCTCGTAGTCGGCCCCGGTCACGGCGCGGCGCAGCGAGCGGAACACCGACGGTGCCTGGGCGACGGCGTGGGTGACGGTCTCCCGCTCGGCACCGCCGGTCGCGGGCGCCGGGTTGGTCACCGTGGCGCCCAGCAGGGCGAGGGCGGGCGCGTCGGCGATGGTGGTGATCGTGCCCGCCGCGACGTTGCCGGCCTGGCCGCCGCCGGTGCGGTAGGTGGCCGTGACCAGTGCGCCGTTGCGGGGGACCACACCGAAGCCGCCGTCCCCGAAGATGACCACGGCCTGGTCGTTCTCGTCGACCTCGACCACGTAGTCGTGCTGCCCGGCCTGGCTGAACGCCAACGTGTCCCGCCGGGTCCAGACGTCGATCGTGCCGGCCAGCTCGGTGCGCACGCTGATGTCCTGGCCGGTCGGCTGGGCGACGCCGGGCCGGCCGAGCAGCGCGCCGGGGTGGGTCAGCGCGAAGCGCTGGTTCGGCGTGCCGTCGGACGTGCCGAGCACCTCGCGGTCGACCAGCCTGCCCTCCTGCACCGACAGCCCGGTGAACACCTTCCGGCCGGTCGACGGGTCGGCCGCGATCGCGCCGAAGTCGATCACCAGCGGCGAGTCCCTGGTGTACTCGAAGCGGGCGGCCGGCCGGTCCGGCCGGCTCTTCGTCGCGAACGCGGTGCCCTTGGCCAGCGTCACCGTCGACGTCACCGACCCGGGCACGGTCACCGTCAGGTCGGCCGCGGCCGCGGCGGCCGTGCCCAGCTCGTAGCCGATCAGCCGCAGGTGTTCGATCACGCTGCGCCGGGTCTGCGCCGTGCCGAGGAAGCTCTCGTTCGCGACGCGGTCCTGGTAGTAGCTGAGGATGTCGCCGATGTGCGCGAACAGCTGCAGCAGGACGTTGCCGAAGTCGGCCTCGTTGGTGAAGTCCGTCCACTGGCCCAGTTTCCGCGGAATCTGGTCACGCATGGCCTGCAGCAGGCTCTCGTAGTCCCGAGCCGCGTAGTCGATGACCGGCTGGCCGTTCACCTGAACGATGTCCACCATCACGCTCCCCTATCTGAAGTGGACCCGGAGTGCCTGCGGCGCGAGGTCCTTGCGGCGCACGTAGGACACCTCGACGGTCATCGCCTCGTCCGCCGAGCTGACGTCGACGCCGGCCACGGCCAGGTCGTCGCCCAGCCACCGGGTCAATGCCTGACCGATGGAAAACTCGACGGCGGCGGCCATGATCGCGTTGTCCGGGTCGAACACGAGGTTGAACAGGCCACAGCCGAAGTCCGGCCGGTTCACCCGTTCCCCCGGCGCGGTGAACAGCACCTGGAGCACCTTGCCGCGCAACTGGACGGCGTCGTCGTCGACCGGCCGGATCGACCCGGCCACGTCGACGCCGAACGGGAACCCGAACCCGGTCACCATCCGGCCCACCCCCTCACTCCGCGCATGTCACGAAGTCCTGGCCCTGCGCCGCGACCGACGACGCCGCCGTCGTCGGTGCCGGCCCGCAGGTGTCGAAGCTGTCGCCGTCGAGCAGGACCCCGACGCCGTCGACGGTCAGCAGGCCGCTGCCCGCTCCGCTGCTCGGTGCGCCCGCCCCCAGCGGCGTGTCCAGCAACGACACCGGCGAATTCGGCGCCGGCCCCGGCGCACTGAAGTCCTTGCCGCTCAGCGGGCCGTGACCGCCGGTCGCCGTCTCGGCGGGGCCGAGGGAACTGCCACTGGTCACCAGGGCCACCGGGGTGCCGCCGATCGAGACGAAGTCGCTCGGCTCCGCGGTGACCGACCCGTTGTAGGCGAACTTCCCGGTACCGGCGTAGGCACTGCCCTGTGCGTTGGTGCCGGACACGTTGTGCAGGTCGGTGCCGGTCACCGGATCTCCCTTCACCACGACGAGCTTTCCCATGGTTCAGCCCTTCTTCAGGTCGATGCCGGCACAGATGATCTCCACCGGCTGACCCGCGGCGTCGATCTTGAACGGGACCACGGCGGTCAGGGTCATGGCTTCGGCGGTCATCTCGATCGAGTTGCCCGTGGCGTCGGTGACCGTGATGCCGTCCTGGTCCAGGACCACGAGATGCCCCCGCGCGCCTTCGCGGATGATGATCGACTCACCACCGTCCTTGTCCTCGAACTGGACGGTGTGCCCCTTGCCGGTCCTGATGATCTTGGCGGTCGGCGGCCGCTGGACCTCGCCGGACTCGGTGCCATCGGCCTGCTGCGGCTTGGGTACCTGGCTGCCCGGCCCGGGTTTGGCCCAGTACGTGCCGACCCAGATCGGGAACTCCAGGTCGCCTTCCTCGAACTCCACCCACACCCCCGCCTCGAGGTCCGGGACGAACAGGGCACCTTGGCCGGCGGCGCCGCCGTAGGGCGCGCACGGCGTCGCCCACCCCGTGACGACGTCGATGCCGAGCACGCTGGGCACCTGCAGGCGCAGCCGGCCGAGGCCGGCCGGGTCGTCGTTGTACTTCACGATCCCGCGGTACTTGCCGTAGTACCGGTGTTCCAGCTTGTCGGCCAGGCCGGCGACGACACGTTCCAGCGTCACGGCAGACTCACCCCGCCGCCGGTCAGCACCGCGTTGCGCTTGACCCGGAACCGCTGGACGTAGCCGTCGTCGGTGAACCGGTGCGTGACGTGCGTGACGTAGTAGGTGCCGCTGTGCGTCTCGCCGATCCCGTGGATGACGACGGTCCGGCGCGGCAGCAGGATCGCGTCGTAGGAGTTCGCGGCCACCTCTCCCTCGCCGGTCACGAACCATTCGTTGTCGTCGAACACGGCCTGGCACAGCGCCGCCATCTCGGCGGGGCCGGTGGTCACCGTCTGTCCGATGAGGACCTGACCGGCCGTGATCCCGGCGGGCAGCACGTCGGCGGGCCGCTGGGCACCCAGTGCCGGCTGGTGACCGCTCTGCGCCGCCTCGACCCGCACCTCGCCGGTGCCGTGGTCGATCCCGGCCATCCCGACGGCCGCCGGGGTGAGCGCGTCGACCTCGACGCGGAACCGGTTGACGTTGGACTGCTCGCCGGCGTGCACGGTGAGCACGACCTGGTGCGCGTCGTCCAGTACGGGCGGCCGGAAGTAGCCGGTGTCGCCGTCGACGAAGCACTCGAACCCGTTGCGGCGCGCGAGCCGTTTCAGCAACCGGATGTCGGTCTCCCGCTGGACGATCGTGCCGACGTCCTCGTCGTGGACGATGCCGGTGTCGGTGACCTGCGGCTTGAGCCGGGCCTGCTCGAACAGCCGGGTCGCGACGTCGCTGTCCCGCATGTTCGGCCAGGTCGTCAGCACGTCGGCGCGGTCCATCAGCACGCCGGCGTCCATCCCCCAGATCGTCAGCCTGCACTGTTCCAGGCCGGCACCGAACTCGGGGGCCACGTGGGTGATGTAGCCGGTGAACAGCTGCCGCGAGTCGCCCTCCAGACCGGCCGTGATCGCGACCTTCGTCCAGACGGCGAACTGGTCGTCGTCCACATAGGGCCACGAACCGTCGGCCTTCAGCAGCAGCGCGACGGTCAGCCGGACCATCCCGGTCAGCTGGTCGTCCAGCTCGATCTCGAGGCTGATCAGGTTGTCGGCCAGCCCCGGCACCTCGGCGCCGCCGAGCTCGATCAGCAGTCGGTCGGTGTTCACGTCAGCTCACCGCCGGCGGGATGACGATCTGCCGGCCCAGCCGG
Source organism: Amycolatopsis camponoti (assembly GCF_902497555.1). Lineage (NCBI taxonomy): Bacteria > Bacillati > Actinomycetota > Actinomycetes > Pseudonocardiales > Pseudonocardiaceae > Amycolatopsis > Amycolatopsis camponoti. The sequence goes on along the minus strand of NZ_CABVGP010000001.1, from coordinate 2,736,668 downwards.
CCGCTGTCGGCCGGGAAGCCGACGGTGAAGCCGGCCGCCTTGATCACGTCGATCACGGCGGTCACGTCGAGGTCGGTCCGGTTGTACGTGACCTCGATGGTGTCGCCCGTCACGATCACCGCGTCGACGCCGACGGTCCCCGACAGCGCCGCCCGCAGCGCCGCCCACGGGGGCGTGCCGGCGGCCGTCACCGGGAACCGCGTGGTGACCAAGGGTTCCTGGCCCAGCAGGGCGAGCGGGGACAGGAAGTCCGGGTTCGCGTCGCACACGTGCCAGTACTGCGACGGCTGGCCGTAGAAGGTGAACGCGAGCTGGTCGAGGCGGTCGCCGCCGTCCACCGTGTGCGTGAACGTGCCGGTCACCTCGGGCAGCGGCCGGAAGTCCTTCGCGGCCACGACCCGGCCGCGCGCGTCGACGACGGCGATGTCGGGCACCAGCCGGTACCGGGAAAGCTTGCCGAACACGTCACATCACCCCGGGACCACGACGTTGGCGGCGTCGGCGGCGTTGGCCACGTTCAGCACGGACATCGCCTCCAGCATCGACTTCGAGTACAGGAAAGGCAGGTTCTTGCCTTCGATGACCGTCAGGTTCACCGACACGGTCGCGCGGATCGGGTTGAGATCGGCGCTGAACTCGGTCTCGGTGATGCCCATCGTGGTGATGTTCACCGGCAGCACCCGCTTGCGGCCGAAGACGAACAGGATCATCGGCGGGTTCGGGCTCCTGGCGAAGCTGAAACCCTTCGACTTCCCCAGCAGCGCACCGACCGCGCCGCCCAGCAGGCTCTCGTCCTTGGGCGCCACCATCAGCTCCAGCGTGGAGATCTGCGGTCCGATGCCGAACTGCTCGGTGATGCCGTCCCGGGCGTCGAGCTTGTCGGTGGCGTCCAACCGGATGTCGAACGCGATCGTCTGGTCCTGCACCGCGACCAGCTGCTGCTTCTGCAGTTCCAGCAGGTCGCCGAATTCGGCGCGGGCCTGCCGGAGACTGCGCTGCGGTACGGCGGCCGGCGCCGTACCGGTCGGCGTCGGACCGGGCACGCCGGGGAAGGCGAACGTGAGCGCGCGGCTGCGGGTCAACTGCACCGGGTTGAACTGGAACACGACGACCAGCGGTGGCACGCTCAGGCCGAACTCGACGAAGGCGCCCCGGAGGATCTTGGGCTTGTTCGGAAAACCGTCGCTCATGACTCCCCCGTCCGGACCGGAAGATCGGGCCACAGCTTGCCGATCTTCACGAACTCGCTTTGCACGCCGCGCAGGATGTGCGACCGATGGATCACGCCGCCGTCGGCGGCGGCCAGGAACGCCGCGTTCACCGCGATGTTCCGGATGTTCGCGCCCGTGACGGCGAACCGCGCGGCCAGGTCGGCGAAGTCGACGTCCGGTGCCAGTGGCGCGCCGGGCGGGATCACCGCCCGCCAGATGCGGCGCCGGTCCTCGGCCTCCGGGAACGGGAACTCGACGACGAACCGGATGCGCCGCAGGAACGCGTCGTCCATGTTCTGCCGGAGGTTGGTCGCGAGCACGACGATCCCCTCGTACTCCTCGATGCGCTGCAGCAGATAACTGGTCTCGATGTTGGCGTACCGGTCGTGCGCGTCGCTCACCTCGGTGCGCTTGCCGAACAACGCGTCGGCCTCGTCGAAGAACAGGACGGCGTTGGCGCTCGCCGCCGCCTCGAAGATCCGGGCCAGGTTGCGTTCGGTCTCGCCGATGTACTTGCTGACCACTCCCGCCAGGTCCACTGTGTACAGATCGAGGTCCAGGTCGCCGGCCAGCACCTCGGCGGCCATCGTCTTGCCGGTGCCCGGCCCGCCGCTGAACAGCACGGTCAGGCCGGTGCCACGGCTGAGTTTCGCACCGAAGCCCCAGTCGGTCAGCACCCGCCGCCGGTGCACGACCTGGTCGCGGATGTCGCGCAGCCGGCCGACGCGGTCGGCCGGCAGGACGAGGTCGTCCCAGCCGGCCCGGCAGGTCGCCTTGACCGCGGCCCCGCCCAGGGTCCGCGCGGACTGCTGCCGGCAGGCGGCCGCGATGTCGGCGAGCGTCAGGGCACGCGGCCGCGGCTGCGCCAGCCGCAGGTCGTCGGCCAGGCGGACGGCGGCCCGGATGCGGGCCGGCGGCAGGCGGTAGCGGCCGGCGAGTTCGGCCGCCCACGCGGCGGCGGCATCGGTGTGCGGGGTCAGGTGCCGGTTCCAGAGCTCGACGGCACGGTCGACGTCGGGCAGGGGCACGGCGATCGGGTGGACGTCCAGCGTGCCGGCCCATTCCGGCTCGCCGGTGAGGAAGACCGGCCGGGGGTGGTCCTCGACGGCCGAGCGCAGCGCGGGCTCGTGCACCGGCGCCAGGTCGGCGATGTGCACGGCCGCATCGTGCAGCAGGGCGTCGCGGAACGTCAGCCGGATCAGCTCGGCGGCGTCCTGCTCGGGCAGGGTCGCGGCGTTCAGGCTGAGCAGCGGCAGGCCCATCCGGTGGCTCGCCCGGGCCGCCAGGTCGAGCTTGCCGGCACCGGCCGGGCCGTGCAGGTAGCACACCCGCGGCGAGAGCCGGACGAGGCGGTCGGCCACCGGGTCCGCGGTGTCGGCGTCGGCGTCGGACAGCCGGTGGATCCGGGCGTGGCCGGCCAGGCGCGGGTCCAGGCCGGCCACGCCCAGCAGGAACTGGCGGATGTGCGGGTCCAGCACCAGGAATCGCGCCAGGTCGGAGGAGCCCGACGGGCTCTGCGGGTCGTCGACCGGACGCAGGATGCCGTACCGCAGCAGCGGTGCCGTCGCGGTGAACAGGCCGGTGGCCGCCCACCGCCGCGGTTCGCCGTCGCACAGCAGCTTCAGGATCAGGTCGACGCTGGGGCGACGGCGGGTGATGTCGTCCTGCAGGTAGGCGTACACGCGATCGTATTTGTGGCGCAGCTCCGGGGCCAGGCAGACGACCACGGCACCGAGCTCGACGGCGGACAGCCCGAACAGGCGGCCGAGCGCGACCAGCGGCAGGTCATCGCTGGCCTCTACTCTCGCGTCGATCTCGAGGGACAACTGCTTCAGCGCGACGCTCTCGATCGGCGTCATGCCGTCCCGGCCGTCGGCCAGCAGCCAGTCGACCTCGTCCCGGGTGATGTAGACCGCCCGCGCCGGCTGGGTTTCCGGGAACTCCTCGTTGTGCAGCGACAGCGACGTCAGACGCGCGCCGATCAGCAGATCCAGCCGGCGGAGCTCGTCGGCCAGGTGCTCGACGGGGTCGCGGTAGGCCGTCATGGGGTCACCTCGAACAGGAACGTGCGCCGGGCCAGCTGGGCGACGTCCACCCGCAGCTCGTAGAAGCCGGCGCTCAGCGCGGGCACCGCGGCGGTGAAGGAATCGGCGGTCAGGGGCTGGCCGGGCAGCACGGTCCGGTCGCCGACCGAGACCATGCCCCGCCAGCCGGCCAGGTGCGCACCGGTGAACGTGACGACGGTGCCCGCCGGGCCCGCGGCCGGCGTCATGCCGGTGATCACGGGCAGGTCCAGCGGCGCCCTGATCTCCGGCACGCCCACCGTGCGCACGCGGTTGGCCAGCGGGCGCTGCGCGGCGGGCAGCCGGTCGAGCTGGACGGTGGACACCTGGTACATCACCGACAGCCGGAACGGCTGGGAGAACGTGGTCCAGATGCCGCGCAGCTCCTCGGGGTCGAGCAGGTCACTGGCGATCTGCAGGTGTTCCCTGGCGTCGGCGAGTCCGGGATCGAGGTAGATCGCGGGGACGACCGGGTTCTCGTAGAACACCCGCATCGCCTCGCCGAGGATCTGGTGCGCGGTGGCGTTGCCCTCCAGCGGGTCGTTCGGCGCGTAGGGCGTGAGCAGGTAGAACAGGTTGACCGACAGCGGCGCCGGCACCAGCTGGTTCGGGCTGCCGGCCTTGACGGTGAAGTCCTGGTTCTTCAGGAACTGGTTCTCGGCGAGCTTGTAGAGGAACAGGTTGACCCGCCTGGTCGTGCTCGCCTCGTCGGGCGCCAGGATCGTCACGTCCGGCGCGGGGTTCAGCCGCATCTCGCCGACCAGCAGGTTGCGCAGCGACGCGCTGACCATGCCGATCGCCGTGCCCGCGCTCATCGCACGATCCGGTTCGTCAGGCGGCCGAGGTTCCGGCGCTCCCAGAACGCCGGGACGGCCACGGCTTCGTCGGGCGCGTGCACCACGACGATCCGCGGCGGCGCCGGTGGCGGCGCGACGACCGGCGGCGTCTCCACGACGGTGCCGTCCGGCTTCGGAGTCTGCCGGTGCGGCGGCCGGTTGGAGGCCACCACGGACTGGACGGCGCCCAGCCCGTGGTCCGGCTTCCGCTCCGGACGCACCGCCGGTGCTGCCGCGCTCAGCGTGCGGATCGGCCGGGGTGCGGCCGGGGTGCGGCCGGTCACCGGCGCGGGTCGCGGGGTCTCGGTGGGCCGTTCCGGGCCGGACAGGGCGGCAGGCCGCGCCGAACCGACGGGCGTCACCGTCGCGGCCACCGCAGGTTCCGGCCGGACGGCCGGCGCGTCCGGCCGGCGGGTGAGCCCGAGGGGCCCGGGCCGCTCGGCCGGCGGGTTCGACGTCGGCCGCGGGGAGCCGGAAGCCGGCGCGGACATCCCCGGTGCCCCCTGGCTCTTCGCCCGCGTCGCCGACGGGGTGGCAGGCAGGGCGGTCCCCGGCGAGGAGAGAGGCGCGGCGGCTGACCGTTCCGGCGCGGCGGCGTCGGCCGGTGACGCCTCCGCCACTCTCGCGTCGACCGGCCGGGGCGTCGGCTCGACGGCAGTCGCGGCCGTCCCCGGGCGCACCGGTTCCGCCGCGTGCGCGGTGGCCGGCGGTTCGACGACGCGCTTCAGGTGATCGGACCGGCGTTCGGTGGCATCCGAAACATTCACCGGGACCGGTGCCGGCGCGAGCTCGAAGTCGTCCGTCTCCGCCAGCCAGTACGACCCGTCGTCCCACTCCGCGGTGCCCGGCGCGGCCGGGGCGTGCTGCCGCACGTACCGGAAGACACCGCGTGGCGGGCGGGGTGGAAAGGCGACCCGCACGCCGTTGTCGTCGGCCGCGCCGAGCAGTTCGCGGACGCCGGCCCGGAATCCGAACGGCCGCGCTCCGTCGGCCAGCACACCGCGCAGGTAACCGTCAGGCGCCACTGTTGAGCACCTCGATCGTGTCGGCGAGCACGTCGATGTAGGTGTGCCGCTTGTCGCGGGTCATCGCCATGATCTCGCCCTCGCTCCAGTGGTAGTGGTAGGCCAGGTAGTGCACTTCCTGGTAGAGCACGGTCGCGTCGGTGCGCAGCTCGCCGAAGAAGAACCGGTGGACGTCGAACGGCGCCACGAACGTCCGGCCGCACTCGGCGCAGCGCGCGGCGAGGGTCTGCTCGACCTTCGGCGCCAGCTCCCGCATCCGTTCCTCGATCTCCAGCCGGGCGGCGGCCGGCAGAGCCGCCACGCGGTCGGGGTCCGGCGGGCGGTCCCCGATCCGCAGGACGCACCGGGACAGCAGTGCGGTCAGCGCCTCGGCCTCGTTGGCCGCGAGCCGCTCGGACAGCAGTTCCTGGTCGGCGCCGGTCGGCAGCCGGAACGCGACCTCCGTGCCGCCGGACAGCGTCATCGCGTACTGCGGAGCGCGGTCCGGCTGCTCGTCGACCGGCACGTCGGCGATCGAGAAGTCGACGGACATCTGTTCGCCGCACTCCGCCCACGGGCAGGTCAGGGCGGCCCGCACGACATCGCCGAACGTGGCCTGCCGCAACCGGAGCAGCAGGTAGAGCCGGTCGGCGACGAGCAGGTGCCGGGTGACGTCCTGGGTCACCGGGCTGATCGCACCGAGCCGGGCGACACAGCGGCTGAGCACGTCGGTCACCAGCGCCGCGGTGGGTGCCGCCGACCGGTGGGCCAGCAGCTCCTCCTCGCGACCGGTGAGCGGCGCCAGCTCGAACTCGCGGTGCAGCACTCCGCCGGCGTCCCGGTAGCCGCCCGGCAACAGGTTCATCAGTTCTCCTTGACCTCGGTCACGGAGGTGTCCCGAACCCAGCCCTCGTTCTCCAGCTTGACCGTGCTGATCAGCACCGCGTTGCCACCGGCGTCCAGCTGGGGCAGCGCCTGGTACTCCGACACCCAGGCGCGGTAGACGTTGTACGCCAGCACCTTCTGGCCGCCGAGGTTGTAGACCTCGATGGTGATGTCCTTGCGGAACGTGGCCAGCGACGTCGCGGCGTCGCCCTGGAAGTTGTTCACCTTGTTGGCCCAGTCCTCGAAGGTGGTGTCGTGGGTGACTCCCGCCTCCATGAGGATCGCGTCGTACTTCGTCTTGCCGGGCATCTGGTGCGGACCGCTGGCGTCGCCGCCCTCGTACCACGGCGTGACCTCGGTGGTTTTCTTCAGGGCGCCACACTTGTTCAGGGCGGCCACGTACTGGCCGTCCACCTTGATCTTGAACCGGAACCCCTGGTAGGGGTCCAACCGTGTGGTGTTGACTGTGAACTTGGCCATCTGGCCCTACTCCTTTCGTTGCGCCGCAGCACTATCCGGAGGCCAAGCCCGCCTGCTGGCTGATCCTGACCACGACGAACTCGGCCGGCTTCAGCGGCGCGAAGCCCACCAGCACGTTGACCACGCCCGCGTCGATGTCGGCCTGCGTCGTGGTTTCCGCGTCGCACTTCACGAAGAAGGCCTGGGCCGGCGTCGCGCCCTGGAAGGCTCCCTGGCGGAACAGGCCGGTCATGAAGGACCCGACGGCCAGCCGCAGCTGCGCCCACAGCGGTTCGTCGTTCGGCTCGAAGACGGCGAACTGGATACCGTTGTAGATGCTGACCCGCAGCATGATGGCGGTGCGGCGGACCGGAACGTAGCGCCACGACGGATCCGACGAGATGGTGCGGGCGCCGAACGCCACCACGCCCGCGCCGGGGAACCGGCGGATGACGTCGATACCCTTCGGGTTCAGGTTCCCGTGGTCCACATCGGACAGTTCCACGGCCAGGCCGACGACGCCGTTGAGGCTCGCCTCGGTGCCGGCCGGCGCCTTCCACACGCCGCGAGCCGCGTCGATCCGGGCGTAGAGGCCCGCGACGTGACCGGAGGGCGGCAGCAGGATCGGGTCCCTGGACTGGCCGGTCGGGTCGAGTGCCTTGACCCAGGGGAAGTACACCGCCCCGTAGGAGTTCGCCGTGGTGAGCTGGTTGCGGAACGCGGTCGCCTCGGCGACGGTGTCGTCGTGCGAACCGGTCTCACCGAGGTAGAAGACGTCCTGCAGCGGCCGGTTGGCGGCGTAGGCCATGCCGAGATCGGCCATCGCCGGGGTGCTCTCCCCCGGCACCGCGAGCAGGCTGAAGTCGGTCACGCGGTCCAGCAGCGGGAAAGCGTTGCTGAAGCTCGTCTCGCTGATCGCGGTGGTGCCGTCGGATCCGGCCACCGCCGCGGTGACCGGTGCGGCCACGGCCGCGTCACCGACCTGGATCGCGGTGGCGTTGGCGGGCCGTTGCACGGCGTTGCCGCTCTCCGACCGGCCACCGCCGCCGTCACCGAGCTTGAGCTGGATGGACGCGTCGTTCGCCGCGGCGGGCTGCACCGCCACCGAGGACGCGGCCGTGCCGGTGCCGGACTGCAGCACGAGCCGGGACTGCGCGCCGACGGTCTCCACCGAGCACGCGAAGGCGGTGAACGCCGCCGGGTCGGTGGACGTCTTCTTCTTGACCAGCAACCGCACCGCGGCCTGGATCGCGTCGCGGACGTCGTTCAGCGCGGTCGCCGTGCCGGCGGCGGTGGGCAGGGTCACGGTCTGGAGCCCGTCACCGTCCACATTGATCCGGAAGCTGAGGTTGGCGTTCAGCGGCAGCACCGGGTTGACGCCGCCGCGATGCACGCCGTGCTGCAGGCTGGCGGCGTTGGCCGGGAGCACCTGCACGTCGACCAGTGCGGAACCCCGGCCGACCACGGCGGCCACGTAGTCCGGCGAGCCCGGGTCGATGCTGAGGTTGTCGAACACCTCCAGCGGGACGATGCCGAGCGGATCATCGGGCAGCACGCTCGCGTTGTCCTGGCGGCGTACCGACAGTTTGAACAGGTTGCCGGGGTCCAGCGTGCCGTCCTCGATCTGCAGCAGCAGGGTGTTGCCCCAGGCGCCCTTGTTCTTGGCGCTGAAGGTGAAGCCGGCGATCGGGGCGGCGGCCCGGTTGTTCACCGTCACGCTCGCGACGGTGGCGTTGGAACGGGTGACCCGCACGACGTAGCACTGCCGGCCGCCGTTGTTGAAGTACTGGAACACGCTGTGCGCGAGGAAGCCGTCCGCGATGAACGAGCCGTAGGTGCGCTGGAAGGCCGTCCAGCTGGTGACCAGGGTGGGGCCGGTGTCCGGTCCCCGCTCGGTCAGCCCGACGAACGCGGCCGTCGACGTACTCGCGGTGTCCAGCGGTTTCGCCCCGCCGGGCACTTCCTGGACGTAGACACCCGGATAGCTCAGGGTCGGCATGATCGTCTCCTCTCGCTCATTCGGTGGTGTCCGGACGTTTCCGGGAACGCGGGCGCTCCGGCGCCGGTTCGGCGGCGGCGTCGTCGACCGTCTCGACGTCGATGAGTCCCCGCCGGCGCAGTTTCTCGACCTTGTCGCTGCCGGCGACCTCGACGTCGGGCACTTCGTCCGACTCCTGTCCCGGGGACAGGCGCACGGTCCGGCCGGTGCTCAGCGGCACCGAGATCGGGCCGGACACGAGCAGGCTCCTGATCCGCACGGCCATGTTCGTTCCTCCTCGTTTGGTTGTCAGCCCGGGTCGGCGGCCGACCGGAGCACGGCCGCCAGGTACTCCGGCCACCCCGCACCGGCGCCCCGCGCCCGCTCGACGATCCGGCACACCCGGACCACCCCGAGCCGGTCGGTCGGATCGACGACCGCGACACCGAGCCGCGGGTTGTCCCACATCAGGTCGAGATAGCCGCACAGCGAATCCGGCCGCGACGCGGACAGCAACAGGACGTCGAACCCGGGGCGGAACAGCGCTTCGGCTGCCTCCTCGGGCCCGCTCACGGAGCCCACGATCGTCATGTCGGTCCGCTCCCCCGCGATCCGCCGCACGATGTCGCAGTCGAGCGCGACCATGTGTGTGATGAGAACTCGGATCGGACCCATCGGCGTTCACCACCTCGGACACCGAGTCTGCTGGCCGGTGCGGCGACCGTCATGAATCCCCGGGATCAGGGTTCGGTCTGCAAAGGATCCGGATCAGCTGGATTCCGCCAGCACCCGCAACGGCGGGGGCGCGGTCTCGATGCCCCACTGCCGCCCGCGGATCGCCGCCATCACCTGACCCCGGCCGCGGACACCCAGCTTCTCGAGGATGTTGTGCACGTGGTTCTTCGCGGTGGTGAGCTGGATCTGCAGCAGCCGGGCGATTTCCTTGTTCGAGTACCCGGACTCGATCAACGCGACGATCTCCAGCTCACGGGACGTCAGGTTCACCAACGCCGCGGGACGGCGATCGCGGGCCAGCGCGGCCAACCGGTCCACCAGTCCGGCGGCGATGTCCGCCCCGCAGGTGAATTCGCCCTTGGTGGCCGAGCGGAGCGTGCCGACGAGATCGGCGAAGCCGTGCTCGTTCGTCACGTAACCGGCGATCCCCGCCTCGGCGCAGGCGATCACCTCGGCCGGCCGGTCCGGGATGCCCAGCACGACGCACGGCACCGCGGTGATCCCGGCCAGCCGGTGCAGCGCGGTCAACCCACGCTCACCGGCCATGTCCCCGGTCATGTCGAGCAGGATCACGTCGACGTCCGGCCGGTCCAGCAGCGGCACGGCGGTGTCGACGCCACCCGCCGTCCCGGTCAGCCGGATGCCGGGCTCGGCGTCGAGCAGCCGCGCCAGGCCTTCGACGTAGATGCGCACGGGTGAGATGACGACGACCCGCAACGTCGGTGGTCTCTCTTCCATAAGGCAGAACCCCCAGTCCCTGTGAGGACCACGCTGACACGAGCCGTCGACAATCCGTCGACAATCCCGCTCGGCCCTAGGCCGTTCCAGCGACCCGGTTACCCCCGGTTGACGTAGTGTCGACGGATTGTGGACGCGCTCCGTGATCGTGGCGTCTGCCGGGCCCGCGCGGCCGTGGACGGCGGCACGCAACGCCTTCGACGCAGCCAGGATCGACGGATCCAGGCCTTCACCTACGAACTCCCGTTCACCGGCGGGGCTCCCGGCGCGTTCGAAAGGGCAAGATCGGCGCACTGTCGTCGATCGTGCCGGGCTCGGCCCCGCCGGGCGTGAAGAACAAGCCACAGGTCGACGGCGCGCGTGGGTGCTCAGCGGCGACGTCGCCCGCGTGACCCCGCCGGTCCCGGCGTCGCTCCCGCAGGACGGCGACAACAGATAGCGATCAGTGACTGAGGGGTGCGCGTGGTGCGACCGGCGGTTCGCCGGCCGCACCACGTGCGGGAGGGGCGGACCGGGCCGCTCAGACGCGCCGGGCTTCCTCCACCGCGTTGCGTCCTTTGTAGATCATCGCCGTTCTCCCGCGGAGGCCCGACTCCGCCGGGACAACCCTGAATCCGCGGGAAAGTCACTCCGTCACGATCGCGAGGCGGTTTGTCCCGGGATGCGGCTCCTGATCTAGGGTGGGCGCATGATTCTGCGGCGTACCCTGCTCGCGGCGATGGCCCTGAGCGCGGCGATCGTCACCGGCTGCTCCTCCTCCGACGGCGGCGCGTCGCTGCCCGACGCCGGCGCCCTCCTCAAGGACAGCGCGCAGGCCGCGGGTGGCGTCACCAGCACGCACTTCACGCTGAAGGTCAACGGCACCGTGCCGGGCCTGAGCGTGCACAGCCTCGACGGTGACCTGACCAAGGCCAACGGCGGTGGCGCGAAGGGCACCGGCACGCTGGAGCTGATGGGCCAGGTCGTCGACGCCCAGTTCGTCCTCGTGAACGGCTCCCTGTACATCAAGGGACCCACCGGCGGGTTCCAGCAGATCCCCGCGATGCTGAGCTCCTCGATCTACGACCCGTCCGCGATCCTCGACCCGCAGCGCGGCATCCCGAAGGTGCTGTCCTCGGTCCAGAACCCGAAGACGGAGGGGAAGGAAGACGTCGACGGCACGCCGACGTACCGCGTCACCGGGACGGTGCCGAAGGACGCGCTGGCCGCCCTCGTGCCGGGGGCGTCCTCGGACGCGAACGCCACCTTCTGGCTCCGCCAGGACGGCGGCCACCTGCCGGTCAAGGCTTCGCTGGGTTACCAGGGCGGGGCCAGCGTCGACGTGACGCTGTCCGACGTGGACAAGCCAGTCACCGTCACCGCGCCGGCGTGACCGGGCTGACCGGCTCGCGCGGCGGCCGCGCGCTCGCGGTCGGCGCCGGTGGTCTCGCCGTGCTGCTCGGCGCGTTGGACACCTACGTCGTGGTCGGCCTGCTGCGGCAGATCATCGACGACCTGAGCGTTCCGGTGAACCGGCTGGAGATCGTCACGCCGGTGATCACCGGCTACCTGCTCGGCTACGTGGCCGCGATGCCGCTGCTCGGCCAGGCCTCCGACCGGTTCGGCCGCAAGCTGCTGCTGCAGGCCTGCCTCGGTGGTTTCCTCGCCGGGTCGGTCGTCACCGCGCTGGCCGGCACGGTGCCGGTGCTGGTCGTGGGCCGGGTGATCCAGGGGACCGCCGGGGGCGCGCTGCTCCCGGTGACCCTCGCGCTGGCCGCGGATCTGTGGCCGGGCAACCGCCGCTCCGCCGTACTGGGGACCGTCGGCGCCGCGCAGGAGCTCGGCAGTGTGCTCGGGCCGCTCTACGGGATCGGGCTGGCCGCCGCGACCGGCTGGCGCGGCGTGTTCTGGGTGAACGTCCCGCTGACCGTGCTGGCCGCCGTCGCGGTGCAGGTTTCCGTGCGCGGCACCAAACCTGCCGTACGGCCGCGAGTCGACCTCGGCGGTGCCGCGCTGGTGGCGCTCACGCTGGCGTTGCTCGTCATCGGCCTGGACAACCCGAACCCGCGTGAGCAGGTGCTGCCGCCGTGGGGCGTGCCGTGCCTGATCGGCGCCGGGCTCAGCCTCGTCGCGTTCCTCTGGTGGGAGTCGCGCGCCGAGGTCCGGCTCGTCGACACCGCGAACGTGTCGCTGCGGCCGTTCCTCACCGCACTCGCGACGAGCGTCGCGGCGGGGGCGGCGTTGATGATCACGCTGGTCGACGTCGACCTGTTCGCGCAGACCTTGCTCGGCCGCGACGACGGCGGCAGTGTCGAGCTCCTCCTGAGGTTCCTGGTCGCGTTGCCGGTCGGTGCCCTGCTCGGCGGCCTGCTCGCCACGCGGATCGGCGAACGCTGGATCGCCGGCGCCGGGATGCTGATCGCGGCCGGCGGCTACCTGCTGATGTCCCGCTGGCCCGCCGACGTTCTCGCGCCAGGTCCATCCTGGGGCTGCCACGCCTCGACGTCGACCTGGCGCTGGCCGGCCTGGGGCTCGGCCTGGTCATCGCCCCGTTGTCGGCGGTCGCGCTGCGTGCCGTGCCGCGCGCCCAGCACGGCGCCGCGGCGGCCGCGGTCGTGGTCGCGCGGATGACCGGCATGCTGGTCGGCGTCGCCGCCGTGTCCGCCTTCGGCCTGCACTACTTCCACACGTTGACCGCGTCGCTGAACCCGCCGATCCGGATCCTGTTCCCCTCCGCACCGGCCTACGACCACGCACTCGCCGACTACCTCGGCGCGGTCCGCGAGGCGCTGCTGACCGAATACCGTGCGATCTTCCTGATCACGTCGGCGGTTTGCCTGGCCGGCGCGGCCGTCGCCGTGTTCATCGGCGGCCGGACGCCCCGGACTGCCGTGAGTGCTGAGCCGAGCCGGTCCTCCACCGCACCTTGATCGAGCACCTGACCTCGGGCTGACGCGGAAACCGCGGCTTGCGGGGTTGGTCGCACCGAGCTATTTTCGATACGAAACGGTAGCGTAGTGGAAGTGAGGGGCAGCGTGGGTACACCTGGGTCCAGCGGCGTGCCTCGGCCCTCGACGAAGGGACGGCCGCGGGATTCAAGCCGTGACCTGGCCATTCTCGACGCGACCCTGGCACTGCTGACCGAGGTGGGATACGAGCAGCTCTCCATGGAAGCCGTCGCCGGGCGTTCCGGGGCCGCGAAAACGACGATCTACCGCCGCTACCCCGACAAGGCGGCACTGGTCGCCGCGGCGGTCGAGCGCCGCGGACCCGCGAAACCCCCACCGCCCAGGGGAAAGAACCTCCGGGCGGACGTGCACGCCCTGACCGCCTGGCTCGCGCGGAACATCTCCGAACAGGACGTCGGCCTGCTCGGAGCCCTGTTCACCGGCATGCGCAACGACCCGCGGCTCGCCCAGGCGATGCGGCGGATCCTGCGTCGGGACGAGACCGCGATGACCGACAACCTCGGTCACCCGACGGCCGAGCCACTGGCACCCGGGGCGGCCACACTCTTCGCCGAAGTCGCGCCGGCGCTGATCGTGCATCGCGTCGTCGTCGTGGGCGAGCCGTGCGACGCGGCCTTCGTCGCGCACCTCGTCGACGACATCCTCCTGCCGCTCCTGCGCCGCACCTGAGCGTCCGGCCGACCCGAATCACCGGCAAACCGGGAGACACGATGAAAGCAGTACGTTACGACCGATTTTCCGGCATCGACGGGATCTACCTCGCGGACATCCCCGAACCCGTCGCCGGCCCGGGCGAGGTGGTCGTGCGCGTCGAAGCCGCTGCGCTCAACCCGGGAGCGCTACCGGCGCTGCACGGCAGTTCCTACACGCCGGGCCGCGATCTCGCCGGTGAAGTCGTGACGGTCGGCGCCGACGTGCCCGGCTTCACCGCCGGTGACGCGGTGCTGGGCCGCCTGCAGAGCTGGGACGCCCACGCCCAGTTCGTCGCCATCCCCGCGGACCAGCTGGTGCGCAAGCCCCAACCCCTCTCCTGGGACGTGGCCGGCTCGCTCTACACCACACCGATGGCGGGCCTCGGCGCCATCCGGGCGGTCGCACCCCGGCCCGGCGAGACCATCGTGATCTCGGGCGCATCGGGCGGCGTCGGGTTCACCGCCGCCCAGCTCGCACGTCGCGCCGGAGCCACGGTGATCGGACTGACCAGCGACGCGCATTCCGACCTGCTCCGCCACCACGGCATCGAGCCGGTCCGGTACGGCGACGGCGAACAGGAGCGGATCCTCGCCACGACCGATCGAGTCGACGCCTTCATCGACACGGCCGGTGGCGGCTACCTCGACCTCGCACTCACCCTCGGCGTTCCGGCAGACCGCATCGACACCGTCGTCGACTATCGCGCAGCGAAAGAGAAAGGCGTCAAATCCCTCGGAACCAACGACGCCGGCGGCCTCCCGGCGCTGGCGGAACTGGCCACCCTCGCCGCTTCCGGCGACCTGCACATCCCCATCGCCGCAACGTATCCGCTCACCGCCGTGCGCGACGCCTACCAGGCACTGGCCGACCGCAAGACCCACGGGCGCATCGTGCTGCACCCCCAAGACCTCGCCTGAGCCCGTCGAAGCTCGCGTCGAGCGTCCTGCCGAAACCCGGCAGGACGTGGAGCCCGCGCGCGGGCATCATGGCGGCCATGCCACACCGCGTCCTGCTCGCCGACGACGACCGCGCCATCCGCGAGTCGCTCGTCCGCGCCCTCGACCTCGAGGGCTACCACGTCACCGAGGTGACCGACGGCGTCGACGCCCTCGCCACCGCCCGGCGCGACCCCTTCGACGTGCTGATCCTCGACGTGATGATGCCCGGCGTCGACGGCCTCGGCGTCTGCCGGGTCCTGCGCGCCGAAGGCGACCGGACCCCGATCCTCATGCTCACCGCCCGCGTCGAAACGCCCGATCGCGTGGCCGGCCTCGACGCCGGGGCCGACGACTACCTGCCCAAGCCGTTCGAACTCGACGAGCTCCTCGCCCGGCTGCGCGCCCTGCTGCGCCGCACCTCGCCCGAACCGGACGCACGGCGCACCCTGCGGCTCGGCGAGCTCGCCGTCGACCCGGCCGCCCGGCGGGCGTGGTGGCAGAGCACCGAGATCACCCTGTCGAAAACCGAATTCGACCTGCTGGAACTGCTGGTGCGCAACGCCGGGATCGTCCTCGACCGCACCACGATCTACCAACGCATCTGGGGCTACGAGTTCGGCTCCGACTCCAAGAACCTCGCCGTCTACATCGGCTACCTGCGCCGCAAGCTCGACCAGGCCGGCGCCACCGAGCTGATCCACACCGTGCGCGGCGTCGGCTACTCGGTGCGGCCGGCATGAACCTGCGCAGCAAGCTCGCGATCGGCTTCGCCGGCGTCGGCGCGGCCGCGGCCATCCTCGTCGGCGTCCTGAGCTACCAGGCCGCCTCGGAGCGGATCGACGCGGAGCTGGACCGGTCGCTGCTCACCACCTCGGCGGAAGTCGCGGCCGGCGCGACGCAGGTGCTCGCGCCGAGCCCGGTCACCCGCGGCCCCGATGACGACGACCACGACGAGGCCCAGCCGATGGTCGCCCAGGCGATCGCCGCGGACGGCACCACCCGGCCGCTCGGCGGGCGGCCGGTGCGCCTCCCCGTCGCCGACGCCGACCGGGCACTCGCCGCGACCGGCTCGCTCGGTGACCACCGCTACTGGAACCTCACCGCCGGCCGCGACGACTACCGCGTGATCACCGTCGCCCTCGGGCCCGGCCGCGGCGCCGTCCAGCTCGCCATCGACGTCGACGAGTCCCGGCACGTGCTGAATGGCCTGGCCGCGCGCATCAAGGGCGTCAGCGCCCTGGTCCTGGCCGCCGCGGCGCTCGCCGGCTGGCTGCTGGCCCGCCAGATCACCCGGCGGCTCGTCCGGCTGACCGACGTGACCGAGCAGGTCAGCGACGGCCGCCTCGACGACGTCACCGTGCCCACCGGCGGCCGCGACGAGGTCGGCCGGCTCGCCACGTCGTTCGACCGGATGCTCGGTCGGCTCGCCGACGCCCGCGCCGATCAGGAACGCCTGGTCCAGGACGCCGCCCACGAGCTGCGGACGCCGTTGACCAGCCTGCGCACCAACGCCAGCGTCCTGCGCCGGTTCGCCGAGCTGACCCCGGACTCGCGCGCCCGCCTGCTCGACGACGTCGACGGCGAGACCCGCGAGCTGACCCACCTCGTCGACGAGCTCGTCGAGCTGGCCACCCGCCGCTACGAGGCCGAGGAGGCCACGCCGGTCGAGCTGGGCGAACTCGTCGAGCGCGCCGCCGACCGCGTCCGGCGCCGGTCGGGGCGCGCCATCACCGTCGAGGCCGGCGCGTCGGCGCTGACCGGGCAGGCGAAGGCGCTGGAACGCGCGGTCGCCAACCTGTTGGAGAACGCCGTGAAGTTCGCGCCCGACGGCCCGATCGAGGTCGAGGTCCGCGACGGCCGGGTTCAAGTGCTCGACCGCGGCCCCGGCATCGGCGACGACGACGCGGACCGCGTGTTCGACCGCTTCCACCGCGCGGACAGCGCCCGCGGCCTGCCCGGCTCCGGCCTCGGCCTGGCCATCGTGCGCGACATCGCCCTCGCCCACGGCGGCACCGTGTTCGCCGAACCGCGCCCCGGCGGGGGTGCCGTGGTCGGGTTCACCGTCGGCGCGGATCTTCTCTTACCGAACTCTCACCCTCGTCACGTCGACGGCTAACCCGGCTCCGGAAGGGTGGACCGCGGAAGCGATCACCCGAGGAGCCCGATGTCCACCACCCTCACCGCCCGCCGCCTGGCGCGGCCCGCGGTCCGCGCGTGGTGGCGGGACGCCGCTGGCCTGACGGCCTGGCTGAGCGTCCTGTTCGTAGTCGCGCTCTGGGTGTCCGGCCGCGGCCTGCAGGACATCGGCACGGACTTCTTCACCTCCACCGGACGGCTGACCGGGCTGCTGTCGGCCGACCTCCTGCTGCTGCAGGTGCTGCTCATGGCGCGCATCCCCTGGGTCGAGCGCAGCTACGGCCAGGACGAACTGGCCCGGCGGCACCGGCTCGTCGGCTTCACCTCGATCACCCTGCTCGCCGCGCACCTGGTGCTCATCACCCTCGGCTACGCGGCGACCGACCGCTCCGGCGTCCTGGCCGAAGCCTGGGCGCTGGTGACGACCTACCCGGGGATGCTCCTGGCGGCCGCCGGGACGGCCGCCCTGATCATGGTCGCGGTGACGTCGGTGCGCGCGGCCCGGCGGCGGTTGCGCTACGAGTCCTGGCACCTGCTGCACCTCTACGCCTACCTCGGTGCCGGGCTCGCGCTGCCGCACCAGCTGTGGACCGGCGCCGACTTCACCGCCTCCCCGGTCGCGACCGCGTTCTGGTGGACCGCCTACGCCTCGGCCGCCGGTACCGTGCTCGTCTTCCGCGTCGGACGGCCGGTGTGGCTCAACGCGCGGCACCGCCTGGTCGTCGAGCAGGTCATGCCCGAAGGCCGTGGTGTCGTCTCGGTGTACCTGCGCGGCCGCGACCTCGACCGGCTTCCCGTGGCGGCGGGCCAGTTCTTCGTCTGGCGGTTCGCCTCCGGACCGGGCTGGACGCGCGGCAAGCCGTTCTCCCTCTCCGTCGCCCCGGACGGACACCGGCTGCGGATCACGGCGAAGGACCTCGGCGCGGGCAGCCGCCGGCTCGCCACCCTCCGGCCCGGCACCCCCGCGCTGTTCGAAGGCCCGTACGGCCGGCTGACCGCGACCGTCCGAAAAGGACGGAAGCTCGCGATGTTCGCCTCCGGCATCGGCATCACGCCCCTGCGCGCACTCCTGGACGAACTTCCCTACGGTTCCGGCGAAGCGGTGTTGTTCCAGCGCGCCGGCCACCCGGCCGACCTGCTGTTCCGGCAAGAGATCGAGGACCTCGCCGCCCGGCGTGGGGTGCGCGTCCACTACCTGCTCGGCCGGCGCTCGCACGACCGCACGTCCTGGCTGCCCGCCGGGTACGCCCCCGTGCCCGACGAGCAGGTGCTGCGCCACCTCGTGCCCGACATCGCCGACCACGACGTCTACGTCTGCGGCCCCGACGCCTGGACCGCCGCCGTCCTCGACAGCGCACGCCGCGCCGGCGTCCCCGCCGACCGCGTCCACGCCGAGCGGTTCGCCTGGTAGGAAAGGACTTCCGATGCGCAGGATCGCCATCGCCTTCGCGGCGACCGTGTCCGTCGTCGTGCTGCTGTTCAGCTACCGCACCAGCACCGACCAGACGCCGGTCGCTGCCGGGCGTCAACTCGGGCGCACCCAGCCGTCCCACACCGCGAGCCCGCCCGCCTCCGGTGCCCCTTCCGCCGCGCCTTCGGGCGGCGACGGGACGTTCACCGGAGCCGCCGCCGACACCCGCTACGGCCCGGTCCAGGTGCGGATCACCGTCGCGGGCGGCAAGATCACCGACGCCCAGGCCGTCGAGTACCCCCAGGAAAGCGGCCGCGACGTCCGGATCAACTCCGAGGCGGTGCCGGCGTTGAACCAGGAAGCACTGCAAGCCCAGAGCGCGCAGATCGACACCGTCAGCGGCGCCACCTACACCTCCGAGGGCTACCAGCAGTCCCTGCAGTCGGCGATCGACCAGGCCCACGGGTGACCACCACGCAGCGCCGTTCCTGGACGCACCCCGTCATGGGCACCCAGGCCAGCCTCCACCTGCGCGGCCCGCGCGTCGACTCCGACCCCGCGGTCGAACCGGCCGTGGCGGCGGTGTTCGGGCACCTGCGGGCCGCCGACGAGCTGTTCAGCACCTACCGGCCCGATAGCCAGGTGAGCGCGCTCCGCCGCGGTTCGCTGCCCCGCGACCGCCGGCACCCGTGGCTCACCGAAGTCGTCGAGCTGTGCGAAGAGGCGCGCGACCGCACCGACGGGTACTTCGACGCGTGGCTGCCGGGCGGTTTCGACCCGTCCGGCCTGGTCAAGGGCTGGGCGACGCAGCGGGCGGCCGACGGCCTCCGCACGCTCCCCGGATTCGACCACTACCTCAACGTCGGCGGCGACATCACGGCGCGGGTCGGCGTCACGACCACCCCGCCGTGGCACGTCGCGGTCGAAGACCCGGCCGACCCGAGCGCGTTCCTGACGATCCTCGACGTGCGCACCGGCGGAGTCGCGACGTCCGGCTCGGCCGCCCGGGGCGCGCACATCGTCGACCCGCACACCGGCACCCACCCAGACGAGCTGCTGGCCGTCACGGTCACCGGGCCCACGCTGCTGTGGGCCGACGTCTTCGCCACGGCCGCCTTCGCGCGCGGCGGGCACGACGTCGAGGTCTGGGTCGCCGGCCGCGCGCCCGGTTACCGGGTCGCCGCACTCGCCCGGGCCCCTTGAACCTCATCGATTCCCGTTTCCGCACACCCTCCACAAAGGACACCATGACCACCGTCAACGGCCTGCCCGCCCACGTGCTGCTCGTGCACGCCATCGTCGTCCTGCTCCCCCTGTCCGCGTTGCTGCTGGTCCTCAGCGCGCTGTGGCCCGCCGCACGCGGCAAGCTCGCCGGGCCGAACGCGATCCTGTCCGTCGTCGTGGTGGTCCTCGTGCCGATCACGACCGACGCGGGCGAGTGGCTGGAACGCCGCGTCGCCTCCACCCCGCTCGTGCGGACCCACACCGAGCTGGGCGACACCGCGCTGTGGGTGGCGATCCCGGTGGCCGTGCTGGCGCTCGTCGTGTGGTGGCGCCGCCGAGAAAGCCTGCGAACCCAGGCGGCCGACACCGCCGCCCGTCGCACGTTCCTCGCCCCGGCGTCGACAGCGGTGACAGTGGTGCTCTCGGTCCTCGCTGTCGTGGCCGCGGGTGCGGCGGTCTACGACATCTACCGCATCGGCGACTCGGGGGCCCAGGCCAGCTGGCAGAACCAGTTCAGCTCCGCCCCGGCACCGCGCGCCCCAGGCCACTGACCCGGCGACAGTGCTCAGCGTCCGATGGGTCCGATGGCATCCAGGCAGAACCGCAGCAGCCGTTCCACGTCACCGGGCGCCGGTCGCGTGCCGGGCAGCACGTGCGTGGGCCGGTCCCGCCGGTCGTGCCAGAACCGGCCGGCCGGCGGTCCGAGCCGGGTCGCCGCCAGCCAGACCGCCGTGTCGGCGCCTTCCTCGGCGGTGCGCAGCGCGGGCTCGAGCAGCCGCCGGAACGACGGGAGCGAGCCGGCCAGGCCCGGGGTGTCCGCCCAGCCGGGGTGCGTGCTGTGCACCGCGATGCCGTCCGGACGCCAGCGTTCGGCGAGCGCCGGCGTGAGCTCCACCTGCATCCGCTTCGTGCGCGCGTACGCGGTCGCGCCTCGGTAGCGGCCGCCGCGGTACTCCGGGTCGTCGGCCGCGAGCTTCTGGGTGTACATCCCGCCGGACGACACCCAGATCACCCGGGCGTCCGCCGACGCCCGCAACGCGGGACGCAGCAGCTCGGTCAGCAGCAGCGGTCCGAGCACGTGCGTGGCGAACGTGATCTCGTGCCCGGCCACGCTTTCCTCCCGCCGCGGCGGGAGCACCCCGGCGTTGTGGACGAGCACGTCCACGCGCGGCTCCGTCGCCGCGAACTCGCGCACCGAAGCGAAATCGGCGACATCGCACCGAGCCGTCCGGACCTTCGCCTCCGGGACGGCCGCGCGGACGCGGCTCAGCGCCCGCTCCCCGCGTTCGACGTTGCGCACCACCAGCACCACTTCCGCGCCCAGGCGGGCCAGCCCGGCGGCCGTCGCTTCGCCGAGGCCCGAGCCGGCCCCGGTCACCAGCGCCACCCGGCCGCGCAGCGCGTCCGGCGCGGGGTCGTCCGCCGGCCAGGTGCGGCGCCGCAGCGCGTAGCCGAAGCGGGAGTAGCCGACGACCACGGTGCGGTCGAGCAGGGTGTCGAGCAGCAACGAAGAACTCCGATCAGTTCAGGACGACGATCGCCGCGTTGAGCGCCGTCGCGAAGAGCGTCCAAGCAAGATAAGGCAGCTGGAGGGCGGCCGCCGCCGTCGAGCGGCGCCGGAAGACGACCGCGGTCGCCACGATCACGACGTCGAGCACGACGATCTCCACCAGCGCGACGGTGTAGGCGCCCGCGGCGAAGAACAACGGCGTCCAAGCGGCGTTGAGCACGAGCCCGGCCGCGTACCAGCCGAACTCCCGCCGCCTCGCCCCGGTACGCCAGAACAGCCAGCCGGACAAGGCGATCGTCAGGTAGAGCACCGTCCACACCGGACCGAAGAGCCACGACGGCGGCGCCCACGGCGGCTGCGCCAGTCCGGAGTAGACGACGCGGGACCGCGTCGCGGCAAGACTGCCGACGGTGGCGACGACGGCCACCGCGGCGACGAACCCCGCCAGGGCCAGCGGCGGAGCGGGTCGAGGGAGGGTGGTCATACCGGCTCTCCTACGGTCGGTCGTGCGTCCGATCCGGTCGTGGCGCCCAGCACGTGGGCGAGCGCGTCGCCGAGCCGGCGGTGACGGAACTCGTGCCCGGCGTCGAGCAGCCGCCCCGGCCGGACCCGCTGGTCGGCGAACGCCAGTTCGCGCGCCCCTTCGCGGCCGAGCAGCAGCCGCGGGCCGAACGACGGCACGGCCAGGACCGCCGGGCGGTGCAGCACCTGCCCCAGGGTGCGCGTGTACTCGGCGTTCCGCACCGGTTCGGGGCCGGTGGCGTTCACCACGCCGTCGAGCGCCCGATCCGTGACCGCCCGCAGGTAGACGTCGGTCAGGTCGTCGAGGCCGATCCACGGCATCCACTGGCCGCCGGTCCCCAGCGGCCCGCCCAGGCCCGCGGCGAACAGCGGGCGCTGGAGCCGGAGCACGCCCCCGCGCGGGCTGAGCACCAGCCCCGTCCGCACCCGGACCACGCGGATCCCCGCCGTGGACGCCGGTTCGGCGGCGGCCTCCCACTCTTCGACGACGTCGGCGAGGAAGCCGTCTCCGCGCTCGCTGTCCTCGGTCAGCACCTCGTCGCCGCGCTCGGGCCCGTAGAAGCCGACCGCGGACGCCGAGACGAACACCCCCGGGCCGTCCGGCGTGCGGGCGGCGAGCTCGGCGAGCTTCCGGGTCGGGCCGATCCGGCTGTCCCGCACGGCCCGCCGGTGACGCTCGTCGAACCGTCCGGCCACCGAAGCCCCGGCCAGGTGCACCACCGCGTCGACCCCGGCGAGCAGGTCCGCGGCGGGGTCCTCCGGCCGCCACGTCCGCTCGTCCGGGGTGCGCGCGGTCCGGCGCACCAGGCGGACGACCCGGTGCCCGCCGGTGGTGAGCAACGCCGTCAGCGCGGTGCCCACCAGACCGCCGGCGCCCGTCACCGCGACGGTCAGCGGCTCGTGCCAGTACCGCCGCTGCGCGGCCAGGTCGGCGGCCAGCTGGCGGTGCCGGTAGGCGAACATCGAGCGCAGCACCGCCGCCGGCACCGGCGTCTCCACGCGGTCGGTGAGCACGGTGCGGCCGGGGCCGTCGGCTTCGAACCGGTGGGTGTGCCGCCAGTGCAGGACGGCCGAGAGGCCCGGCGTGGCGAGCCGGTCGACGAACTGGTGCGGCGGCCGGTAGCCGGCGGACTCGTGCGCCGCGGCCCACTTCAGCCCGCCGGGCAGCACCAGCTCGGCCGTCCCGTCACGCAGGGAGTCGCTCTCCGCGCCGACCCGGACCGGCTGCCACGGCGGGGTGAGCCGGGTCATCGCCCCGGGCAGGCCATGCCAGGCGAACACTTCGTCGAGCGGGGCGGAGACCACGCCCGAGAACTCCACGGTCACGTTCTCCTCCGATGCAGGTCCGACTCAGATGACGCCTCGACCTTACCTTTTGCCGCTGAATTCCGTCGATTTCGACCATGCTTTGCGATGCATCTTCGATGCATCCACGTGCATTCGCGGCGCACCGGTGTGACGATCGAAGCCGAGGCACGAGCCGGGAGGAGGGGTGCCGATGAGTTCGCTCACCACGCCGACCAAGGGGTCGAGCCCGGTCGAAAAGGCATTGGCCGACGCCGCGGACAACGCCGACCAGCGGTACCACGCGGCCAAGGGCCTGCGGCACCAGCTGAACAAGGTGTTCCCGACCCACTGGTCGTTCCTGCTGGGCGAGATCGCGCTCTACAGCTTCATCATCCTGTTGCTGACCGGGGTGTACCTGACGCTGTTCTTCGACCCCTCGATGCAGGAGGTCGTCTACCACGGCAGCTTCAAGAACATGCAGGGCCTGGAGATGTCGCAGGCCTTCCGCACCACCCTGGACCTCTCGTTCGACGTTCGCGGTGGGTTGTTCATGCGGCAGCTGCACCACTGGGCGGCGCTGATCTTCGTGGCGTCGATGGCCGTGCACATGCTGCGGATCTTCTTCACCGGCGCGTTCCGGCGCCCGCGTGAGGCCAACTGGGTGATCGGCGGGCTGCTGCTGATCCTCGGGTGTTTCGAGGGTTTCTTCGGGTATTCGCTGCCGGACGACCTGCTCTCGGGTACCGGTATCCGGGCGACGTTGTCGGGGATCGTGTTGTCGGTGCCGGTGATCGGTACCTGGATCCACTGGGCGCTCTTCGGTGGGGAGTTCCCGGGCGATCAGATCATCCCGCGGTTGTACACGCTGCACATCCTGCTGCTGCCGGGCATCATGCTCGCCCTGGTCGGGGCGCACCTGGCGCTGGTGTGGTACCAGAAGCACACCCAGTTCCCGGGGGTGCGGCGCAAGGAGACCAACGTCGTCGGTGTGCGGATCATGCCGTACTTCGCGTTGAAGGGCGGGGCGTTCTTCACCCTGGTCGTCGGGGTGCTGGCGTTGATGTCGGGGCTGTTCCAGATCAACCCGGTGTGGAACTTCGGGCCCTACAACCCTTCCCAGGTGTCCGCCGGGTCCCAGCCGGACTGGTACATGGGGTGGGCCGACGGGCTGCTCCGGATCTGGCCGCCGTGGGAGGTCTACCTCGGCGACCACACCGTGCCGCCCGTCTTCTTCGCCGGCGCCATCGGCATCGGGGTGCTCGTGACCTTGCTACTGAGTTACCCCTTCATAGAACGGAAACTCTCGGGCGACACGGCGCACCACAACCTGCTCCAGCGTCCGCGCGACGCACCGGTCCGCACCTCCATCGGCGCGATGGCGATGGCGTTCTTCCTCGTGCTCACGTTGTCGAGCTTCAACGACATCTTCGCCGTCCAGTTCGACCTGTCGTTGAACGCGACGACGTGGGCCGGGCGGATCGGGTTGCTCGTCGCACCGCCGTTGGCGTATTTCATCACCTACCGGGTCTGCCTCGGCCTGCAACGAGCCGACCGCGAGGTGCTGGACCACGGCGTCGAGACGGGCATCATCAAGCGGCTGCCGCACGGTGAGTTCATCGAGATCCACCAGCCGCTCGCCGCGACCCCGCTCGACTACCAGGGCGCGCCGGTGCCGAAGAAGATGAACCAGCTGGGCTCCGCCGGCCAGGCCGTCCCGGGA
The DNA here is from genome assembly GCF_902497555.1 of Amycolatopsis camponoti. Lineage (NCBI taxonomy): Bacteria > Bacillati > Actinomycetota > Actinomycetes > Pseudonocardiales > Pseudonocardiaceae > Amycolatopsis > Amycolatopsis camponoti. Next base: position 2,712,370 of record NZ_CABVGP010000001.1, on the reverse strand, counting down.
TCGCTGCTGACCCCGGACCCGGCCGAGGAAACCCGGGCGCTGAGCCGGGAGCGACGATGACCGTCCTCGCGCCCCGCGACGCCGTCGCCACCCGCCTCGCGGCCGGGTGCGCGGCCGGAGCGGCGCTCTTGTCCGTGTTCGCCACGGCGACCGGTTTCCGGTCGCTGCCCCTGGAGTCGCCCGCCGTGGCCGCCGTACTGGCGCTGACCGTCCACGCCGCGCTGATCCTGACCATTGTGGACAGTCACGACCGGCGGCTGCGCGGCACGGCGATCACCGTCGGCTCGGCGCTCGCCTGCTTCCTGCTCGCCGGCTCGCTCTGGTCCGCGACCCTGCGGTTCCCCGGGCATCCGGGGCTGGTTCTCCTCCAGGTACTGGAGAACACGGCCGGTCCGCTGGCCGTCCTCGCCGTCCACACCACCCCCAGGAGCACCTCGTGAGCCCGCCGGTCCTCATCACCACGGCCGCGCCGTCGGCCGACGAACAACTCGCCCGGCGGCGGCGCAAGTACGTCGTGATGATGGCCTGCCGGATCCCGTGCCTGGTCCTCGCCGGGCTCACCGCGCACATCTGGTGGCTGGCCCTGGTGTTCCTGGCGATCTCCGTCCCGCTGCCCTGGGCCGCCGTGCTCATCGCCAACGACGTCCCGCCGCGCCGCCACGACCGCGTCCACCGGTACCGGCGACCGGGGCTCCCGCGGTCAGCCGCCGAACCCGGCCAGGGCCGCGGTGAATGACGGCGGCACGAGGTCGCCCACGGTCGGCAGCCCCCGCCAGCCGGGGCCGGCCGGACGCACCGGCACGCCGTCGCCGTGCAACGTGCGCAGGATCCGCACGTCCGCGGACTGCGACGTCATCGACCACACGACCACGGCGCTCGGCACGAACCGGGTGGCGACCACGCGCAGGACGTCGAGCGACACCAGGCCGTTCAGGAAGATCGCCGGTGCCCCGTCGTCGTTGAGCGCGGCGCTGAGCATCTTGACCGGCAGCTCGTGGCGCTCGGCCGGACCGCACACGAAGACGACGGGCCCCGAGCCCGCCCGAGACGGTGCGGGCGGCCGGTACCGGTCCAGGGCCCCAGACGCCGCCGTCGCCAGCGCCCACTCCGCGGCCATGGCGTTGCGGTCGCCGCGCTGCGCCCAGCGTTCCCCGATGGCGCGCAGCACCGGCGCGATGACGTCGGTCCACGTCTTCGCGACGCCCAGGGTGGCGAGCGCGTCTTCGACCAGGCTGCCCATGGTGGCCAGGTCGAGCTGCTCCGCCGTCTCGGCGAGCCGTTGCCGTCGCTGCCCGGCGGTCGCTCCGGCGGCCGACCGCTCCAGCACCAGCCGGGCGGCGTCGCCCGCGCTGGTTCCCTGGGCCTGCAGGGCCCGCATCCGGCGCAGCCGCTCGACGTCCTCGGGCGTGTACCGCCGCCGGCCGTTCGCTTCCCGCTCCGCGGCGCCGATCCCGTACCGCTGCTCCCAGGTCCGCAGCGTCACCTGCGACACCCCGAGCGTCCGCGCGACCTCGCTCGAGCTGAAGGACCGCGTCCCGGCGGTGTTGCTCATCCGGCCTCCTCCGTGGACGCGTATTGAATCACGAAGTGAGGGCCGACCGGGGTCATCGGCGCCGGTCAGGCGGCGATTCTTCGCCGGTTGGATCGAGAGTGCATCGAACGGTCCGGACGGAACGAGGTGCGGCAATGGACACTGACCGCCTGTGCGCGCGGGTCGCCGAGGTCGCCGAAGGCGTCTACGACCTCCGGCTCCGGCCGGACCCGCCGGTGGTCCGGCGCTGGCTCGCGGGCCGGCTCACGTTCGGAACGGCCCCCGCGGCCGCGCTGGGGTACACCGTGCTCGTCGCCGACGAGCTGGTCACCAACGCCTACGACCACACCGGCGTCCCGCTGCGGCTGCGGTACAGCCGCCACCGCACCGGGTTGCTGCTCGAAGTCACCGACGCCGCACCCGGCAAGGCACAGACCCTGGCGGCCATCCGCGACGGAGCCCGCGGTGCCGGCACCGGCTTGGCGGTGGTCGCGAGCCTGACGCTCGACTGGGGCGTCCACCACGACGCCGCGGAGAAGACGGTCTGGGCCCTGATGCCCACGAAGTGAACCGGGCTCCGGAACCGGCGGCGCGCCCGCCGGAAGTGGTTCCGGCGGGCGATGGTCGGACGCTTGCTCCGGCCGTCCTAGAACCCGGCCGCCTGGGCGGCGTTGAGCACCGGGACCCACGTGTTCGACGCGGTACGCGCGTAGAACGAGTTGGTGGACCGGTCACTGCCGGAGGTGACGCCGAGCAGCTGGTTGCTGCCGTTGATCACCGGGCCACCGCTCCAGCCGCCGAACGCGACGCAGTTGTTCGTGAACAAGTAGGTGTCGCCGTTGAAACCGCCGGCGTTCCGGCCGTTGCCGAGGCAGCGCAGCTGGTTCTGGCCGCCGTACAGCTCCTGCGGGTACCCGTGGGTGTCGAAGCCGTTGATCGTGCCGGAGTTGTTCGACACCCAGCCGAGGCCGCCGACCACGTTGGTGATCTTCGAGGCACCCTGGGCGGCGATCGCCACGGTCGCGACGTCGTCTTCGTGGGTGACACCGTCATTGCCGTGGTTGAAGTACGTCGTCGGGATCCAGAACGTCGCCGCGCTCCACGTGCCCAGCGGGCGGCTGTTGTTGTCGTAGGACGGGATGAAGATGAAGTTCTGGCTCCACACCGACTGGCCGGCCCCGCCCTGGAACACGCAGTGCGCCGCGGTGGCGACCACGCTCTTCCCGGTGGAGTTGATCACCGAGCCGGAGCACACGTAGGTCAGGCCGTCCCGCGGGTTGAAGAAGAAGACCTTGCCGGTCACCCGCGTGTTGAAGTCCGATGTGTAGGGCCGTGCGGCCTGCGCGTTGCCGAACTGGTCACCGCCGGGCGTCAGCACCGGCGAAGCGACCTGAGGTACCGCGGCGGCCTTCGGCGCGTCCTGGGCGACCGGTCGGGCACTCCGCAGCCGCTCCGGCGTCCAGAACTTCTCGAGCTGTCCCTGAGCGAACTGGCCGACCTGCGGAGACTGCACTACACCGTCCGGCGACGCCGCGGACGCGAGCGGTGCGGAGACCAGCGCGGCGCCGGCCACAAGACCGGCCGACACCAGCAGGGTCTTCAACCGCGAAGCACGAATTCTCATGGTTCCTCCCTCGAACAGGAATTGCACGAAACCGGCGCGTGGCAACCACGGCGCCGAGCGTGCGAAAACATCGGATGACGGCCGATCTCCCCGGGATCGGCGAATCAGGCAACCCCTCGAAGGCAGCGGAAACCGCTGCCGTGAAACAGTGTCGGCATTCTCGAAAGTGCTGTCAACAGACAATCGGAGCAACGCTTGGTACGCCGATCAAAATACATCAATTCCAAATCGGAATCATTGTGACCGTGCAGTATTTTCCGTTGGACACGTTCGCCATTAGCGCGTTTTCGCGCCGCATGGCGAAAATCACCCGGGTGCGGTCATCACCCAGCGAGCCGCCTTGACGACGCTCAGACCGGCGACGCGGACGAGGGTGGACTCGGCCACCGGCAGGTGCGGCAACCGCAGTTCCGGCCGCGCCCAGCCGGGCAGCATCGCGGCCGCCGACGCCGCCAACGCCGCGTAAGGAGGCTTCGCCGCCCACGGAACCGGCGGGGTGACCAGCAGGAAGCGAGCCGCCAGCCGGGCGTCGCGAGTGCCGTGGAGCTCCGGCCGGTACGTCGCGAGCGCTTCTTCGAGTGCGGCCACGGTGACCGGCGGGCCGGGCACGCCGAGCTTGCGGGCGACGACCGCGGTCTCGGCGACGTACCGATCGCACCCCGCGTCGTCCAGCGGGTGGGCGCCGTACCGCTGGTGGGCGCGCAGGAAGCTGTCGACCTCGGCGATGTGCACCCACGTGAGCAGGCGCGGGTCGTCCGCACGGTACGGCCGCCCGTCCGGGGCGACCCCGCGGACCCGGCGGTGCACCGCGCGCACGGTCGAAACCGCCCGCTCGGCGTCGTCGGCCACGCCGAAGGTCGTCGTCGCGAGGAACGTGCTGGTGCGCTGCAGCCGGCCCCAGGGATCACCCCGGTAGCCGGAGTGCGCGGCCACCGCCGCCATCGCCAGCGGGTGCAACGACTGCAGCAGCAACGCGCGCAGGCCACCGACGAACATCGCCGTGTCGCCGTGCACGCGGTGGATCGCGCTGTCCGGGAGGAACCACCGGGGACCGGGCGTTTCGTGGATGCGAGCCCGGTTCCGGGGACCCTCGGGGCCCGCGACCCGCGCGAAGAGGGCGTCGCGAGCCCGCTCCCGGATGGCGGCCACCACGGACGGCGTCACGGCCATCGGCTTCCTCCGCTCCTCGGACACTTTCGATTCAACTGCGATGCAATCGGTCGACTTCTTGTCACACGTGCTCAGGGCGCCACCTTCGGCACGAGAGCCACTCTACCTGCATATTTGCGGCAAGGTGCACTGTTCTCGGTCGCGCGGGCCGGTCGAGGTGGGCACCTTCGGTGCCGTCTTGTGCGGCACCGAAGACTCCGTGGCTTTAGATTCGCATCGTCTCTGCATCGGTGATCGGAGGTCGTCGCATGGCCGACAACAATGCGCGCGCGGCGTGGCGTGGCCCCCGGCCGGTCACGAGCCGATACCCGGCTTCCCGTGCCTCATGAGCCTCCGCCACGGCGTGACCCGCGACCCGGGCCACCGCGCCGGGAGTGACGCGCTGGGGATCCAGCACCCGGCCGGCCGGGATGCGCTCGAGGTCGTGGGCCACCGCGAACTGGTCGCTGGAGAACGGCAGGGCCACCGCGGGCACCCCCGCGGCCAGGCACTCGGTGAAGGAGTTGTTGCCACCGTGGTGCACCACCGCGGCCACGCGCGGCAGCAAGGCCCGCTGCGGCACCTGGTCGGCGACGTCGACCCACCGCTCTCCGGCGAACGCCGCCCGAAGACCGGCCGCGCGATCGCCCGCGGCCACCAGCACCGACACCTCGGGCAGTTCGAGCAGTCCCCTGACCACGGTGCCCAGGACGTCGTCCCGGGCGGACAGGAAGGTCCCGAACGACACGAGGACGAGCCGTCGCCGGCCACCGGAGGTCAGCTCGCCGACCCGCTCGTCCCAGCCGCCGCGCAGGACCGCCGTCCCGACGTCGCTGCAGTGCCCGGCGAAGATCCGGGCGGGCCCGGCCGGAAGGTCCGGCAGCCAGGGCAGTTCCGGGTAGTTGAACAGCACCGCTTCCGGCGAGGTCAGCCCGAAGGCGCTCCGCGGCACCTGCCGGTCCGGAGCGCGTCCGGCGAGGAAATCCGCGAACAGCCCGGTGAACGTCCGGTCGTTCGCCTCGGCTTCGCTGCGCAAGCGGTCCAGTTCGCCGTCGGCGGGCCGGATCGAGCGCGGCCAGTACGGCGGCAGCCCGAAGAAGCGGCCGGCGCCTTCGAGGACGTAGCTGGGATGGCCCGGGCAGAAGGCCGCCCAGCGGCGGCCGAGGGCGTACACCGCCAGGGTGACGGCGTAGGCGAGCTGGTCGACCAGGTACCAGTCCGGCCGCAGCCGCTCGTCGAGGGAACGGACCGAGGCGAACACGCTGTCGGGGTCGGGCAGCATGTCGGCCCGCCGGTGCCGGGCCTGGGCCAGCAGGGCGGGCACCGCGCCGGCGCGGGTGGCTTCGAGGAACTCGGCCAGCCGCCGCTCCCCGTCGGCCTCCTGGCGGGTGCGTTCGGCGATACCCGTGTTCGCGTTGTCACCGAACGCCAGCTCCGCGAACGGCAGTCCCAGCTCGGCGGCCAAGCCCGCGAACGCCGGTGCACAAGCGAAAGTCACCTCCGCGCCTTCGGCCGCGAGCGCCGCCCCCACCGTCGCGAGTGGACGCGCGTGTGACGCGAACGGCGGGCTCACCACCACGATCCGCGATGCCGTCATCCCCGGCCACCTCCCTCTCCCCCGCCGACCCTACGGCCCGACCCCCGGAGCAGCGCAGTGATCAGTCAGGACACCCGGACCACCGCCGTCGCCGACCCGGTGGCGGTCCTCCGGACGTTGACCCCCGGAGCCGGCCCGGACCGGGCCGACGCGGTCCGCCGGGCCCTCCACCCCGGCTTCGCCGGACCCGCGCTGGTCGAGTACGCCGGCGCCGTCCCGGACGGGACCGATCCCGACGGTGCGGTGGCCGCGCTGCGCGCCCTCACCCGCCGAACCGGCACGCCCGGCCCCGGCGAGGTCCTCGTGGCGGTCCCGGAAACCGGGGACGCCGCGCTCGACGACCTGGCCGGATCGGTCGCCCTCGACCTCTTCGCCGACGCGGTCGCCGCGCACGGCAAGGCGGCCGCGGCCGCGGCGATCGGCACCGCGTTCGCCGTCGCGCCCCCTCGGCGCGGCGCGCTCCTGCTCGATCTGGCGGAACGGCACGGCCTGCACTGCCTGCCGGTGAGCGCCGCGGCCGACGCCGGCCCGGGTGATCGCCGGTACCGGCACGCCCTGTGGCGTTACCTGTCCCAGCTCGACGAAGCGCCGGCGGCGACCGAAATCCTGGCCGCCGCCCACATCCGCGCCGCGGATCCCTACGAACGCGCCCTGTCCGCGGTGTGCTTGGCCCGGCAGTCGGGACAGGGCTTCGAAAGTCCCTTGTGGACGGTCCCGGCGGCGGACCGGCGCGGGCTGACCGTGGCGCAGTCGATGCTGCTGGGCTCCTTCGACCAGCCCGGCGCCGGCGCCAGCGGCGGCCTCACGGTCCTGGCGCGGCACCTCGGCACCGCCTTGCCACGCCACGCCGGCATCGCGCGGGTCGTGACGCTGACCTTGGCCGGACGGGACCTGCTCCGCGACCGGGACACGCTGGCGGAAGCCGGCGACGACGGGCACCTGGTGCTGCGGCTGCCCGTCGACTCCCCCGGCCCGCCGCCGCAGGCCGCGCTCGCCCGGCACCGCCCGGCCATCGGGTTCCTGGCCCGGCACCTGCTGTGGCTCGCGGACCGCACCCCGGACGTCGTCCACGTGCGCTATTCCGACGACGGATCCGCCGCCGTCGCGGACGCGGCCCGGGCGATGGGCGCGCGGACCGTGTTCACCCTCACCGCCGACCCGCACCGCTCGCTGGCCGAGCGGCACCGGGCCGGCCGGCCGGGAGACCGGCAGGCCGCCCGCTTCGACCTGCACCGGATGTACACCGCCGACCGGCTGGTGGCGGCCGCCGACACCCTGCTCGGCCTGCCCGGCCGACCGGACGGGGAGCTCGCCGCGTACTTCCCCCGGCTGCGCGAGCGCCCGGAGCCGGAGTCCGTGGCCGAGGGCATCCCGGTGGTCTCGCCCGTGGCCGCGGCCGAGGTCCGGCAGGAGCAGCTGATCGACTCGTTGTTCGCCGCCGGTTCCGGGTTGCCCCGGCTCGTTCCCGAGGCCCGCGGCCTGCCGGTCGTGCTGTCCGTGGGCCGGCTGCACCCGGTCAAGCAGCAGGACCTGCTCGTCGAAGCCTGGCTGAGCCGGGGTCTGTACCGGCACACCGCGCTCGTGCTCGTCGGCGGCGACACCACCGACCCGAACGACGACGAAGCACGGATCCTCGGCCGCATCCGGGAACTGGCGAGCCGGTACCCGGCCGCGGCCGGCCGCCTCGCCGTACTGGCCGCCGTGAGCAACGAAGACGTCCGTTCGCTGGAGCACGGCCTGAGCCGCCGCCTGCCCGCGCCGACTCCGCACCTCTACGTCTGCCCCAGCCGCAAGGAAGAGTTCGGCATCGCGGTGCTGGAGGCCATGGACGCGGGCCTGCTGGTCCTCGGCCCCCGCCGCGGCGGGCTCGGCCACTACATCGACCACGGCCGCAACGGCCTGCTCGCCGACACATCGAGCCTCGCCGCCTTCGGAGACGCGCTGACGGCGTTCGTCCGCGGCGCGGCCGACGACCCGGTCCGGGCCCGGGCGGTCGCGGCCGCCGGTCGAGACACCGTCGCGCGGCGGTTCGGCATCCACGAGGTCGCCGGCCGCTTCGCCGCCGTCTACCAGCGCACCGCCGGCACCACCGCACGACCGGCGACCGCCAACCTGCTCGAAGGCCCCCCGTCGCCGAACGCGGATCCACGATGACCGCCTCAGCGCGGTGCACCGTCCCGGGAGTGACCGGATTCATCGGCCGCACACTCGCCGCCGCCGAACAGCGCACCACCGCACGACCGGCGACCGCGAACCTGTTCGAAAGCCCCCCACCGCCGAACACGGATCCACGATGACCACCCCCATGCGCTGCACCGTGCTCGGAGCAACCGGATTCGTCGGCCGCGCGCTCGTCTCCGACCTCCTCGCCGCCGGGCACTCCGTCCGTGCTCTGTCCCGCTCCGCCGAGCACCGCCTTCCCGAGCGCGTCGAGGTGACGCTCGGGGATGCCGCGGATCCGCGAGCGCTCGAGACCGCGGTCGCCGGCGCGGACGTGGTCTTCCACCTCGTCCACTCGTTGGCGCGGGCCGACTTCGCCGAGCGGGACCGCGTCATCGCCGGACGGCTCGGGGTCGCGGCCGCCGGGAGCGGGGTCCGGCAGATCGTCTACCTCGGCGGGCCGCGGCCGGTGACGGCCACGTCGCCGCACCTGGCGTCGCGGTCCGAAGTGGCCGACATCCTGCTCGGCGAGGCCGTCCCGGCGCTCGCGGTGCAGGCGTCGATGATCCTCGGCCGCGGATCGGCCGGGGTCGAGCTCCTGGCCCGGACCGCCCGGCTGCCGATCCGGCCGCGGCCGCGGTGGACCGCCCGGCGGAGCCGCCCCGTCGCGCTCGCCGACGTCCGCCACTACCTGCGGGCCGCCGTCGGTCTCGCGCCGCTGCGGGGGCGGCTCGATGTGAGCGGCCCGGAGACGATCAGCTACCACGACCTCGTGCAGCGGTGCGCCCGCGTCCTGCGCCGGCCCGCCGCCGTCACGCTGCCTTCGCCGTTGTGGTCGCACGAGATCGCCGCCCGGATCGCCGGCCTGGCCTCGCCCGTTCCGGCCGCCGTCGCGGCCGGGCTGTTCGCGTCGCTCGACCACGACCTGCTCCCGGCCGACGTCCCGGCGGAGACCGTCCTGCCCCCGCCGCCCGCCGGGCCGACCAGTCTCGACAACGCCCTGCGCGCGGCCCTCGGCGCTCCGGTGCCGGCCGCCCCGGCGGGACGGTCGTACGAAGAGGTCGACACCGCATCTTCCGCGGCCACCCCCGAGCGGCTGTGGCGGGCGATCACCGGGTTGGGCGGCGACGGCGGCCGGTTCCCGCCCGGGCCCGCGTGGGCCCTGCGCGGCCTGCTCGACCAAGCGCTGGGCGGTGCGGGGCTCTACCGCGGACGTCCGGACCGACCGGGCCCCGGCGACGTCATCGACTTCTGGACCGTCCGGAGCCGGGACGACTCGCGCCGCGAACTCGTGCTGACCGCCGACATGCGCCTGCCCGGCGACGCCGAGCTGACCTTGCGCGCGGAACCGGCCGGCTCCGGAAGCCGCCTGCGGCAGCGGGTGCGGTTCACCCCCGCCGGCCGGTGGGGCGACGCCTACTGGCACCTCCAGAAGCCCGCACACGACCTCGTGTTCGGGTGGCTCGCCCGGTCGATCGCCCGTGCGGCCGAAGCCTGACTGCCTGAGCCGCGCCTGTCCGGCAGTCGTTGACCGCCGCGCTCCGCACTCCGTAAGTTCGGTACCGAACAAGGAGGTCCGGGATGAGCCACCTGGTGCGATTCGCCGACGGGACCGGCACCGTCCGGATCGGCCTGCTCGCCGACGACGGGCTGCGGCCGCTCGCGGTGGCGTCGATGAGTGACCTCCTACGCCGTCCCCTGGCGGAGATCCGCGAGCTGGCCGGCGCCGCCGGGGAGCCCGAGCCCACGGACGGCGTCCGCCTGCTGCCGCCGCTGGACGGGCGCATGGAGGTCTGGGCCGCCGGGGTGACCTACCTGCGTTCCGAGGAAGCCCGCCGCGAGGAGAGCGCCGACGAAGACGTCTACGCACGGGTGTACCGGGCGGAACGCCCGGAGCTGTTCTTCAAGTCGTCCGCGTGGCGCGTGGTCACCGACGACGAGCCGATCGCCGTCCGCGCCGATTCCGCCAACAACGTGCCGGAGCCGGAACTCGGGCTGCTGCTGACCGGTACCGGGGAGATCGCCGGGTACGTGGTGGTCGACGACGTCAGCTCCCGCAGCATCGAAGGCGAGAACCCGTTGTACCTCCCGCAGGCCAAGATCTACACCGGGTCGTGCGCGGTGTCGGCGCGGGTGCGGCCGGCCTGGGAGGTGCCGGACCCGCTGGCGCTCGACCTCCGCATGCGCATCCTGCGCGACGGTCACGAGGTGTTCGCCGGCGAAGCCAGTACCGCGCAGCTGAACCGCGAACCGGCCGGACTGGTCGAGTACCTGTGGCGGGACAACGACTTCCCCGACGGCGCCGTGCTCTCGACGGGCACGTCCGTCGTGCCGGGACTCGACCAGGGCCTGCGGCCGGGAGACGTGGTCGAGATCGAGATCGGCGAGGTCGGATCGCTGCGCTCCCCCGTGGTGCTGGGCGCGGACGAGGTGCGCCGGGTGCTCGCCGCCCGGACCGATGGCCCGAATTAGACGCCGCATTGTTTCGAAGCGTTCGACAATCCATTCGACGATGGCCGCTGTCGAATATTCGATAAAAGGATGACCCATTCCCCCTTGAGGGTTCCTTTTCCGGAAGATCATTGACCGCCGGGAAACAGGGTGCGATAGTCGTCGGCATTCCACACCCTCGCTGCGATTCGAGGGCTCATCGAATGGATTCGACAACCGCGCGAAGAAGCTCGGAAAGGATGCATCCATGCGCCGAGGAGTACGTTCACTGGTGATTTCCCTGACCGCGGCGGCCGCCGTCGCGATGACGGCCGGCACCGCCGAAGCGGCCACCTGGTCTTCGACGGACAAGTGGGGGACCTGGTCCGACGGCGGATACACCATTCGCAACGACGTCTGGGGCAGCGGTGCCGGACCGCAGAACATCTGGGCGAATTCGTACAGCAACTTCGGTGTGTGGGCCGACCACCCGAACACCGGCGGGGTGAAGTCGTACCCGCACTCGGCGAAGAACGTCGGCCGCTCCCTCAGTTCGCTGCGGTCGGTGACCAGCACCTTCGCCGTGTCCCGCCCCGGCGCCGGGGCCTACGAGACGGCGTACGACATCTGGGCGAACAACAACGCCTACGAAATCATGCTGTGGATGAACAAGCAGGGGCCGGTCGGCCCGATCGGCAGCTACCAGGCCGGCGTGACCGTCGGCGGCCACGCCTGGGACGTCTACCGCGGCTCCAACGGCGCGAACGAGGTCTTCTCCTTCCTCCGCAAGTCGAACACCGACTCGGGGTCGGTCGACGTTTTGGGCGTCCTCGGCTGGATCAAGGCGCGCGGCTGGTTCGGTGACGTCACGCTCGGCGAGGTCCAGTTCGGCTTCGAGATCACCTCCTCGGCCGGCGGAATGGACTTCCGGACGAACAGCTACTCCGTGTCCGCATCCTGAAGAACGAGCCCGAACTCCCGCAGCGCGGCGACCGGGCAGGACGTGACGGCCGCCCGCGCGGCGGCGAGCTGCTCCGGCGGGATGGCCCGGCCTTCGAAGCGGTGGACGAGTTCGGCGTCGTCGTCGAATTCGAAGATCGCGGGCGCTTGTTCGGTGCACAGGCCGTGGCCTTCGCAGCGGTCGCGGTCGACGGAGATCTTCACCGGGTGTCCCCTTTCAGGCCGGGACGAGGTCGAGCGGGAGCCGCCCGAGGCGGTGGATGATGTTGTTGCGCGCCCATTCCGGTGGCCCGGCGGGCTCGATCCGGTCGACACGGGCCACCAGGGCGTGCAGCATCGCCTGGGTCTCCAGGCGAGCGAGACCTTGTCCGGCACAGCCGTGCGTACCGTGCCCGAAGCCGAGCTGGCGGGCGGCGTTCCGGCGGATGTCGAAGGTGTCGGGGTCGTCCCACTCCAGCGCGTCGCGGTTCGCCGAGGCGTAGAGGACGAGGACGCGTGCGCCCGCGGGCAGCGCGGCGCCGGCCACCTCGGTCCGGCGGGTCACTTCGCGGCTGAAGGCGCGCAGGGGCGAGAAGAACCGGACGACCTCGTTGACCGCGTCGGGGATCAGGCCCGGGTCCTGCTTGAGGAGCCGCCATTGGCCGGGGTGGGTCGCGAACAGGTGCAGGGCACTGGCGATCGCGCTGAGCGTGGTGTCCAGCGACGGCGCCAGGTAGTCGATCATCAGCGCGGGGCACTCGGCGTGGGCGAGCTTGCCCGCGTCGGCCGCGCGCAGCAGGTCGTCGCCCATGCTGCCCGGCAGCACGTTCCGCCGCTTGGCGACGTCGTGCGCGAAGCGCATCATCTCCAGTCCGCCGGGTACGGCCTTCACCGCTCGCCCGTTCAGCGGGCCCAGGACGTCGAAGGTGGCCGCGCCCCAGCGGAGCAGGTGCTCGCGGCCCTCCGCCGGCCAGCCGACGAGGTCGGGAACCACGGCCGCGGGCAGCGCGGCCGCGACTTCGACGCCGTCGACGCCGCGCCGGGCGAGCGCCGCGTCGACGATCTCGGCCGCCCGGCGTTCGACGACGTCCGTCATCGTGCGCAGGGCGCGGGGTGTGAGCCGGTGGGCGACCAGGGCCCGGCGGCGAGCATGGTCCTCACCGTCGCTGTTGAGGGTCGTGCCGCGGGAGAGGCGGTTGGCGAAGGGGTTCAGCGCGACGCCGTCGCCGGAGCCGAAGGTCTCCTCGTCCCGCAGCACCGCTTTGCACTCCGCGTAGCGGGGCAGCGCGTAGACCTTGTGCCTGGGCAGCCAGACCACCGGCCCGAGTTCGCGCAGCCTGGCGTAGTGCGGGTACGGGTCCAGGATCGCCTGCGGCGAGTAGAGGTCCGGCCGGTACGCGGGCACTTCAGGGCGTCGGGGCATCGTTGCTCCTTGTCAGGGGGTGGTGAACCGCCGCAGAACCCGCGAGAGACTGCTGCTCGCGGTCAGCACCGTGCCGTCCGGACGGACGATCGCCGCACCCGCCCGGAGCCAGCGGCCCAACTCGCCGGAGCGCCGGGTGGTGACGAGAACCGCACCGCGCTCCCGGATGGCCGCGCACTCACTCTCCGACGGGGGATCCGCCGTGACGACGGCGAAGCGGCCACCGGCCACGTCGTCGAAACGGCTTCCGTCGTCGAGAAGAGCGTTGGGGCACAGCCGCCCGGCCGAAGTTCGCCGGGCCGGTGGCCGGATGACGAGGTCCGATCGGCGCAGTGCGGGCGTCTCGCTGCCGACGACGCGACCGCTCAGGCGCGGCGCGGCCACCCGGCGGATCAGGTCGCCGAAGCGGCCGCCTTCGGTCATGGCCTTGCCGATCAGCACCGCCCGGCGGACCATCGCGCGGGCGTGCGGGCGGCGTTCCGCCTCGTACGAGCCGAGCGCGGTCGCGGGCAGGGTCCCGTCGAGGACGCCGGCGAGTTTCCAGGCGAGGTTGACCGCATCGCGCAGCCCGGCGCCCATCCCCTGCCCGATGAACGGCGGGGTCAGGTGGGCGGCGTCGCCGAGCAGGAACACCCTCCGGTCACGCCACCGGTCCGCGACCTGCGCGCGAAACGTGTACTCGCCGACGCGGACGATCTCCAGTTCCCGGGCCGGAATGTCCTTGGTCCACGGCGCGATCAGCGGGTGCAGGCGGCCGGGATCGCGGAAGTCGTCGCTGCTTTCCCCGGGCAGCATCCGGAATTCCCAGCGGTGGCGGGTTTTCCCGACCCGCATGTACGTCGCGGCGCGGGCCGGGTCGCAGACCTGGTGCACCCCCTCCCACTCGCCGAGGTCGGCGTCGGTGGCGATGTCGGCCACGAGCCAGCGCTGGTCGAACCGGAAGCCGGTCATGCGGGCGCCGATCGACGTCCTGGCGAGGCTGTTGGCGCCGTCGCAGCCCAGGACGTAGTCCGCGCGGATCGTCTCCCGCACACCGGTGACGCGGTCGGTCACCTCGACCCGGGCGGCGCCAGTGTCGTCCTGCGCGATTCCGGTGACCTCGGCGTTGCCGCGGAGGGTGACGCTGCCGAGCGCGGCCAGGCCGGCGCGGAGCAGGTGCTCCAGCTCGGGCTGGTCGAACATGTTCGCCTGCGGGTAGCCGTGGCGGCCGGCACCCGGCGAGCGGGGGAACTCGGCGAGCACCCGCAGGTCCGGGTCCAGCAGCCGCAGCCCGTGGCCCGGCCGGGAAATCGCGGCGAACTCCGCGGCCAGCCCCAGGTACCCGAGGATGCGGCAGACCTCGTCGTCCAGGTGCACGGCCCGAGGCCGGGGGTAGACCGCGTCCCACCGTTCCAGCACCAGGCATTCGACGCCGTACCGGCCGAGCAGCGCCGCGGCGGTCAGCCCGGCCGGGCCCGCGCCGACGATCACGACGGACACCTTCACGGCGACACCCCGAGGGCCACGAGGTAGCCGGCGACGCACACCGCGCAGACCACGGCCGGGGTGAGATCGCGGACCCCGTCCCGGTTGCGGACGTGCGTGATCACCGCGCCCGCGAGCAGGAGCAGCAGGCCGGCACCGGCCAGGGCGCCGAGCACCGGCACGGTCAAGCCGAGCAGGAGCCCGGCGGCTCCGGCGATCTCCAGCGCGCCGATGCCGCGGTAGGCCGTGACGGAGAAGCCGGCGTGCGCGGCGCGTTCCCGCATCGGCGCGAGCGCGAACAGCTTGGCCGCGCCGATGAGGAGGAAGACGGCAGCCACGAGGACAGCGAGCACGGTCAAGACGGTCATGGGTTTCCTCGGGACGCCAGGCGGACGGGGACGGTGTAGCGGCCGAGCGTGGCCGTCACCTTCGGTTCGTCCACTTCGGACGGGAGGGTGACGGTGGCGACGACGGTCCCGTCCTCGACGACCGCGTCGACGGCCACCCCGTCGAACGCCGCCAGGGCCTCGGTGATCGCGCGGCGGGTGGCGTCGGCACGCAGGCCGAGCTTGTACGGCTTGCCGACGTCGGTCACGGGCAGCGCCTCGAGCACCGTGACCGCCTTCGGCGCGGCGGCCCGCTCGGGTACGCGGCCGGCTGCCCAGGCCAGCAGGTCGGTCTCGGTCGCCGTGGCACCGGGCGCGAGGCTCACGTAGGCGACGGGCACCTCGCCGGAGTGCTCGTCCGGCCGGCCGACCGCGCCCGCCGCGATCACCTGCGGGTGGGCCAGCAGGGCGTCCTCGATCACCGCCGGGTCGATGTTGTGCCCGCCGCGGATGATCAGGTCCTTGGCCCGGCCGGCCAGGTGCACGAACCCGTCGGCGTCGACGCGGGCCAGGTCGCCGGTGTCCAGCCGGCCGTCGCGGAGTTTGCCGAGACCGTCCAGCCGGTAGCCGTTCTCGTCCCGGCCGACGACGTAACCGGGGAACACGGTCGGGCCGCTGATGGTCAGCACCCCGGTCTCGCCGTGGGGCAGTTCCTCCCCCGTTTCCGGATGGACGACCTTCATCCGCTGGTAGGGCAGGCGCTGGCCGACGGTGCCGAGGCGCGGGGCGTCGGGGAAGCTGCGCGCGCTGGCGCAGGTGGCTTCGGTCAGCCCGTAGCCTTCGACCAGCGTGACGCCGGTGTGGGCCTCGAAGCCCGTCCGCACGGCGGCGGGCAGCGGCGAGGCGCCGACCATGGCGTAGCGCAAGCTGGAGATGTCGGCGTCGACGGGGCACTGGGCGAGCACCGCGTACACGGTCGGGACCGCGCTCATCGCGGCGATCCGGTGATGCTCGACGATCTTCCAGAACTCCCCGTAAAGCGCGGGTTCGCGGTAGCCGAGGGGGCCGGCCCACACCGCGTGCTGGCCCTTGAACAGCGGCGCGAGCAGCGTGACCACCAGCGCGTTGACGTGGAACAGCGGCAGCGCCGCGAAGACCACCGAGCCGACTTCGAGCAGCGGGTTGACCGCGATCATCCACGCGTCGGCGACCTCGTTGGCGTGCGTGTGCGCGGCCGGCTTTGGGGCCCCGGTGGTGCCTCCGGTGTGGAACAACGCGGCCAGGTCCGTCGCCGCGGGCGGTTCCCCGGCGAAGTGGGCGGTGTCGTGCCCGGACGCGAGGTCGGCGAGGTAGCCCACCCGGACGCCGTCGATGACGGGCAGTGCCGCGGGTTCGCCGGCCGCGCCGGTCGGGCGCAGCACGAGGACCGCGTCCAGTCCGCCGGCGAGTTCCCGTGCGGTGGCCCAGCTTTCCGGCGCGAGTTCGGGGCCCGCGGTGATCAGGACCCGAGCCCCGGAGCGCCGGAGCAGTTCGGCGAGGTGGACGCGGGACAAGCCGCCGTTGAGCGGCGCGGCGATCCCGGCGAGCTGCGCGGCCAGGGTCGCCGGGATCAGGTCGGCGCAGTTCGGGGACATCAGCGCGACCGCGTCCCCGCGCCGGATCCCGAGTTCCCGCAGCAGGTTCGCGTAGCGGTGGACGTCGGCCAGCAGCTCCGCGAACGTGCGCCGGACGGGTTCCCGCCACCGCGCGGCCTCGGGCAGCACGGTGACGGCCGGACGATCCGGCCACCGCACGGCCGCCCGGCGGAGCAGGGCGTACGTCGACTCCGGCAGGCCGCGGTCGGCGAGCGGAACAGCCTCGATCGCGGCCAGGTCGGCCGGCTCGGCGCAGCGCGGCCACAACGGGTCGCCGGTCATCGCCGGTGCCTCACGATCGTTCGCTGGGTGCCCAGGTCGAGAGCACCGTCGTCGGTGGCGACCGAAGCCTCGACGACGTCGCCGTCGGCCAGGTACTTCGGGTTCTTCGCCTGTCCCTTGAAGAACAGCTTCCACTTCACCGCCGGCGGCAGCAGCGCGGCGATCTTCTCGACGGCCTTGGGCGGCGCGGACAACGCGGTGCCGGCCGGGGTGCCCGTCAACACCAGGTCGCCGGGATCCAGCCGCTGGAACCGGGCCAGGGCCCGCAGCGCTTCGAGCGGGCGGTGGATCATGTCGCCGGCGACGAGCGCGTTCTGGCGGACCGTGCCGTTGACCGACAGCGTCAGCCGCAGGTCGGCGAACCGCTTCAGCTCGTCGGCCTCCAGGAGTACGAGCGCGGGCCCGACCGGGGTGAACGTCGGGTACGACTTGGCCTCGTAGAACTGGGTCTGGGGCAGCTGGACGTCACGGGCGGAGACGTCGTTGGTGACCACCAGGCCCGCGACGTACTCGTGCACGGCGGTGATCTCGGTACCGACCGGGAGCTCGCGGCCGATGACCAGCCCGATCTCCACCTCGTAGTCGAGCAGCGTCACGTGCGCCGGCCTGACCACGTCGTCGAACGGGCCGCTGATCGACCCGGACGTCTTGCGGAAGAACGTCAACGGCACCGCCGCCGGATCCATCCCGGCATCCGTGACGTGCGAGGTGAAGTTGGTCATCTGGGCGACCACACGGCAGGGCGCGGTGACCGGCGAGACCAGGTCGAGCGACGCCACCGGCACGGTGTCCGCGGAGCCGGCCGCGGCGGTGATCGCCGCCCGGTCGCCGAGCAGCTCGGCGGTGGTCTTCGCCGTCGTGGTGATCTCGGCCGCCCCGGCCGGGGTGGCGACGTACCAGGCGTCGGCGGTGCGCAAGACGTTCAGGCTCATGCGCACACCTCGCCGGCGCTCGGTGCCGTGTGAGCCGGAAGCGCGGTGGTGAACGATTCACTCGCGAGCTCGTTCATGAGCGGGCCACTTTCAGCAGGCCCAGGAAGCGCTGGGCGTCGAATTCGTTGTCTTCGCGCAGGGCGGAGAACACCGCGCGCAGTTCGCGCAGCGACGCCTTGCCGGGCTTGACGCCGAGGAAGTCGGCCGTGGCCGGCGGCCCCCACTGGGCGAGGCCGGAGGCGGTCATCGGCGCCCAGCCGGGTTCGAGGGTGTTGTCGAACAGGTCGCCGTCGCTGTAGTGCTCGACCATGAACCCGTCCGGGTCGCGCCAGTAGTCGAACAGCTGGCTGCCCTCGATGTGGCGCCCGATGCCCCACGAGTGGTGGTAGCCGCGCTCACGCAGGTACTCGCCGCCCGCGGCCAGCGCGTCGAGGTCGGCGACCTGGTACGCCGAGTGCACGTACCGGTTCGCCGGGCCGAGCAGCAGCGCCAGGGTGTGGTGGTCAGCCGGAGTCGCGCCGCGGTCGCACCGGATGAAGCTCATCACCGGCCCGCGCCCGCGGCGGCGCGGGTGGAAGAGGAAGTCGCTGACGATCAGCCCCAGGTGCTGCAGGTACCAGTCCAGCGTCTGCCGGTACTTCGTCGTCTGCAGCACGACGTGTCCCAGCCGCTGCACCCGTGCCGGCGCCCGCGGCGGCCGCTGGGCGGCGTTGACCCGCCCCACCTCGTGGCCGAAGTTCAGCACCTGCGGATCCTGCGGCGGCAAGGCGGCCAGCTCGTCTGTGCCGGAGACGACCCGGACGCGCAAGCCGCTCGGGTCGGGCAGGTCGACGGAGACCCCGCCCAGCGTGCCGGGCAACCCGGTGACCTTCCGCCCGGTGGCGTCGGCCAGGCGCAGGACGTCGCCCGGCGCGGCCGCCCGGAACGCCGGTCCGCGGAACTTCGACCGAGCGCCCTCGCGGACGAGCACGCACGGCGCGCCGGGATCGGTGCCCCGCAGGTGCAGCTCGTGCCCGGTGCTGAGCGTCGTGGTGAACCCGAAGGCCCGCGCGAACACCTCGGCCCGCGCCAGATCCGGCTTCTCGAACTCCAGCCACGCCAGGTCGTGCACCTTGATCACCGGGTTCGCCGCCCGGCCGGGGTGCTCACCCGCGAGTGCGCCCCGCTCGCTGTGCAGGCCGCTGTGGGGATCGTGCTGGTCTGCCACGGCATCCCTCCCTCCACTCTGGTGACGACATCGTCAGTTACGAGCAGGTCGTCAGTCAAGAGTTTCTGACGATTTCATCAGCATTGACGCCACGGGGTACGATGCCCGCGACGAACGGCGGAAGGCAGGAACACGGATGCCGGAGCAAGCCCCGAGCCGGCTGGAGCGGCGCAAGGCGCGCACCCGCGCCGCCCTCGTCCAGGCCGCCCAGACGCTGATCGCGGACGGCAAGACCACCGTGTCGGTCCTGGAGATCACCCAGGCCGCGGACGTCGGACTGGGCTCGTTCTACAACCACTTCGAGACGAAGGAGCAGCTCTACCGGGCAGCGGTCGAGGACGCCCTGGACGCGCACGGTGCCCTGCTGGACGAGCTGACCGCCGGCCTGGACGACCCGGCGCAGGTGTTCGCGCAGAGCTTCCGGCTCACCGGGCGCCTGCACCGCAAGAACCCCGAACTCAGCAAGGTCCTCCTGCACTACGGGCTCGACCTGGCCACCTCGGAGAGCGGGCTCGCCCCCCGCGCCCGCCGCGACATCGAGGCCGCCGCGCGCGCCGGCCGCTTCACCGTGGATGATGCCGAACTGGCCATGGTCACGGTGGCCGGGGCCGCACTCTGCCTGGGCCGGCTCCTGCACCGTCAGCCCGAGCGCGACGACGCCGAGGCGGCCGACCGCGTGACCGAGGATCTGCTGCGCATGCTCGGCCTCCCCGCCGTCGAAGCGCACGAAATCTGCAGCCGCCCCCTGCCCGGCCTCGATACGGCCGCCTGAGCGGACCCGCCGAGCGGCGCACACGGCCGCCGGGAGCACGGCCGCGCCTCCGATCGACCGATGGACGGCGGCGCACCGTTCGCCAACGTATGGGAGCGCTCCCAGAAGTCGACGCCAGGAGTCTACGATGGTCGGTCAGCGACGACGTCACCTACGGCCGGGCACCGCGAGCCGCTGCGTCCTGGCCGCGCCGCTGACCGCACAAGTCGTTGCGGCGCAACCGGCTTCCGCCGCCGGGCTCAGCCTGTCCGTGGACCTGTTCGCCGCCCGGCACGCGATCAGCCCCGACATCTACGGGATGAACGGCGGCGATCCCGCGCTCGTCGCCGAACTCGGCACCCCCGTCTCGCGCTGGGGCGGCAACGCCAGCAGCCGCTGCAACTTCGAGAACCACACCTACAACACCGGCAGCGACTGGTACTTCGAGAACATCGTGGCCGGGCCGGACAACACCCTCGAGGCCTACGTCCGGCGCAACCGGGACCACGGGATCAAGCAGGTGGTCACCGTGCCCATGTCCGGCTGGGTGGCGAAAGACGTGCCGGAGTGGCCGCACGCCTGCGGTTTCCCGGCCACCCGCTTCCCGGCCCAGGACTCGTTCGACCAGTGGGACGCCAACTGCGGCAACGGCAGGCTGAACAACGCGAACCTCACCGGGGCCGAGCCCACCGACACCTCGATCCCGGCCGACGCGTCCTTCGCGGGCGCGGAGGTCTCGCACCTGGTCAGCCAGTTCGGTACGGCGGCCCACGGCGGCGTCCCGATCTACGAACTGGACAACGAACCGGTGCTGTGGAGCTCCACCCACCTCGACGTGCACCCCCGGCCGGTGTCCGACGAGGAACTGGGCAGCAAGAGCACCGCGACCGCGACGGCCATCGAGTCCGCCGATCCTCGGGCGGCGGTGCTCGGCCCGTCCGGGTGGGGCTACCGCGAATGGATCGCGTCCGGTGTGGACGGGTGCGCGCCGGGCGCGGACGCCGCCGCCCACGGCGGGCTGAACCTGTCCCAGTGGTTCCTCGAGAACATGAAGGACGCGAGCGGCGCGGCAGGCAAACGGCTCCTCGACTACTTCGACCAGCACTACTACCCCCAGATCGGCGGCGACAAGACCCCCGAAGCCGACGCGCTGCGGCTGCGGTCCACACGCTCGCTGTGGGACCCGTCCTACGTCGAGGAGTCCTGGATCGGCCCGAGCGGCGTCAACGCTCCCCCGCTGCAGTTCATCCGCACGATGAAGCGGTGGATCGCGCAGTACAACCCGGCACGAAGACCGCCATCACCGAATACGACTGGGGTGCCCTGGACGACATCGACGGCGCACTGGCCGAAGCCGACGTCCTCGGCATCTTCGGCCGCGAAGGCCTCGACCTGGCCACCATCTGGGGCGAGCCGAAACCGACGGACCCGGCCGCCTACGCGTTCCGGATGTACCGCGACTACGACGGCGCCGGAGGAAAGTTCGGCGACATCAGCGTCTCGGCGGCCGGCACCGACCAGGGGCAGCTCGCGATCTACGGCGCTGCGACAGCGCCGTGACCCTCATGGTGGTCAACAAGACGGGCACCGAGCTGACCTCCCCGCTGTCGACGTACGCGGCGAACTCGATCACCTTGCTGGTGCTGCCGCGGCTCCGCTCCTGACCGGGTGGCCCGTCAACGGGCGTGCAGCTGACGCAGGCCGTCGACGATCAGGTCCAGGCCGAAGGCGAACTCGGCCTCCAGGGGCACCGGCAACGAGTCCGCCG
The DNA here is from genome assembly GCF_902497555.1 of Amycolatopsis camponoti. NCBI lineage: Bacteria > Bacillati > Actinomycetota > Actinomycetes > Pseudonocardiales > Pseudonocardiaceae > Amycolatopsis > Amycolatopsis camponoti. Next base: position 2,691,153 of record NZ_CABVGP010000001.1, on the reverse strand, counting down.
TCGCGCGGGTGGCCGGGAACTCCGCCGCCGGCACGGCGTGGAAGTGCGCCGACGCCCGCTCGCGCTCGCTGTCGTTCCCGGCGCCGGCGAGCTGGATCGCGAAGCCGAGGACGTACCGCGCGAGCGTCGCGTACGCGCGCGCGGCGAGGTCCGGCCGGAACCCGCCGTCCAGCAGGACGGCCAGGCAGCGTTCGCGCAGCACCATCGCGTTCGGCCCGGTCGGGGTCTGCTCGATCAGCAAGGGCGCGATCTTCCGGTGCCGGGCCAGCGTGTCGAACATCGCCTGGGCGACGGCTCGACAGGCCTGGTCCCAGCTCAGCTCCGCCAGTGACCGGCCGTCGAGATCGACCTCACCGAAGACGCGGTCGATGACGTGCGCGATCAGGGCCGCCCGGTTGCCGAAGTGCCGGTAGAGCGTGGCCGTGCCCGATTCGAGGCGCTGCGCGAGGCTCCGCATCGACAGGTTCTCGGCACCCTCCTCGTCGACGAGTTCCAGCGCCGCGCCGAGGATCCGGTCCAGCGGGACGGCGGGACGGCCACGGGACCGCCGGGCGGCCGGGGCAGGCGGAGACGAAGAGGTCACACCCATGAGTATGACGGCCGGTTGACACTCGCCGCAATAACGGCAACACTGTTGCCATTATGAAGAGCACTCAGTCAGTCTCGGTCGACGGCCTGCGGATTCACTACGTCCGCGCAGGTCAGGGGCCTGCGGTGGTGCTGCTGCACGGCAGCGGGTCGTCCTTGGAGGGCTTCGAACGGGTGGCGGCGCCGTTGTCGGCGTCCCACGACGTCATCCGCCCGGACCTGCCCGGATTCGGGCGGACGGGACCCCGGCCCGACCGCGACTACCGGGTCCGGACCTACGCCGGGACGGTCGCGCGCTTCATGACCGCCCTGGGGCTGCCGCGCTTCGCCGTGGCGGGGAACTCGCTGGGCGGCAACATCGCGTGGAACCTCGCACTCGACGCCCCGGACCGGGTCGACCGGCTGGTGCTGGTCAACGCCACCGGCTACCCGGCGAAGACCCTGCCCGCCGGGCTGCGGCTGGCCCGGAACCCGTTGCTGCGCCCCCTGCTGCGACGCTGGCTGCCGCGCGGCGCGACCGAACGCGGGCTGCGGGAGGCCGTCGGGGCGAACTCGGCGATCGTCGACGACGCCATGGTCGAGCGGGTGCACGCCCTGACGAGCCGCCCGGGTAACCGCTCGGCGTTCATCGATTTCGCCACTACCGACCAACCGGACCGCAGCGCCGAAATCCCGCGGATCGCGGTTCCCACGCTGGTTCTCCGGAGCGCCGACGTCGACGGGCAGCACTTCGCCCGCGACATCCCCGGCGCCCGGGAGCGCGTCCACGCCGACGGCGGGCACCTGCTCCCGGAAGAAGACCCGGACTGGGTGGCCGCGGCGATCACGGAGTTCCTGCGATGAAGTACTTCGTCGCGTCCGACGAGGACCGCCGGCTCGACGCGACCACGCGACGGGACCTGCGCGGCAGCTTCGTCTCGCTGTCCGACGGCGTGACGCACTACGAGCTGACCGGCCCCGAGAACGGTGAACTCGCCGTACTGGTCGGCGGCATCACGATCCCGCTGTCCTATTGGGACGGTCTCGTCGCCCGGCTGCACGCCCGCGGCCTGCGCACCCTGACCTGCAGCGCTTACGGCCGCGGCTACTCCGACCGCGTCCGGGGCCGCTACGACGAAGCGTTGTTCGTCCGGCAGCTGGCCGAGCTGACCGCGGCGCTGGACCTCACATCGCCGCGGCACGTCGTCGGCACGTCGATGGGCGCACTGGTCGCGATGGCCTACACCGACCGGTACCCCGAAGCGGTCGCCACGCTCACCGTCGCCGGCCCGGCCGGACTGGGCCGACGTCCGCTGCCACAACGGGTGCTGCGCAACGACTTCGTCGCCGGATTCGTCGCCCGGCGCTTCGGCCGCAAGCTGCTGGAGGAGCACCTCGGGCACAACGTCCGCGACCCCGAGCTGTCCGCGGAGCTGGTCGCGATGGTGCGGGACGCCTACCGACACGAAGGCTCCCTCCACGCGTTCTTCCAGACCCTGCAGGACTTTCCGCTCCACGAACGCCAGGAACTGTTCGAGCGGACAGGCACGCTCGGCGTCCCGACCCTCCTGGTGTGGGGCGACGACGACCAGGTCACCCCCATCACCCACCTCGACACCGTCGCCGGGCTGCTGCGCCCGCGGCAGACCCACGTCATCGGCCACTGCGGCCACATGGCCCCCTTCGAACGGCCGGACGACGTCGGCGACCTGCTCGCGTCGTTCGCCGTCTCCCACCCGGATCGGCTCGAACCATGAACGAACCCCTCGACGTCCTGATCGCCGGGGCCGGCCCGACCGGCACCACCCTGGCGATCGACCTCCTCCGCCGCGGCCTGGCCGTCCGGATCATCGACCGGGCCCCGCACTCCTTCGACGGCTCCCGCGCCAAGGGCATCCAGCCGCGCACCCTGGAGGTCTTCGACGACCTCGGCGCGCTCGACGACGTCCTCGCCGGCAGCAGCGACTACCCCCGCCTGGGCATCCACCTGGGTCCGGTCACCGTTCCGTGGCGCATGTTCCGCAACCGCGAACGCAGCGCCGACATCCCGTACCCGAACACCCGGCTGATGCCCCAGTACCGCACCGACTCCGTGCTGCACGACCGGCTCGAGCAGCTGGGCGGGCGGGTCGAGTACGGCCGGGAACTCACCGGGTTCGACCAGGACGGCACGTCGGTCACCGCCACCGTGCTCGGCGACGACGGCCCCGGACGGATCACCGCCCGCTACCTCGTCGGCGCCGAGGGCGGGTCGAGTGCCGTCCGCAAGCACCTCGGCCTGGGCTTCCTCGGCGAGACCCACGACCAGGACCGGATGCTCATCGTCGACGCCGTCACCGACGGCCTGTCGCGCACCCGCTGGCACGTCTGGCCGGGCGTGAAAGGCCGGTTCGCCGGTGCCTGCCCGCTGCCGGACACCGACCTGTTCCAGTGGATGATCCGGCTGGCTCCCGACGAGGAGCAGCCCGAGGGCGAGGAAGCGATCACCCGGCGGATCCGGGCCCACACCCGGAACCGGCGCCTCGCCGTGCGCGACATCCGGTGGCGGTCGGTGTTCCGGCCCAACATCCGCCTGGCGGAGGCCTACCGCGGCGGGCGGGTCTTCCTCGCCGGCGACGCCGCGCACGTCCACACGCCGGCCGGCGCGCAGGGCCTCAACACCGGCATCCAGGACGCCTACAACCTCGGCTGGAAACTCGCCCAGGTCCTCGCCGGAGCCGACCCGCGGCTGCTCGACAGCTACGAAGCCGAACGCCTGCCGATCGCCGCGGGCGTGCTCGGCCTGTCCACCGCGAAGTACGAGGGCCTCGCGAAGCTCGACCCGTCGAGCCTGCGCCGCGGCAAGGACGAACAACAGCTGTCGCTGACGTATCGCGGCGGCCCGCTCGCGCCCGGCGACGGCGACCACACGACGACGCTGCGGATCGGCGACCGCGCCCCCGACGCCGGGCTGCTCGCCCCGGACGGCACGGCGGTGCGCCTGTTCGACATCTGCCGGGGTCCGCACTTCACCGTGGTCGCCTACGGCCCGGAAGCCGCCGCGGCGAGCAAGGAGCTCGACTGGCCGGCGGCCGGGGCACAGCTGCGCCGCGTCGCCGTCGACGCGCCCACCGATCCCGGGCACGGCTTCCGCCGGGTCTACGGGATCGAAGGCGACACCCTGCTGCTCATCCGGCCGGACGGCTACCTCGGGCACATCGCCACCCGGGACTTCCTCGGATCGACCCGCGCCGCCGCCCGGGCGATGACGCCGGCGGTGGCCGGATGAGCCGCATCCTGCTGCACGGCGCGCACGTCATCACCATGGCGCCGCACCGGCCCGACGCCGAAGCCGCCGACGTCCTCATCGACGGCGACAGCATCGCCGCAGTCGGCGACGGACTCGACGCGACCGGCGCGGAGATCGTCGACGTCACCGGCCGGATCATCATGCCCGGTCTGGTGAACGCCCACCTGCACACGTGGCAGACCGCCCTGCGCGGCACCGGCGCCGACTGGACGCTGGCCGACTACCTCGGCCGGATGCACGGCGCCGTGGCCCGGCACTACCGCCCCGAGGACATGCGGATCGGGACGCTCGCCGGCGCGCTGAGCCAGCTGGACCGCGGCACCACCACCGTGGGCGACTGGTGCCACAACACCCCCACCCCGGAGCACACCGACGCCGCGCTCGACGGCCTCCGTGCGTCGGGCGTCCGCGGGGTGTTCCTGCACGGCACCCCGTACTCCGCGGCCGACGCGGCGCACCCGGTCGGTGAGGTCGACCGGCTGCCCGACGGCCCGCTGCTCGGCATCGGCATGGCGATCCGCGGCCCGCAACTGTCCACTCCGGACGCCGCGGTCGCCGACTTCCGCGCCGCCGCCGAGCGCGGGCTCGTGGTGTCGATGCACCAGAGCGGCGGTGCGCCCGGGCCCGCGTGGGCGGCGGTGCGGGCCGCCGGGCTGCTGGGTCCCGCCACCAACGTCGTGCACGGTGCCGGGCTCACCGGGCAGTGGCTCGAGATCCTGGTCGACGCGGGCGCGAGCATCACGTCCACGCCCGAAAACGAGCTCGGCCAAGGCCACGGCTGCCCCGTCACCGGGGACCTGCTCCGGCTCGGCGCCGCACCGTCGCTGGGCACCGACACCGACGCCGTCACACCGGCCGACGTGCTGTCCGCCGCCCGGATCGCGCTGGCGCACCAGCGCGGCCGCGACCACGAGGACCACCGGCGGGACACCGGCTCGTTCGCCCTCACCGCGACCGTCACCGCCAAGCAGGCACTGGGCTGGGCGACGGTCGAAGGCGCTCGAGCGCTCGGTCTCGCCGACCGCGTCGGCCGGCTGGAAGCGGGGATGCGGGCCGACCTCGTCGTCCTCGACAGCTCCGGACCGAATCCGGTCGCGGCCGCGCTGTACGCGGCGGCCGGTGACGTCGAAGCGGTCATGATCGCCGGCCGGTGGCGCAAACGCGACCACGCTCTCCTCGACGTCGACCTCGGGACCGTCCGTGCGCAGCTCCGGGACTCCGCGGCCCACCTGCTCCCCCACGTCCCCGCCTGATGGGCCGGCGGGACGCACTCGCGAGCCGGACGCGGACGGACCTGCTGGCCGCGGCGAAACGCCTGTTCGCCGAACGCGGCTACCTCGACACCAAGATCACCGACATCGCCGCCGCGGCCGGGCGCGCCGTGGGCTCCTTCTACACCCACTTCACCGACAAGGAGCAGCTCCTCGCGGTGCTGCGCGGCGAACTCGGCGAACCGGCCGCGCGCGCGGCCGGCGACGACCCGATCGGCGAGTACGTCACGGCCTGCTGGACCGCGCTGCGCACCCACCGCCCGACCGCCATCGCCCTGCTGCAGTCCGCGATCGCCGCGGCCCCGGCCTCCGGCCGGTTCCGCACCGAGCTGACCAGCTGGACGACCCCGCTGCGGCGGCAGCTGGAGCACCGGCGTGACCGCGGCGAACCACTGCCCGGCGACCCCGAACTGGTGGCGGCCGCGGTGGGCGCCATGCTCGCCGGCCTCAACCACGCCCTGCCCACCGACGACGGCACGGTCGCCGACACCGTCAGGAACCTCGTCCTCCACGGCCTGAGTGGTTCGGGACCGTGAGTTGCCGTGGTGCGCCCGCTCGGCGCTGCTCGACGCGGCCGGCTCACGCGAAGTCCGACCGCCCGGCCCGCGGCGTGGGTCTGCCGCGAGCCGGGCCGGTGTCAGGGCTTCTCGAAGTGCTGGTAATCGATCGGGGTGTCCCAAGACCCACCCCACGTCCAACCCCGCGTCGTGAACGCCCGCTCCGCCACATCACCCGCGTGGATCATCCCCGGCAACGCCTGCGACCGATCGACATACGGCGCACCATTGGGCGGATACACCGCACCACTACCGGAAATGTACGGATTCTGCACCGTGTCCACGTCGATCGCCCGCCCATACGAGTGATTCGACCACGCCGTACCCCCCGTGATCGCCCGGCAGTTGAACGCCGACGTGTTGTTCGCCGCCATCGACGCATCATCGTCGGAGTCGTACTTCTCCACCGTCTCCATCCGCTCGATCGGGAACCGCCCGAAATACAGATCCGCGAACACCCGCGCCACCTCGACCGCACGATCGGCGTTCACGACCAGCTCACCCCGGTGCACCCCACCGTCGAACCCCACGAACGGCAAGCTCACCAACCGCAACTGATCCGGACCGACCGGGCACCCCTCATGCCAGCTCGACCCCAGCCGCTCAGCCGACACCGGCTTGATCACCGCGACATACGGCGGAAGACCACTGCCGGCCGGCGCCGCCAGCTCCACAGTCTGGGCCGGGGCCGCCGGCGCCGGCGTGACACCCGCCAGCACCACCGACAACGCGAACATGAGGACAGCGAACACCCTGGTTCTCAATTTCATGAAGACAACGCTTTCTCTCGGCTTCTCGTGCGACAAAAGGAAAATGGCCGCAGCCAGGTCGGAGAAACAGCACGAAGATGTGGTACGGGCGAACCACCTCGGCCGAATTCCCCCGGCTGCTCAGAAAATGTCGTCGCCCGTCACGGATTCCCCCGGTACTGCTCCCCAGTTGCGAGAGTGCCGGATCGCCACCTCGGCATCCCCCGGCCGGGTGACGGCACCCTCGTGGAATCGAACTTGCCAGCGGCGCGCGAACAGCGTCAACCGACCCGGAAACATTTCGCCCCTCGGCGAAACGTCGTCTCGCGGGGCAACCGCACGGATCCACGCGGCGTCGCGGCCACTCCCCCGCGGAGGTTCCGCGACAGGCAGCGGCGCGCGCCACCGGTGGCCGGTCACCCGATGGCCGTGGAACCGGCCAACTCTCCCCGGCGGGATCCGGGGGTTGTCATCCGTCCGTGTTAGCGCTCACAATGGGCGCTTAATCCCGACCGTCGAACCGGTTCGACGATCACCACCGGCGAACCGGTTCGACCACGCAGAGTCCGATCCTCGCCCCTACGACGTTGACGTCCCTCACCCTCAGGAGCAGCAACGATGGTGCTATCGAGGACACGGCGGGCGCTGGCCTGCGCCCTCCCGGCCGCCCTGGCCGCGACGCTGAGTGCCGGCTCGACATCGGTCTCGGAGGCCGCCGCCGGCCCACCCCCTCCCGCGCTGCACTACGCGTTCGACACCGACGACACCGGCAGCGGCGTGGTGACCGACTCGTCGGGCCACGGGCTCGACGGAACCCTGGTGAACGGCGCGACGGCCACGATGGTGACCGGCGCGGAGGGCGGCACCGCCCTGAACCTGCCCGGTGGCGCTCCCACCTCCGACGGCGCCTACGTCCGGATTCCCCGCCAGGCTCTCTCGGGCGCCCCCGACCTCACGGTCTCGACCCGGGTGAAGTGGGACAACACGAACGCCGGTGCCTGGCAGTGGATCTACGCGCTGGGCCGGGACACCACGAAGTACCTGTTCAGCACACCGTCCAACGGGGACGGAAACCTGCGCACCGCCGCGACCACCGCCGGAGGCGGGGCCGAGGCCCAGGTGACCGGCTACGGCGCAGTGCCCGCCGCGGCGTGGAAAACCGTCACGGTGACCCTCGACTCCGCCGCGCACCGGCTGACCACCTACCTCGACGGCGCCGCCGTAGCGAGCACGCCGACGAACCTCACCGCGGCCCAGATCATCGACTCCACGGCGACTTTCGCGGGCTACCTCGGCAAATCCTTCTACGCCGACCCGCTGTTCAAAGGCGCGATCGACGACTTCCAGCTGTTCGACGCGGCCCTGACCGCCGACCAGGTCACGCAGCTGACCGGCGGCCGGACGCCCACGGCGGTGACCCCGGCCCGGACGGCGTTCGACCTCCGGACCGCCGTCGGCACCGCGCCGGCCCTGCCGCCCGCGGTGCGCAGCACGTTCAGCGACGGCTACGACCGCGACGTCCCCATCGCGTGGCCAGCGGTCGACCCCGCCGCGTACGGCGCTCCCGGCGACTTCACCGTCACCGGCTCCGCCGGGGGCATCCCGGTCACCGCGACCGTGCGGGTGATCCGCCCCGGGCAGCTGACGATCGACCTCGGCACCGGCACCGGGGCGTTCCACGGGGGCGCGTCCGGCAGCCTCTACGGGCTCTACGGCGACGGCGTGCCGACGAACAACCTGATCGAAGGCATGCACGTCCGCACCATCTCCACCAAGGCGCAGGACGGCCCGCAGCACCCGGGTGCCGACGCGCTCGAGGTCGTCAAGCCGCTGGCCGACAGCAGCGACGGCGACGTCTACATCTACATGACCGACATCCACCGCGGCTTCCCGTACCAGTGGCCGGGCGGCACGCCCGAAGAGAAGATGCGGCTGTACCGCGAAAAGATCGCCGAACAGGTCGAGCAGGTCCGCACGCTCGACCCGAAGTACCAGGACAACATCGTGTTCGTGCCGTTCAACGAGCCGGAAGGCAACATGTTCGGCACCGGCGAATGGAGCTACGACGGCGTCAGCTGGCGGACCGACCCGACGGCCTACTTCGCCGCCTGGGACCAGACCTACCGGCTGATCAAGGGGATCCTGCCGGACGCCCGGATCGCCGGTCCCAACACGAGCGTGCTGTACCCGGAGGTCAAGGGCTTCCTGCGGCACACCGCGGCAGCCGGGACGGTGCCCCAGGTGATGACCTGGCACGAGCTGAGCCACCCGGAACAGGTGCGCTCCAGCGTCGCCCAGTACCGCGTGTGGGAGAAGGACGTCTTCACCGGAACGCCCTACGCCGGCCGGCAGCTGCCGATCAACGTCAACGAATACGCGTTCAACTACCACACTTCGGTGCCGGGGCAGATGATCCAGTGGATCTCGGCGATCGAGGACTCGAAGATCGACGCGGACATCGCGTACTGGAACATCGACGGCAACCTGTCCGACTCGGCCGTGCAGGCCAACCGCGGCAACGGGCAGTGGTGGCTGTACAACGCCTACGGCGAGATGAGCGGGCACACCGTGCGCGTCGACCCGCCGTTCCCCGGCGTCAACTACTCCCTGCAGGGCGTGGCGACGCTCGACGAATCGAAGGCACAGGCCCGCGCGATCTTCGGCGGCGCCGACGGTCCCGCCTGGGTCCGGTTCGACCGGGTACCGCCGGGCCTCGGCCGCACCGTGCACGCCTGGATCCGCGAGATCCCCTGGACCGGCCAGATCGGCGACTCGGACCGGCCCGAGCTGATCGCCGAGCGGAACGTCCCGGTCGAGGACGGCAAGGTCGCGTTCGACTTCGGCGGCTCGCTGCCTTCGCTCAAGGAGTCCTCGGCCTACGAGGTCGTGCTCAGCCCCGCCGGGAAGAGCCCGTCCGCCGCGGCTCCGCCGAAGCTCGTCGACCAGAGCTACGAGGCCGAGAACGCGACCTACACCGGCTCCGGCTACTCGAAGAACGGTCCGGAAGGCTCGCCGCAAGAGGTGTCGAAGTTCTACACCTCCGGCGGGTACGACGTCGGCGGCCTGCGGACCGGTTCCGACGGCGTGCTGGGCTTCGCCGTCGACGTACCCCAGGACGGCACCTACGACCTGAGCGTGTTCGCCAACTCCCTCAACACCTTCGGCCTGGTCCAGGACCGGGGCCCGACGAACGTCTTCGTCCGCGTCGACGGGGCGGCCGAACAGGAGATCCTGCTGCCGCTGGGCTACAAGTGGGTGGTGTGGGACCACGCCGACACGAAGGTGCGGCTGACCAAGGGAAAGCACGTGGTCTCGCTCGCCGCTCGCAGCCTCGACGGCACCCGGGCGACCCAGGGCGACGCGATCGTCGACCGCATCAAGCTGTCCCTGCCCAACCCGGCGGCGGCCACGTCCGTGTACGAGGCCGAGCTGGCCACGCTCGACGGCGGAAAGGCCGTCTACGGAACGGGATCCGGCTCCGGCTCCGCCGAGCTCGGCAAGGGTGCCCAGGCGACCTTCTGGGTCTACTCGCCCGCCGAAGCCGAGTCGACGATCACGGTCCGCGGGACGCCCGGCAGCGTCACGGCCGTCGCCGTCAACGGCCGCGAAGTGCGGCGGGTGGCCGGCACCGGCGCGGTCGCGGTGTCGCTGTCCGGCGGTGTCGACAAGGTGACGCTGACCGGGGTGGCGCGCAGGTCGGTGGTCGACCGGATCGACGTCCGCCGGACCGACGGCACCCTGGTGCCCAGGGTGTACGAGGCGGAAGCCGCGCAGCGCGGCGGCTCGGCGCAGATCACCGCCCTGCCGAACGCCGGCGGCGGCCAGGCCGTCACCGGCGTGGGTGGCGCACCGGGCAACGACAACACGCTCACCTTCCGGGTGACCGCCGCGAAGGACGGCACCTACGCCCTGCGGATCCGGTACTCGAACCCCGAGCAGGCGGTCGCCACGCACTACAACCCCGACCCGGTGGCCCGGCACGCGGACGTCTCCGTCAACGGCGGGGCCGCGCACCGGGTGCTGTTCCCGCACAGCTTCCACCAGGACGACTTCTGGGAGCTCACCGTGCCGGTCCAGCTCAGGCCGGGTCAGAACACCCTCACGTTCCGGTCCGGCGAGCTGCCGGACTTCGACGGCACCACCTACGCCTCGGACACGTTCCCCGGCGTGGCGCTGCGCTCCCAGTGGGCGCCGGTGCTGGACCGGATCACCATCGCCCCCTTCAGCGCACCCGCGCGCTGAACCCGGACCGGAGGAAAAGTTGGTCACCATCGGCGACATCGCCAAGGCCGCGGGCGTCTCGCGCAGCACGGCGTCCTATGCCCTGTCCGGCAAGCGCGCGATCTCGGACGGCGTGCGCCGGCGGGTGCGGGAGCTGGCCCTGGAGCTCGGTTACACGCCGAACGCCGGGGCGAAGGCGCTCGCCACGTCCCAGACGATGGTCGTCGGCCTGCTCGCGCAGTTCTTCTCGGACGAGTTCGCGCCCGCCATGTTGCAGTACATGCTGGGCGTCTCGGACACGGCGCGCGCGCTGGGCTACGACACGCTGCTGGTGACCGAGACCGACGGGGCGCACGCGCTCACCCGGATCACCGGCTCCCGCATGGTCGACGGGGTCGTCCTGCTCAACGTCGCGCAGGACGACGAGCGGGTGCCGATCCTGCGGTCGGCTCCGCAACCCGGTGCCCTGGTGGGGATGCCCGGTGACTGCTCGGGCGTGGACGTGTTCGACCTCGACTTCGAGGCGGCCGGGCGCCTCATGGTCGAGCACATGCACGCCCACGGCCACCGCGAGCTGATCCTGGTGTCGCAGCCGGAGCACGTGGTGGAACGGGGCGGCGCCTACGTCTGGCGGCTCCAGAACGCGGCGCTGCGGGAGGCGCGGGAGCGCGGCATCGAGATCCACGCCGTGTTCGGCGCCTCCCGCCAGCCCGAGGTCAGGCAGGACCTGCACGGCCTCCTCGACGCCCACCCGGCGGCGACCGGCCTGCTGCTCAACAACGAGGCCGCCGCGGCGGCGCTGCCGTCGGTGCTGACCGCCCGCGGGCTGCGCGTGCCCGAGGACCTGTCGGTGATCGGCCGGTACTCCGACGAGTTCGCCCGTACCTTCTCGCTCCCCTTCTCGTCGATCGAAAGCGCGCCGGACCGGCTGGGCGAGCAGGCCGTGCGTCAGCTCGTGCGGCGGATCGAGTCGCCGCAGGCCCGCGAGGAGCCGCCGGTCCTGCGGCTCCTCGCCCCCGAGTTCGCCGACCGCGGCAGCACGGGCCGTCCCCCGCTCCGTCCCTAGCCCTTCACGTTTTCAAGGAGGAATCCAGTGAAGCGTTCATCGAAATCCGCTCGCACCGCGATCGCCCTCGGCGCCGCGGCCCTGTGCGTCACCGGCCTGACCGCGTGCTCGTCGGCGAGCGACGGCGGTGGCGGCAACGCCGCGAGCGGCACCTACACGTGGTGGGACCCCTACCCCCAGCACGAGGCGTCCTCGGACTGGGCCAAGCGCGTCGACTCGTGCGGCGGCCAGGCCGGGGTCACCATCAAGCGCACCGCCTACGACACCACCGCACTGACGAACCAGGCGCTGCTCGCCGCGCAGGAGGGCACGTCGCCGGACGTGATCCTGCTCGACAACCCCGCGGTGTCGACGCTCGCCGGCACCAGCATGCTGACCTCGATGGACGAGTTCGGCCTCGACACCACCGGGATCGACCAGAACCTGCTCGCCGCCGGCGTCGTCGACGGCAAGGCCTACGGCGTGCCCATCGGGGCCAACACCTTGGCGATCTACTACAACAAGGCCGTGCTGGACGCCGCCGGGGTCGATCCCGCGTCCGTCAAGGACTGGGCGAGCCTGACCGCGGCGCTGCAGAAGGTGGCGGCCGCCGGGCACAAGGGCATCACGTTCGCCGGGATCGGCACGGAGGAGGGCTCCTTCCAGTTCCTACCGTGGTTCTGGGGCGCCGGGGCCGACCTCAAGCAGCTCGACTCGCCGGCGGCGGTGGCCGCGCTCGACCTGTGGACCGGCTGGCTGAAGTCCGGGTACGCGCCGAACTCCGTCATCAGCAACTCCCAGAACACCTCCTGGGAGGAGTTCCTGACGGGCGGCTTCGGGTTCGCCGTCAACGGCACCTGGCAGGTGACCAGCGCCGCCAAGGCCAAGTTCCCCACCGGCGTCATCCAGCTCCCCGGCCGCACCGGCGGCGTCGCGCCCGCCCCGACCGGCGGCGAGTTCCTCACCGTGCCCGTGCAGAAGGACAACGCGCGCTACGCCGTCACGAAGAAGATCGTCGAGTGCATGACCACCCCGCAGGGCATGGTCGAGACGGCGAACACGTTCGCCTACTACGTCCCGCCGACGAAGGCCGGCCAGGACGCCTTGCTGGCCCAGCACCCCGAGCTGAAGCAGTGGGTCGAAGCCGTGCGCCACGCCAAGGGGCGCACGAGTGACAACCTCGGCACCAAGTACCCGAAGATCTCCGAACCGCTGTGGACCGCCGTGCAGAACGCGCTCAGTGGCTCGAAGTCCCCGCAGGACGCGCTGAGCGAAGCGCAGAAGACCGCGTCCGCCGCGGTCCGCTGACGAAGGAATTCCATGCGTGCCAACACGAACACCGCGGTGGCCGAACGGCGGGCGCGGGCGGAGTCCGCGCCCGCCCCGGCCACCGGGAAGCGGCGGGGACGGCGCCCGGCGCAGTGGGCGTCGCTCGGCTTCCTCGCGCCACTGGCGGTCTACCTGGCGGTCTTCTACGCCTACCCGCTGATCCGGAACATCGACCTCAGCGTGCACGCCTACAACGCGAGAGCCTTCGTGCTGGGCAACGCGAAGTTCGTCGGCTTCGACAACTACACCGCCCTCTTCGGCTCACCGGCGTTCGGGCCCGCGGTGCGGAACACCGTGGTGTTCACCTTCGGGTCGATCGCCGCGCAGTACCTCATCGGGCTGGCGCTGGCCGTGTTCTTCCGGGCCAACTTCCGGCTGTCCGGGCTGCTGCGGGCGCTGTTCCTGGTGCCGTGGCTGCTGCCGCTGATCGTGTCGGGCTCGACGTGGTCGTGGATGCTCAACAGCGACACCGGCATCGTGAACTCCGTGCTGCGGGCGTTCGGCATCGGCGAGGTCAACTGGCTGACGTCACCGGACTGGGCCCTGACCTCGGTGCTCGTCGCGAACATCTGGCTCGGCATCCCGTTCAACCTGGTGATCCTCTACTCGGGGCTGCAGAACATCCCCGAAGACCTCTACGAAGCGGCCTCGCTGGACGGCGCGAACGCCTGGCAGCAGTTCTGGCGCGTCACGGTGCCGATGCTGCGGCCGGTCTCGGCGATCACCCTGCTGCTCGGCCTCGTCTACACCCTCAAGGTGGTGGACGTCATCTGGATCATGACCACCGGCGGTCCCGGGAACGTCTCGACGACCCTCGCCGTCTGGTCCTACCGGGAAGCGTTCGGCACCGGCCAGCCGGACTTCTCGCCCGCGGCGGCGATCGGGAACCTGCTCATCGTGATCGCGCTGGTCTTCGGGTTCCTCTACCTCCACCTGCAACGGCGTCAGGAGCGGTCATGACCCGGCAACGCACCTGGTGGAAGACAGCCCTCGGCGTCGTCCTGGCCGCGCTGATGCTCTTCCCCGTCTACTGGATGGTCAACGTCTCGCTCACCAGGACCGAGGACATGCGCGCCGACCCGCCGCACTGGTACCCGAAGAACCCGACGCTGCGGGGGTACGCGAACGTCGTCGGCGACCAGTTCCCGGCGCTGGGCACGAGCCTGTTCGTCGGGCTCGGCTGCGTCGTGCTGACCCTGGTGATCTCGGCGCCGGCGGGGTTCGCGCTGGCCAAGCTGCGGGTGCGCGGCAAGGGCACGCTCAACTTCGTGCTGCTGGTCGCCCAGATGATCCCCAGTGTGGTGATGGCCATCGGGTTCTACGCGATCTACGTCCGGCTCGGCTGGCTCAACACGGTGTGGGGCCTGATCGTCGCCGACTCGACGATCGCGGTCCCGTTCGGTGTCCTCGTGTTCACCACGTTCATGTCCGGTATCGCGGGCGAGCTGCTGCAAGCGGCCAGGATCGACGGCGCCGGCACGTGGCGCACCTTCACGTCGATCGTGCTGCCGATCAGCCGCAACGCGATCCTGACGGTTTCGCTGTTCGCGTTCCTGTGGGCCTGGTCGGACTTCATCTTCGCGTCCACATTGGACCGCAACGGTGACATGGTCCCGGTGACGCTGGGGATCTACCGCTACATCGGCAACAACACGACCGAGTGGAACTCGATCATGGCGACGGCCGCGGTGGCGTCCGTGCCCGCCGCGATCCTGCTCATCGTCGCCCAACGGTACGTGGCGGGCGGGGTCACCGCCGGCGCGGTCAAGGACTAGGAGTCTTCCCTTGGTGCTCTTCCGTTCTTCCGGCACGGCTCTCGAGGTGCGGCACCGCCACGAGGTGCTCACGATCGAGGCGTGGGGTCACGACAGCGTCCGCGTCCGGGCCGCGCCCCACCGGATCCCGGCCGAAAGCCACGGCGCGCTCGACCGGCCGCCGGCCGCCGAGCCGCCGGTCGTCAAGACCTCGGACCGGCACGCCGTCTTCGTCCACGGCGAGCTGACCGTGGACGTCGGCTTCGACACCGCCGCCGCCTACCCGGAACCGCTGCTGACGTTCACGCGCACCAGCACCGGGGCGGAGCTGCTGGCGGAGCGCCGCGAACACTTCTGGATGCCGGGCGCGCGGGTCTTCCAGGGCAACCGGTCCGGCGCGTACGAGATCCACCAGCAGTTCGCGGCCTACCCGGGCGAAAAGCTGTACGGTCTCGGCCAGCGCACCCACGGGCGGCTGGACGTCAAGGGCCTGTCGCTGGACCTGGTGCAGCGCAACGCCGAGGTGTGCATCCCGTTCGTGCTGTCCAGCCGCGGCTACGGCCTGCTGTGGAACAGCCCGGCGGTCGGCCGGGTCGAGTTCTCCGAGAACGTCACCCGCTGGCAGGCCGGCCAGGCGCGGGAAATCGACTACTGGCTCACCGCCGCTCCGAGCCCCGCCGGGATCCTGGCGCGGTACGCGGACGCCACGGGTCACTCGCCCGAGCTGCCGGACTGGGCGAGCGGCTTCTGGCAGTGCAAGCTGCGCTACCGCGACCAGGAGGAGCTGCTCGGCGTGGCGCGCGAGCACCACCGGCGCGGCCTGCCGATGTCGGTGATCGTCGCCGACTACTTCCACTGGACGGCGATGGGCGACTTCCGGTTCGACGAGACCGAGTGGCCGGACGTGCCGGGCATGGTCGAGGAGCTGGCCGGGATGGGCGTCAAGCTCATGGTGTCGATCTGGCCGACCGTTTCGCCGTTGAGCGAGCACTTCGCCGAGTACCGGGATCGCGGCCTGCTCGTCGGTTCCGACCAGGGCGTGGAGTTCCACCAGACCATCCAGGACAAGGGCATGGCCGTGCCGATGCCGGTCGCGTTCTACGACCCGACCAACCCCGAGACGCGCGAGTTCGTCTGGGACGTCGTCCGGCGCAACTACCTGGACCAGGGCATCGACGTGTTCTGGCTCGACGCCAGCGAACCCGAGCTCAACCCGGCCCAGCCGGGGAACCTGGCCTTCTACGCCGGGCCGGGCGCCGAGGTCGCGACGATCTATCCGCGGGACAACGCCCGCCTGTTCGCCGAGGGCATGGCCGCGGCCGGGCGGGAACCGACGGTGCTGCTGTGCCGCTCGGCGTGGGCCGGGGCGCAGAAGTACGGCGCCGCGGTGTGGTCCGGCGACATCCCGGCGACGTGGCAGTCGCTGCGGGAGCAGGTCCGGGCCGGGCTCGGCGTCGCGCTCTCGGGAATCCCTTGGTGGACCACCGACATCGGCGGGTTCCACGGCGGCGACGCCGGTGACCCGGCCTACCGGGAGCTCATGATCCGCTGGTTCCAGTACGGCGTGTTCTGCCCGCTGTTCCGGCTGCACGGCGACCGCGAGCCCCGCACGCCGACGTCGTACGCGCAGACCGGCGGCCCCAACGAGGTGTGGTCCTACGGCGACGAGGCGTACGAGATCATCTCCGGGCTGCTGCACCTGCGGGAACGGCTGCGGCCCTACATCCACGAGCAGATGCGTGCCGCGGCGCGCGACGGCCTGCCGCCGATGCGGCCTCTGTTCGTCGACCACCCCGCCGACCCGATCGCCTGGGAGGTCGACGACCAGTTCCTGTTCGGCCCCGACATCCTCGTCGCCCCGATCACCGGACCCGGCCGGCGCTCGCGCCCGGTCTACCTGCCGGCCGGCTGCCGGTGGGTGGACGCCGCCACCGGGGAGACCGTCGACGGCGGGACGACCCGCGACGTCGCCGCGCCCCTCGACCGCATCCCCGTCTTCACCCGTGAAGGCGCCGACCTGCCCTGGGAGCCCGCGTGACCACCGTGCTCGGCACCGACCCGGCGGGCGGCCGTCCCGTCGTGCCCTCCCGCGGCGACCGGCGCCCGCTCGGCCTGAAGGAGGTCACGCTGACGGGCGGGTTCTGGGCGCGGCGGCAGGAGACGAACGCGGCCGAAACCCTCGCGCACTGCGAACGGTGGATGGAAAAGCTCGGCTGGCTCGCCAACTTCGACCGGGTCGCCGACGGCACGACCGGCCCGGAGCGGCCCGGGTGGCCGTTCTCGGACTCCGAGGTCTACAAGCTGATCGAGGCGATGTGCTGGGAGCACGGCCGATCCGGCGCGCCGGGGCTCGACGAGTCGATCCGCCGGCTCACCGCCCGCGTCGGCCGGGCCCAGGACGCCGACGGCTACCTGAACACGTGCTTCGGCCACCCCGGCCGGCCTCCCCGCTACCGCGACCTGGAGGACGGCCACGAGCTGTACAACACCGGCCACCTGCTGCAGGCCGCGGTCGCCCGGCTGCGGACCGCCGGGGACGGCGACCTCGTCGACATCGCCCGCCGCGCCGCCGACCACGTCTGCGACGTGTTCGCGACCGCCGGGATCTGCGGCCACCCGGAGATCGAGGCCGGGCTCGCGGAGTTCGGCCGGGCACTGGGCGAAAGCCGGTACGTCGAGCAGGCACGCCGGTTCCTCGACCGGCGCGGCCACGGGACCCTGCGCGACATCCCGCTGGGCCGGGCGTACTTCCAGGACGACGTCCCGATCCGGGAAGCCACGACGTTCCGGGGCCACGCGGTGCGCGCGCTCTACCTCGCCGCGGCCGCGGTGGACGTCGCCGTCGAGCTGGACGACGCACCGCTGCTCCACGCGATCGAACGGCAGTGGGAGCACGCCGTCGCGCGGCGCACGTACCTGACCGGCGGCATGGGCTCCCGGCACCAGGACGAGGGTTTCGGCGAGGACTGGGAACTGCCGCCGGACCGCGCGTACTGCGAGACCTGCGCGGGCGTCGCGTCGATCATGGTGTCGTGGCGGCTCCACCTGGCGACCGGCGACGTCCGGTACGCCGACCTGATGGAGCGCACGTTCTACAACATCATCGCGACGTCCCCGCGCTCCGACGGGAAGGCGTTCTTCTACGCCAACCCGCTCCACCAGCGGGCGCCCGGGAAACCGGGCGACGACGCGACCGTGAGCCCCCGCGCCGAGGGCGGGTCCCGCGCGGCGTGGTTCGACGTGTCGTGCTGCCCGACGAACGTGGCCCGCACGCTCGCGTCGTGGCACACCTACCTGGCCTCGGCCGGGGAACGTGACCTGACGCTGCTCCAGTACGCGCCGTCCCGCGTCACCACGGACCTGGCGGGCGGCCGGTTCGCGATCGAGGTCGCCACGGCGTACCCCGACGACGGCGAGGTGACGATCCGCGTGCTGTCGGCCCCCCGGGATCCGGTGGCCCTGCGGCTGCGCGTCCCGCCGTGGGCGTCCGGCGCGGTGCTCGACGACGGCGGCGAACGGCCGGTCGCACCCGGCCTGGTGACCGTGGACCGGGTGTTCACGGCGGGCGAGGCACTGCGGCTGCGCCTCCCGCTGCGTCCCCGGTTCACCTGGCCCGGCCGGCGCGTCGACGCGGTTCGCGGGTGCGTCGCCGTGGAGCGCGGGCCACTGGTGCTCTGCGCGGAGTCACTGGACCTGCCGGGCATCCGGCTCGACGACGTGGAGGTGCACCCGGCGGGCTTGACCGAACGCGACGGCCGGGTGCTGGCGCGGGCGCGTGCGGTGGCCGGTGGCGAACGTTCGTGGCCTTACGGGTCGCCGGGGACGTCCGAGAGGGGTGCGGCGTTCGAGCTGGAGCTCGTGCCGTACCACCGGTGGGCGGAGCGGGGGCCGACGGCGATGCGGGTTTGGCTGCCGGTCGGCGAAACCGCTCGCGGCGAGGGTGACCGGCCGGAGTGAGCCCGTACCAGGGCGCCGGAATCGTTTCCGGCTTTCTGTCTCGTGGACAACCTGGGCGACGAGTAACCGTGCTGCTAAAATTGCTTGAAACGTTTCAACGCCGATGGACATCACCGCCAAGGCCGACGACGGAGTCGACTCGCGAATGGAGTGTTCATGTCCGGTCACCGCCCACGAGCCGTGCTCGTTCTGTTGACCGCCTTGCTTTCCGTCTCGCTCGCGGCGTCGCCCGCCGATGCGGTGGCGCACGACTCCACGCTCCAGGCGTTCGACCTGCGCGCCGGCAACGTCACCACTCCCCTGGCGGCGAGCAGCGCGCCGGCGCTGAGCTGGAAACTGCGCTCCGGACGACCCGGCGCCCGGCAGACGGCGTACCGGATCCTCGTCGCCACCGATCCGCGCCTGCTCACCGAAAAGCGCGCCGACGTCTGGGACAGCGGCAAGGTCGCGAGCGCCGGTTCCGTCGGCGTGCCCTACCGCGGACCCGTTGCCGCGGTGGGAAAGCGGAACTACTGGACCGTCGAAGTGTGGGGAGCCGACGGCGGTTCCCCGGCCGCGGCCGCGACGACGTGGTGGGAAATCGGGCCCGCGCAGCCGGCCGACTGGGGCGGCGCCGCCTGGATCACGCCGGACACCGGCGGAGCCTACGCCTGGCAGGACTTCGTCCTGGACATCGATTTCACGATCAAGGCCGCGGCCGCGAGCGTGGTCTTCCGGGCCACCGGACCCGACGACTTCCTGATGTGGCAGGTGAACGCCGCCACCACCCCGGGCAAGGTGCTGCTGCGGCCGCACGCCAAGAGCCACGGATCCTTCGCGCTCCTCGGGGAAACCGACCTGAGCGCGGTCATCACCCCGCAGACCGTCAACGCCCCGCACCACCTGCGGATCGAAGCGCGGGGAGCCACCGTCGTCACGGCCGTCGACGGCACGCAGGTCGACTCGCGGACGGTCGACGCCGTGCGCGCGGGCACCGTCGGGTTCCGCACGTCGATCAGCCAAGGGGTGCCCGAAGCCGCCGCCTTCGACAACCTGGCCGTGCACGGTCTCGACGGCACACCGTTGTTCTCCGACGACTTCTCGTCCACTCCGGACGCCCGGTTCCCCGGGGCCACCGTCACCGACGGGATGCTCGAACCCCAGGGCGACCCGCTGCTGCTCGCCCAGTCGCCGGACGCGCCGTTGCTGCGTCACGAGTTCGTCCTGGACAAGCCCGTCGCGAGCGCCCGCGCCTACGTCTACGGCCTCGGCTTCTACGAGCTGCACCTCAACGGCGGCAAGGTCGGCGACCAGGTGCTGGCGCCGGGCAGCACGCCCTACGACCGGCGCACCCTCTACGACTCCTTCGACGTGACGAACCAGGTCCACATCGGACGGAACGCCGCGGGCCTGTGGCTGGGCAACGGATACGGGCCCCGCTTCAGCCAGTACGGCTTCCGCTGGACCGGGCCGAAACAGGGAATCGCCGCGCTGGTCGTCACCTTCGCCGACGGGAGCCGCCGGACGATCACCACCGACGAATCCTGGCGCTGGTCGGACGGCCCGGTGACGGCCAACGACCTCTACGCGGGCGAGAGCTACGACGCCCGGCTCGCCCAGGACGGCTGGGACCGGCCGGGCTTCGACGACTCGGCCTGGCACCCGGTGCGGGCCGCGACCGCGCCGAGCCCGTCGCTCACCGCGTCGACCGCACCGCCGATCCGGGTGGCGCAGACCCTGCGCGCGGTGTCGGTGAAGCAGCCTCGCCCGGGCGTGTACGTCTACGACTTCGGGCAGAACTTCGCGGGCTGGGCCCAGCTCCGCGTCGCCGGGCCGGCCGGCACGACCGTGCGGATGCGCACCTCGGAGGAGCTCGAACCCGACGGCACGCTCGACACCACGACCAACCGCAACGCCGCGTCGACCGACTCGTACACGCTCGGCCCCGCGCGCGGCGTGCAGGTCTACGAGCCGCGGTTCACCTACCACGGCTTCCGCTACCTCGAGCTCACCGGCTTCCCGGGAACACCGGACCTCGGCAGCGTCGCCGGCCGGGTCGTGCACGCCGACGTCGCCGCGACCGGGCACGTCGAGACGTCCGATCCGCTGCTGAACACGATCTGGGCGAACAACCGGCGGGCGGTCCTGAACAACTCGATGAGCCTGCCGACGGACAACCCGGTCCGCGACGAACGGACGCCGCCGGGCATGGACGTGCAGGCCTATCACGACGCGTCCGTCCTCGACTTCGGCATGGACACCTTCTACGGCAAGTACCTGCTCGACCTGCCGCCCGGCACGGCGCTGCCCACCGACGACGGCAACGCGCAGCTGCCGGACATGGGCGGCGGCTCGGTCGACCTGGCCTGGTCGCTCTACGAGCAGTACGGCGACCTCCCGCGGCTCGCCGCCGCCTACCCGGCGATGAAGACGTTCGTGGACACCAACGCCGCCGCCTACCCGGGCCTGATCTGGCCCGAAGACCGCGGGTTCGGCGACTGGTGCCCGCCCGACCGGAGCCCGAACGCCGACGGGGGCCAGGGAAACCCGTCCGCGGGAGCGTGCTTCAGCGAGCGCTCGCTGGTCAACACCGCGCTGTCCTACCGGCAGGCCGAGGACGTCGCGAAAGCCGCGCGAGCACTGGGAAAGACCGACGACGCGACGCACTTCGCGGACCTGGCGACCGCGATCGCCGCGGCGTTCAACGCGCACTTCCTCGACGGGACCACCTACGGCGACGGCCGCCAGACGACCAGTGTCCTCCCGCTGGCCTTCGGCATCGTGCCGCCGGACAAGGTGGCCGGGGTCGGCGCGAAGCTCGTCGACACGATCCTGACCAAGGACGGCGGGCACCTCGACACCGGGATCTTCGGCACCCGCTACCTGCCCGAGGCCCTGGCGAAGGCGGGCCGGATCGACGTCGCCCTGGCCGTGCTGCGCCAGAAGACCTACCCGGGCTTCGGCTACGAGATCGGCCGCGGCGCGACGACGCCGTGGGAGCAGTGGACCTACGAGTCCGGCATGGAAACCCACGACCACGCCATGTTCGCCGGGATCAACGCCGCCTTCTACACGCAGTTCGCCGGCATCACGCCCGCGGCGCCGGGATACGCGTCGATCGCGATCGCCCCGCAGGTGCCCGCCGGGCTGGGGCACGTGGCCGCGTCGATCGACACGGTCCGCGGCCTGGTCGCCTCGGAGTGGACGCAGACCGGCTGCCGCTTCGACCTCACCGTCACCGTGCCCGCCAATACGACCGCCACCGTCACCCTGCCCACCGGCCAGCGGATCCCGATCGGCTCCGGAACCTCGAAGTTCACCGCCCACCACTGCGCCTGATCCCGGGAGGACCTCGTGAAGCGGATCCTGCTCACCGCACTGCTGGCGGCCGGGCTGCTCGCCCCGGCGGCCCAGGCGGTCGCGGCCGTCACTTATCCCGACCTCGCGTCGGCGTTCGACAACGCCAGTACCAGCCCGGCCGCCGTGCCGACGGCCGCCGACTTCGACGGCAGCGGACACAGCCTGATCGCGGAAGACCGCACGGCCGCGGGCTGGGACCGCGGCCGGGTCGTCACGGTCGACGGCGCGCAGCTCCGGCTGCCCACCGCCGCGCCGGGAAGCCCGGACAACGTCGTCGCCGACGGCCAGCGCATCCGCGGCCGGTTCGCCGGTGCGGCGCTGTCGTTCCTCGTGACGAGCACGGGCGCCGGCACCGAGGGCACGGGAACGCTCGAGTACGCCGACGGCCACACCCAGGACTACCGGCTGGCCGCGCCCGACTGGATCGTCGGGCCGGGCAGCCGGCTGACCGTGGCGTTCCCGCGGTGGAACACCCCCGACGGCCCGAACGCGGTCCCCGCCAAGCTCTACACCGTCTCCATCCCCCTCGACCCGGGCGTCCCGGTCACCGCGCTCACCCTGCCGAAGACCGGCTCGGGCGGGCGGCTGCACGTCTTCTCGATCGGCACCCGGCCCACGGCCGGGCCCTGGACGCCGACGTGGGCCACGGCGACGGACGACGGGCTCGCCGCCGGGCCGTGGACCGAACGCACGCTGCGGATGGTGGAGCACACCAGCCGCGGCGGCTCCCAGGTGCGGATCCGGCTCGACAACGCCTACGACCCCGGGCCGCTGGTCGTCGGGCACGCGACCATCGCGGTCCGGAGCGTCGGCGCGGTTCCGGCCCGCACGCCGGTGACGCTCACCTTCGGCGGACGGCGGGAGGCCGCGCTGCCGGCGGGTGGCCAGGCGGTCAGCGACCCGCTGCCGTTCACCGTGCCCGCCGACGCGGACTTGCTGGTGAGCTTGTACTTGAAGGGAACCGTGACCAATGCGCCGATGCACAGCGTCGCGCTGCAGGAGATGTACACCACGGCCGACGGCACCGGTGACCACACCGGTGACGGTGTCGCGTTCCCGTCCGCGGGCACGTTCGGCTTCTGGACGATCCTGTCCGGGATCGATGTGACCGGACCGGGCGGTGGCGCCGTGGTCGCGTTCGGCGACTCGATCACCGACGGCTACTCGTCCACGCCGAACACGAACAGCCGCTGGCCGGACTTCCTGGCCCGGCGCCTGCCGGGCCGCGCCGTGGTGAACGAAGGCATCTCCGGCAACCGGATCCTGCAGGACGCCTTCAGCGGCTACCCCGACGGCCGCACCGCGGGCGTGAACGCACTGGCCCGGCTGAACCACGACCTGATCAGCCTGCCCGGGGTGCGGACCGCGATCGTCCTCGAAGGCATCAACGACATCACCAGCGGCACCAGCGCGAGCGACGTCATCGCCGGGCTGAAGGAGATCGCCGCCGAGCTGCACGCGGCCCGCATCCGGGTGCTCGCCGGCACGCTCACCCCGATCAAGGGGTGCACCTGCGGCAGCGACGCGCACCTCGCGGCGCGCAACGAGGTCAACGCCTTCATCCGCGACAACGGCGGGGTGTTCGACGGCTGGGTCGACTTCGACGCCGCCGTCCGCGATCCGGCCGACCCGGAGACGATGCGCCCCGTCTACGACTCCGGTGATCACCTGCATCCGGGCGACGCGGGCTACGCCGCCATGGCCGCGGCCGTCCCGCTCGCCCGGCTGTGACCCGGCAGCTTCCGGCCGGCTCCGCCCCCGGGTGGTCGTGAGTGAGAAACAGGGTTAGAACACTGTTTCTCACTCACGACCGCCCGCTGTGATCCACCGCGGCCTCAGCCGAAGACGCGCCGCTGGATCTCGCGGCGGTAGTCCTCCAGGGTGTTGTCCAGGTGGACCGCGGCCGCCTGCGCGGCGGCCTCCGGATCGCCGTCCCGGATCGCCCGGTAGATCGCGGCGTGCTCGTCGATCGCCTCGGCCGCGTGTCCGCCGACGGTGCCGTGCAGCCCGATCGTGCTGGACTGGTGCTGCAGCCGCCGCGCCTCGCGGACCGCGGCCAGCAGGAACTGGTTGTGGGACGCCGCCGCGATGCCGAGGTGGAACTCGTCGTCCCCACGATCGAACAGCGCCGCCTCGCCGGTCAGGTGACCCTGGCGGCACGTCTCCGCCGCCGCCTCGATCGACCGCAGCTCGCCGGGGGTGGCCCGGGTCGCCGCCAGCCGGCCGGCGGTCATCTCCTGGACGCGGCGGAACTCGAACAGCATGTAGATGTGTTCGAGGTCCGTCGGCAGGAACAAGCTGCCCCAGTGCGCGGAACCGAGCATCCCCTCGTCGTCGGCGACGTAGAGGCCCCGCCCCTTCTGGGCGCGCACCCGGCCGATCGCGGAGAGGATCTTGACGGCTTCGCGCACCACGGTCCGGCTGGTTCCCATCCGCGCCGCCAGCTCGTTCTCGGTCGGCATGCGGTCGCCCGGCCGCAGCCGCAGCTCGGCGATGAGCCGGAGGATCTGCTCGGCGACGAGCTCGTAGCCCGGCCGGTACGAGGTCGGCGGCGGGGTCCCGGGCGGGTCGCCACCGGCCGGACCGGGTTCGATCGATGCGGGCACGCCGTCCACCACCGCCTCCTTCACGCTCAGCGACCATGAAGCATACATCTGAGTCGCGGCGACATAAATAAGTACGACACATTTTCCCGAAGTTCCCTCTTGACTACGGGCCCTGCACCGACTCTCATAGACGACACCCGCCGGCAACGCACGATGTGTCGGACACATCGTCGGACGACGTTGCCTGATCAGGTAGACCTGCGGGCCCCCACGACGGAGTGGAGTAGCTCATGACAGCCCCAGCCACCGGAGGCAGGAGACCAGCCCGGCGCCGCCGGCGGTCCGCAGGACTGGTGCTCGGCGTCGCGGCCGTCCTCGCCGCGGTCACGGCGTGCGGGAACGGCGACAGCGGTACCGGCGCCCAGAGCGAGTTCAAGCCGGTGCCGCAGACCGGCGGACAGCTCACCGTGTGGGTCGACTCGACGCGGCTGCCCGCCGCGCAGCTGTACCAGAAGCAACACCCGTCGGTGAAGCTGGACATCGTCACCTACGACGGCGACGCCAACGGCTCGAACTACCTCCAGACCAAGGTGAGCCTGTTCAACCGCACCCGCAGCGGCTGGCCGGACGTCGTGTTCAGCACCCAGAACAACGAGACCTCCTGGGCGGTCCAGGCCGGCTTCACCGCACCCCTCAACAAGGGCCAGATCCCCGAAGCCACGCTGAACGGCTGGGCCCCCGGCGCCAACGCCCCCTGCACCGTGGACGGCACGCTCTACTGCCTGCGCAACGACCTCGCCCAGACCGTGCTCTGGTACAACGCTTCGCTGATGCGGCAGTGGAACTACCAGGTGCCGAAGACCTGGGAGGAGTACCAGGCGCTGGGGCAGCGCGTCGCCACCGAGCACCCCGGCTACCTGGTCGGCACGGCCGGGGACAACTTCACCCCGGAGATCTACCTGTGGGCCGGCAAGTGCGGCGCCAACGAGATCACCGGCCCGAAGAAGGTGAAGGTGACCACCACGAGCCCCGCCTGCACCCGGATGGCGGCGCTGCTCGACACGCTGGTCGCGAACCACGCGATGTCCACCAGCAGCGTGTTCAGCTCGGACTTCGACAAGAACTCCGGAGACAAGATCCTCATGCTGCCGGGGCCGTCCTGGTTCGGCGGATCGATCTTCCAGGAGTCCCTGAAGACTCCCCCCGGCCAGATCGCCGTCGCGCCGATGCCCCAATGGGCCGGCGAAACGGCCCCGTCGGTCGGCAACGTCGGCGGCGGCACCTGGCTGATGTCCGCCCACAGCGCCAACCTCAAGGACGCCACCGACTTCCTGACCTGGGTGACGACCGCGCCGGACTACCAGGGCCAGGTCGCCCCGGGCTACCCGGCCAACACGGGCGCGGCGAAGGCCTGGCTGGCGAAGCAGACGGCCAGCGGGTACTACGCCGGCGACGTCACCGGACCGCTGCAGACGGCCGCCGCGCAGGTGTGGCCGGGCTGGGGCTACGGGCAGTTCAGCCAGGAGGCGATCTGGGCCGCGACCGTCACCCCCGGCCAGACCGCCGGCAAGACGATCGTCTCCCTGCTGCCCGACTGGCAGAAGGCGATCACCGACCACGCGAAGTCGAACGGGTACGAGGTCGCCCAGTGAGCACGGCCGCCCGGCCGGCCGGGGCACCGTCGCGACGGCGGACGCTCCGGCCGGGCCGGGCCGGCCACCTCTTCGTCGCGGCCTACGTCGTCCTGCTGGTCGCGTTCGGGGTCGTGCCCACGGTGTACGCGGTGTACTTCGCGTTCACCGACGCGGGCGACCGCTTCGCCGGCCTGGCGAACTTCGTCGAGGCCGCCGAAGACTTCCGGTACGCCGCCGCGGTCGGGCACGTGGCGCTCTACCTGCTGTTCTGGCTGGTGTCGCTGGTGGTGTTCGTCGTCGGGCTGGCGCTGCTGCTGCACCGGCTGCGGTCCCGGGCGGGCGGCACCACCCTGCGCTTCCTCTTCTACATCCCCGGGGCGCTGGCCGGTGCGGCCAGCGTGCTGGTCTGGCTGTTCATGCTGGACCCGTCGGTGAGCCCGGTGAGCTTCCTGTTGCGGGCGCTCGGGTTCGACACCTTCGGCGAGGTCGTCGCGCCCGGCCACCTGCCGGTGCTGTTCACCATGATCGCCTTCTGGACCGGCGCGGGCGGCTGGATCGTCGTGATGTACGGCGCGTTGAACAACATCTCCCCCGACCTGCTGGAGGCGGCGCGGATCGACGGCGCGGGCGCGTGGCAGACGGCCTGGCGCATCCAGATCCCGTTGCTGCGCAAGTGGATCGTCTACATGGTGATCCTGGCGTTCGCCGGGGGCACCCAGCTGTTCGTCGAGCCGCAGCTGCTCTCGCAGGCGAGCGTCGGCGTCGCCGGGCGCGACTATTCGCTCAACCAGCTCTCCTACGACTTCGCCTTCCAGAACAACAATGTGAACACGGCCGCGGCCATTTCCGTCGAGCTGCTGGTGATCGGCGTGGTCGTCGCCGGCGTGTTCGTCGCGCGATCGGGGTTCTTCGATGCCGACTAGGCCGGGTCGGCGGCTGCCGAACCCGCTGTCGCTGCTGGTGCTCGCGCTGTTCCTGGTCTTCTTCGTGCTCCCGGTGCTGTGGCTGCTGCTGGCCGCCACCAAGACCGACGACCAGCTCGTGCACGGCCACCCGCTGTCGTTCGGCTCGTGGGAAGCGCTCGGGGCCAACTGGACCGCGCTGACCTCCTTCGGGGACAACGCGATCTTCGAGTGGCTGGGCAACTCCGCGCTGTACTCGTTCGCCGCGCTCGCGATCACGCTGTGCGTGGCGATCCCGGCCGGCTACGCCCTCGCGATGACCGAGTTCCGCGGCCGGCGCACCCTGCTCGTCGCGACGCTGGTGGTCATGCTGATGCCGAACGCGACGCTGGTGGTGCCGCTGTTCCTCGAGATCAACGCCGTCCACCTGATCGGCTCGATGTGGTCGATCGTCCTGCCGTACGCGTTCTACCCGTTCGGCGTGTACCTGACCTACATCTACTTCAGCACCGCGCTGCCCCGCGACCTGATCGACGCGGCGATGCTCGACGGCTGCTCGCCGTTCGGCGTGTTCCACCACATCGCGTTGCCGCTGGCCGCCCCGGTCGTGGCCCTCGTCGGCTTCTTCAGCTTCGTCGCCAACTGGACCAACTACTTCCTGCCGTACGTCCTGCTGCCGGAGAGCGACCAGTTCCCCGTCCAGGTCGGCCTGGGCACCCTGCTCGACGCCGTCCCGCAGTTCAACCCGACCGTCGGCACCGCGGCGGTCCAGCGCCCCGAGCTCGCGCTGGCCACGCTGCTCGCCATCACCCCGGTACTCGTCGTTTTCCTCTTCTCCCAACGTTTCCTGGTCACCGGGATGCTCGCCGGCGCGACCAAGGAGTGACCACCATGGAGAACTTTGATGCACCCCGTCATCACGGCCTCGGTGCCCCTGCTCGAACCGCCCGGCTGGGCCCTCGCGCAGCGCGAGCTGTTCGCCCTGCTCGACCAGGCCTGGCGCCGGTTCGCCCGCGACTTCACCGGCCCGGACGGGCGGCTGCGCTACGACGGTGAGCTCACCACCCGCGACGGCGTAGACGACTTCTACGAGACGTTCTTCAACTGGCCCCAGCTCTACCTGCTCGGCGGCGCCGACGACCTGCTCGCCCAGTCCGAGCACCACTGGGAGGGCGTCACCCGGCAGCTGACCGAGCTGGGCATGCTGCACGACGGGTACGAACGCGGCTACGACTGGTTCCACCAGGGGGAAAGCCTGCTGCTGCTGTACTTCCTGTGCATGGCCGCACCCGGGCGGTGGCGGGACCGGGCGCTGCGGTTCGCGGAGCTCTACGTCGATCCCGCGCACGGCAACTACGACCCCGGGCACCGCATCATCCGGCGCCCCCACAACGGCAGCGACCCGGCGCGCGAAGGGCTCTTCGACGGCGATTCCTACCCATGGCTGCCCCGGGAGGCCAGGACGTACGGCTTCCCGCTGGAGTGGCTGCCGCCGGACGGCTCGATCATGGGCGAGCAGATGCGCCGGCGGATGGGAGTGGGCGACACCGCGGTCAACCTGGCCGCTTCCGGGCTCGTCCTCAACGCCCTGCTGCTGTCCGGCGAGCCGCGCTACCGCGACTGGCTCGCCGAGTACGTGGGCGCGTGGCGTGAGCGCGCGGCCGCCAACGGCGGCATCCTGCCCGACAACGTCGCGCCCGACGGCACGGTCGGCGGGCTGCTGGAGGGCCGCTGGTACGGCGGGCACTACGGCTGGTCGTGGCCGCACGGCTGGTACAGCGTCGGGCACGCCGCCGTCGTCGGCGCGCTGTCGGCCGCGCTCGCCACCGGCGACGACACGTTCGCCGACCTGGTGCGCCCGGTGCTGGACGAGATCATCGCCCAGGGCAAGGTCATGGCGTTCACCGACGCGGACTCCAGTCTCGAGTCCAAGTGGTCGGTCCAGCTGCGCGAGGACGTGCACCAGCCGACGCTGCACGTGCCCTACCGCCGCGACGACCGCGGGTGGTTCGACTACAACCCGATGCTGATGGGTGTCCCCGTCGCGTTGTGGCACCACACCGCCGCCGCCGGGGACCGGGACCGCATCGAACGGCTGCGCGCCGCCGGCGGCCACGACTGGCGCACCGTGCGATCCTTCCGCAGCAAGGAAGAGGCCGGGCACGAAGAGCCGTGGTTCGCCTACCTCGCGGGCGACGATCCCGGCTACCCGGAGCGGATCCTGGCCGCCGCGCAGGCCCAGGTGCGGCACCGGCTGGCCCGCATGGAGCGCTACCGCGACCTGGACGTCCCCGAGGCCGACATCCACCTGTGGCAGCAGTCCAACCCGGTGGTCACCGAGGCGCTGGTCCAGCTCACCTGGGGCGGGCCGCAGGTCGTCTACAACGGCGGCCTGCAGCAGGCCCGCGTCCGCTACCACGACGCGCGGGCGCGGCGCCCGGGCCTGCCGCCGTCGGTGGCGGCGCTGGTTTCGGACATCGCCCCGGAGGCGACCGTGCTCGAGCTGGTCAACCTCGACCCGCTCGCGGCACGGTCGGTGATCGTGCAGGCCGGGGCCTTCGCCGAGCACCACATCCGCACCGCGGGCTACACCGTGTGCGACGACCCGTCGTGGATCGGCGGTCTCTACGACTACGGCCACGGCGAGCCGGCCGTGACCTCCGCGTCGATCGACGTCGACGGCCCGTGGCTGCGGGTGGAGCTGCCCCGGTCGACCCGGATCCGCCTGACGCTGGAGCTGGCGCTGCGGGCCCGCCCCGCTTCCTACGCCACCCCGTTCGACGAGCCGGTCTCCGGGAGCGGGGCGTGACCGGGTTCCTCGACACGCACGTCCACTTCTGGGACCCGCGGCGGCTGCGCTACCCGTGGCTCGACGACGTCGCGGACCTGAACCGGCCGTTCACCCCGCCGACTTCCCCGGACCTCCGGGCCGGGACGGCGTCATCGTCGTCGAAGCGGGCCGGACACCCGCGGACGCCGCCGCCGAAATCTCGTGGCTGCGGCAGGAAGCGCGGCGGCGGCCCTGGATCCGCGGCATCGTCGCGCACGCGGACCTCGAGCGCCCGGCAGCGGCGGGCCGGTTCGTCGCCGGGCACGGCGGTGACCCGTTCGTGGTCGGCGTCCGGCGCAACGTGCAGGACGAGGCGCCCGGATTCCTCGGCGACCGGGTCTTCCGGGCGGGGGTTCGGCTGCTGGGCGAGGCGGGACTGCCGTTCGACGCCTGCGTCCGCGCCCCTCAGCTGCCCGAGCTGACCGAGCTGGCCGCCGCCTGCCCGCGGACGACCATCGTGCTGGACCACCTCGGCAAGCCGTCGCCGGGCGGCCCCGGGTACGACCGGTGGCGCCGCGACCTGCACCGGCTGGCCCGGCACGGCAACGTGCTGTGCAAGCTGTCCGGCCTGGCCACCGAAACCACCCCCGGCACCACCCGCTCACTCGTGGTGGACGCGGTGCGCGAAGCCCTCGACGCGTTCGGCCCCGGCCGCTGCCTTTACGGCAGCGACTGGCCCGTCATGACCCTGGCGACGGACTACGAGACGTGGCTGGAGCTGGTCCACGAGGCGCTCGCCGACCACGCGGCCACCGACGCCGTCTTTCACCGGAACGCCGTCCGAACCTACCGGCTGCCCGCAGTCGGAACATCACACGTCTGAGCGTCTTCGGGACCTTAGGCCGCATCGAATTCGGCGAACAGGACGCCATCTCCTCGCGATTCATCATACGATTGGTAGGATCTCGCGCAATCACCGTCCGAGGAGCACCATGGCGAAGTCCCTGACCGACGAGGCGATCGACCGGATCCGCGAGTTCGTCCGCTCCGGGCGGTTCCCCGCCGGCTCCCGGCTGCCTCCCGAGCACGAGCTGGCCACGGAGCTGGGGATTTCCCGCAGCCCGACCCGGGAAGCCGTGAAAGCGCTGGCGCTGGCCCGGGTCCTCGAAGTCCGCCGGGGTGACGGCACGTACGTCACGAGCCTCGCGCCCAGCCTGCTGCTGGAGGGCCTGGGCAGCGCGGTGTCGCTCATGGAGAGCAGCGTGCTCGAGCTGACCGAGGTGCGCCGCCTCCTGGAACCCGCGGCGACCGGGGTGGCCGCGACCCGGATCACCGACGCCGAGCTCCAGACCGTGGCCGAGCTGCTCGACGCGATGGAGGAGGCGGTCGAGGACGTCGAGCGCCTCACGGTGCTCGACGCGGCCTTCCACCGCGCGGTGGTCACCGCGACGGGCAACGAAACCCTGACGGCCCTGCTGGACGGAATCTCCTCGCGAACGCTGCGGGCCAGGATCTGGCGCGGCACCGTCGACCGGGGCGTCACGCACGAGACGTTGTCCCAGCACAAGGCGATCTACGACGCACTGGCCGGCCGCGACCCGGCCGTCGCGACCGCGGCGGCGCTGATGCACGTCGACACGTCCGAACGCTGGCTGCGGGCCCACCTGGCCGACTTCCCGAACCTCGAAGACGGGTAGCGCGTCAGTTCTGCCGCTTCCCACTGGTGATCCGGGACATCACGAGCGCGACCAGGATGATCGTGCCGTTGAGGGCGCCGATCCACTGGGCCGGTACTCCGGCCAGCGTGAGCACGTTCTGGATCATGTAGAGCAGCAGGATTCCCGTGAAGGCACCGAAGATCGTGCCGCGGCCGCCGTTCAGGCTGACGCCGCCGATCACCGCCGCCGCGAACACCGTGAAGATGTAGCCGTTGCCCTGGGCCGCGGCCACCGACGCGAGCCGGCCCGAGAGCAGCAGCCCGCCGAGCGCGGCCAGCACGCTCGCCCCGATCAGGACGATCCACACGAGACGGTCGGTCCGGATGCCCGCCGCCTTCGCCGCGTCCTCGTTGCCGCCGATCGCGTACAAGCTGCGGCCGAACCGGGTGTAGCCGAGCAGCACCACACCACCGGCGAACAGGAGCACGCAGATCCAGATGGACGCCGGGATCCCGGCCCACAGGGTGGTGCCGAGGTAGAGCATCGAATCCGGCATGCCGAAGAACGTCTGGCCGCCGGAGATCCCGGTCAGCAGGCCGCGCAGCACGATCAGCATGCCGAGGGTGACCACGAACCCGCTCAACCCGAACCGGACGATCAGCAGCGCGTTGAGCGCACCGACCAGCACCCCGACCAGGAGCACCACGGGCACCGCCGTCCACGCCGGCAGGAGGCCGAGCGAATGGCCGCCCTCGATGGTCAGCCAGGCGGCCACGCCGGGGGCCAGGCCGAACGTGGACTCCAGTGAGAGATCCATCTTGCCGACGACCAGCACCAGCGTCTGGGCGAGCACCAGCAGCGCGATCTCCGACATGGTCTGCAGGATGTTGAGCACGTTGTCGTACTGGAGGAACACCGGGTTCACCAGCTGGCCGACCACGGCGATCGCGATGATCCCGGGCACGAGCGCGAAGTCGCGCACGCGGGCGAAGGCGATGCGCCGCGACGGTCCGGCGGCGCCGGGCTCGGCCGGGGCCTCGGTACGCACGGCGGCGGGGCTATCGGGCATCGAGGTCGACTCCTTCCATGGCGGCCACGATCTCGTGGTCCGGCCGGCCGGCGGGGATTTCGGCGGTGAGCCGTCCGCGGACCATGACGAGCAGGCGGTCGCAGAGGCGCAGGTCGTCCAGCTCGTCCGAGGCGATCAGCACCGCGGTGCCCGCGGCGGCGGCTTCGGCCACCTTGCCGAGGAGGAACTCCTTCGACCGCACGTCCACCCCCGCCGTCGGGGTGATCAGCACGAGCAGCCGGGGGTCGCCCGCGAGCGCACGGGCCATGACGACCTTCTGCTGGTTGCCGCCCGACAGCGCCGACACGGCGAGCTCCGGGCCGGGCGTCTTCACCTCCAGCCGGTCGATCATCGTCCCGGCCAGGCGGTCGCGCAGGCCGGACCGGACGAAGATGCCCGGCCCGAGGCGGTCCAGCACGGACAGGGTGGTGTTGTCCGCGACCGACATCTCCGGGACGAGTCCTTGGCGGTGGCGGTCTTCCGGGACGAAGCCGATCCCGGCGGCGAGCGCCGCCGGGACGTCGCCGGGGCGAGGGCGGTGGTCCCCGACGAGGATGGTGCCCGAGCCGGCCTCCCGCAGCCCGGTCAAGGTCTCGGCGACCTCGGTCTTGCCGCTGCCGCCGGCCCCGGCCAGGCCGACGATCTCCCCCGGCGCGACGTGGAAGGAAATGCCTTCGTAGGTGGGGGCCAGGCTCAGCTCGCGCACCCGGAGCACCGGGGGCAGGCCGAGCCGGGCCGACGAGGCGCGTTCGTCGGCCACGGCGGCGTTCTCGCCGGTCATCGCCGCGACGAGGCCGGGCTTCGGCAGCTCGGCGACCGGGGCGGTCAGGACGTGCCGGGCGTCGCGGAAGACCGTGACCGTGTCGCAGATCTCGTAGACCTCCTGCAGGTGGTGACTGATGAACAGGAACGTCACGCCCTGGCGTTGCAGGTCGGCGATGTGGTCGAACAGCCGGGTGATCGCGCCGCCGTCGAGCTGCGCGGTCGGCTCGTCGAGGATGACGAACCGGGCGCCGAAGGACAGCGCTCGCGCGATCTCGACGAACTGCCGCTGCTCGACACCGAGCTCGCCCGCGGGCCGGCGGACGTCGACGTCCACCGACCAGCGTTCGAGCACCTCGGTGGCCGCGCGGCGCACCGCGGACCAGCGGACGAGCCCGCCCCGGGTCTCCTGCCGGTTCAGGAACAGGTTCTCGGCCACCGAGAGGTCCGGGATGATCGTCGACCGCTGGTACACGCAGGCGACCAGCGAACGCCACTTGTCCCGATCGGACAGTGCCGGCGCCGGGTCGCCGTTCAGCCGCAGGGAGCCGGAATCCGGTTCGGTCAGTCCGGTGAGGACGGAGACGAGGGTCGACTTCCCGGCGCCGTTGCGGCCGACGAGCGCGTGCGTCTGTCCCGGGAGGACGGTGAGGTCCGCGTGGTCCAGCGCGACGGTGGCGCCGTAGCGCTTGACCACCTGCCGCGCTTCGACGACGGGCACGGTGCTCATGTTCGCCTCCTCTCCGAAGCGGGTGCGGTCAGCTCTTGCTGTTGCCCCACAGGGACCGGTCGTCGACCTTGACGCTGGCGACCGGCCCGAAGGTGGCACCGTCCGCGGTGACCAGCGGCGCGGCCAGCTGGTCCTCCATCAGGCCGTCGCGGACCGCCACGATGGTGCTGTCGTGGTCGGTCTTGCCCGGCACCGGCGTCTTGCCCGCGATGGCGTCCTTGATGTACTGCAGCGCGTACTGGGCGAACAGGTCCGCGGGCTGGGAGACGGTCGCGTCCATTTCGCCCGCGCGGATCTTCTCGAGCTCCTCGGGGATGCCGTCGTTGGACACGATGAACACGTGCTTCGGGTCGGTGGCCGGCACGAGCAGGTTCCGCTGCTTCAGCAGTTGCAGCGTCCCGGAGAGGGCGAAGCTGGACTGCATGTAGACACCCTTGATGTCCGGGTTCGCGGTGAGCCGGGTCTGGAGCTTCTGGGCCGCGGTGGCGGCCTCCCAGTTGGTGGCTTCGCCGAAGACCGTGATGCCCGGGAAGTTCTGCTTCATGCAGTCGTTGAACGCCTCGGTGCGGTCCCGCCCGTTGATCGACGCGAGGTCGCCCTGCAGCATGACGACCTTGCCGTGGCCCCCGAGTTTCGTGCCGAGGAACCGGCACGCCTTTTCCCCGTAGGCGCGGTTGTCCGCCCGCACGACCATGTAGACGTTGCCCTGGTCGGGCCGGGTGTCGACGGACACGACCGGGATCTTCTTGCCGGCCAGCTGCTGCAGGGTCGGGATGATCGCCGCGGTGTCCTGCGGTGCCATCACGACGCCCTTGACGCCCTGGCTGATCATCGTCTGCACGTTGGCGGTCAGGGTGGCGACGTCGTTCTGCGAGTTCGTGGTCTTGAGGTCGAGACCGAACCGGCCCGCGAACTGCGGGACGTACTTGATGTAGGCGTTCCAGAAGTCGGTGTCCGAACGGGGGTAGTCGACGCCCACGACGGTTCCGCCGGACGCGGCGGTGCCACCGCCGCCACTGCAACCGGCGAGCACCGCCGCGGTCAGCACGCCGGCCGTGACCGCGGCGGCGGCACCCAGGTACCTGATCTTCATGACCTCTCCTCGTTGACAGGTGGGGACGACAACCACGGGCGGGCGGTCACGCGACCACCACCGCTTCTTCGTGCCAGGCGGGACCGTCGGGGTACCGGTAGCGCGCCACGGACTCGACGTGCAGGCGGGCGCCGAGGCCGGGCCGGTCCGGGGCCAGGTACCTCCCCCGCTCGACCCGCACCGGGTCGACGAAGTGCTCGTGCAGGTGGTCCACGTACTCGATGACCCGGTCGGCCCGGGTGCCGCTCACCGCGACGAAGTCGAACATCGCCAGGTGCTGCACCATCTCGCACAGCCCCACCCCACCGGCGTGCGGGCACACCGGCACGCCGAACTTCGCGGCCAGCAACAGGATCGCGATGTTTTCGGTGACGCCGGCGACCCGGCTCGCGTCGAGCTGGAGGATGTCGATCGCCTCGGCCTGCAGCAGCTGCTTGAACATCACCGCGTTGTGCGTGTGCTCACCGGTCGCCACCTTGATCGGCGCCACCGCCCGGCGGATCGCGGCGTGGCCGAGCACGTCGTCGGGCGAGGTCGGCTCCTCGATCCAGTACGGGTCGAACTCCGCCAGCGGCCGCAGCCAGGCGATGGCCTGCCCGACGCCCCACGCCTGGTTGGCGTCGATGGCGATCCGCACGTCCGGCCCGACGACCTCGCGCGCCAGCCGCATCCGCCGGACGTCCTCGTCGAGATCGGCCCCGACCTTGAGCTTGATCTGGGTGAACCCGTCCTCGACCGCCGCCGCCGCGAGCGCCGTCAGCTTCTCCGGCGAATAGCCGAGCCAGCCGGGAGTGGTGGTGTAGGCCGGGTAGCCCGACGCGAGCAGCTCGGCCTGGCGAGCCGCGCGGCCCGGTTCGGCGCGGCGGAGGATGTCCAGCGCCTCGCCGGGAGTAAGCGCTTCCTGCAGGTAGCGGAAGTCGATGAGATCGACCAGCTCGGCCGGCGGCAGCTCGGCGAGCAGGCGCCAGACCGGCTTGCCTTCGCGGCGCGCCCGCAGGTCCCACACGGCGTTGACGATCGCCGCCGCGGCCAT
Source organism: Amycolatopsis camponoti (assembly GCF_902497555.1). Taxonomy (NCBI): domain Bacteria; kingdom Bacillati; phylum Actinomycetota; class Actinomycetes; order Pseudonocardiales; family Pseudonocardiaceae; genus Amycolatopsis; species Amycolatopsis camponoti. Next base: position 2,654,878 of record NZ_CABVGP010000001.1, on the reverse strand, counting down.
GTGGATGGCGCCCTTGTCGGGGCCCAGCCACCGGAGCTGGCTGTCCCCGGTCAGGCGGCGCGAGAAACCCCCGAGATCGGCGAGCGCGTCGGCCACCGGCATCCCGATGACCAGCGGCACCAGCGCCCGGACGGCGGCGACCTGCACGTCGTTGCCACGGCCGACGGTGAACGCGAGGCCGTAGCCCTCCTCCCCCGCGCTCGTGCGGATGGTGACGTACGCGGCGGAGTAGTCGGGTTCCGGGTTCATCGCGTCCGACCCGTCCAGGCTCAGCGACGTCGGGAAGCGCACGTCCACGGCGTCGATCGCGCTGATCACCTCGGGCACCGTCGCCACCTCTCAGCCGAACAACAAGAAGACAGACAACATACGTATGGCTACGCCTCGACCGGCCCGATGTCCACAACTATCGGAGAAATTGCGAAAAACTGGTCGAGACATCATACGTCTGCTACGGTTTACGGCAGTCCGCTCCGGTCCGCTGAGACGAATGCGGGGTCACGATGACTGCTCAACCAGGCGCCACTCCCCGAAGAACCGCGTTGAAGTACCTGGGCTTGGCGGGCGGTACGGCCGCCGCGAGCGCGGTGCTGGCGGCGTGCACCGGCGTCCAGGAGGCGCAGAACGGGGGCAAGTCCGGGCCGTTCCCGAGCACGCCGGGGTGGCGGTTCGTCTTCGTCAACCACGTAACCACGAACTCCTTCTTCGTCCCGACGCGGTCCGGGCTCGCCGACGCCGCGGCGTTGCTCGGCGTGCCCGAGCCCCAGTGGACCGGGTCGGAAAACGGCAACGTCGCCCAGATGGCGAGCGCCATGGAGACCGCGATCACCGGCAAGGCCGACGGGATCGCCGTCGCCTTGACCGACGACAACGCGTTCGTCGACCTCACCAAACGCGCGCTGGGCGCGGGAATCCCCGTCCTCGCCTACAACGCGAGCGCGGCCGGCAACTACCCGCTCACCTACGTCGGCCAGGACCTCTACCTGTCCGGGTTCCGGATGGGACAGCGCATCGCACAGAAGGTGACTTCCGGCGACATCCTGGTCGGCATCGCCCAGCCGGGCGGGAACAACGTCCAGCCGCGGCTCGACGGCATCACCGACGCGCTGAAGCAGGCCGCGCCCGGCGTGCGCGTCCAGTCGGTGAACACCGGAGCCGAGCAGGCGGGCGAGCTCAACGCGATGACCGCCGCCTACACCGGGAACACGGCGGTGAAAGGGATCTACGCGGTCGACGCCGGCAGCACCGCCGCGTGCGCGAAGCTGGTCGCCGACCGCAAGCTGTCGGGCAAGATCGGCAGCGGCGGGTTCGACCTGCTCGACGACACGGTCACCGGGGTCAAGGACGGCGCGCTCGACTTCACCATCGACCAGTCCCCCTACCTGCAGGGCTTCCTGTCCGTGCTCTACCTGTACCTGTTCCGGCTGTCCGGGACGCTGGTCGCGCCACCGGTCACCGACACCGGTCTCACGTTCGTCACCAAGGAGAACGTCGGGCCGTACGCGTCGGCCCACAGCCGGTTCGAGGGTGGCGACAACAAGGACGTGCTCGCGATGCCGGGTTCGATCCCGCTGCCACCGCCGTCGGTGCTGAGCCGGTAGGCGCCGGTGATGTCGTCGAAGCCGCTGCTGCTCGGCGTGATGCAGGTCAAGGAGCTCAGCATCCTGCTGGTCACGATCGCCGCGGGGATCTACTTCACGGTGACGAGCGGGGCGTTCAACTCCCTGGACAACTACCAGACGATCGCCCAGTACGTCGCGCCGTGGTCGATCATCGCCGCGGGGCAGGTGATGCTGCTGATCTGCGGGGAGATCGACCTGTCGGCCGGCTTCGTGTTCACCCTCGCCCCGTTCACGATGATGCAGTTCTTCGTCAACGGGTGGCCGCTGTGGCTCGCGCTGCTCGGCGCGATCGTGGTGAGCACGCTGATCGGCGTGGCGAACGGGCTGATCCGGACCGTGCTGGGGATCCCGTCGTTCATCACCACGCTGGGCATGGCGTTCCTGTTGCAGGGCCTGGTGCTGATCATCTCGAACGCCCGTCCGGTCGGCACGCCGAAGGACAGCGGCGTGCTCGAGGTGTTCGGCGGGGCGCGCTGGAGCGAGTTCCTGTGGGCGCTCGGCGTGGTCGTCGTCATGCAGGTCGTGCTGTCGGCGACCCGGTTCGGCATCCACACCCAGGCCACCGGCGGGAACCCGGTCGGCGCCGCGGAGTCCGGCATCCCGGTCAACCGGGTGAAGGTGGTCAACTTCGCGATCACCAGCACCCTGGCCGGGCTCGCCGGCCTCCTGCAGGGCACCCGGGTCGGCTCCTACGACCCGACCAACGGCGGGTTCACGACGATGTTCTTCGCGGTCGCGTCGGCCGTGATCGGCGGCACGGCGCTGCTCGGCGGGTCCGGCACGGTGGTCGGGGCGTTCCTCGGCGCGCTGCTGCTGGGTATCGTGTTCGACGGGTTCAACCTGACCGGGGTCAGCGCGAACGCGTTCAACGTGGTGCTGGGCGCCGCCATCCTGGGCGCGATGGTGCTGAACGTGACGCTGATCGTGGTGCGCAAGCGCGTCGGATCCCGGGAGCGGACATGACCGGAGAACCCGGCGCCGAGGTCATCCGGATCGAGGGCGTCAGCAAGAAGTTCGGTCCGGTCACCGCGCTCGCCGACATCACCCTGCGCGTGCGGCGCGGCGAGATCCTCGGGCTCATCGGGGACAACGGCGCCGGCAAGTCGACGCTGATCAAGATCCTCACCGGCTACCACCAGCCGGACGGCGGCCGCATCGTGTTCGAGGGCGAGCCGACGACGCTGAAGTCCGTGGTGCACGCGAGGTCCCTGGGGATCGAGACGGTGTTCCAGGACCTGGCGATGGTCGACGACCTGCCCGTGTACCTGAATCTGCACCTCAACCGCGAGCTGACCCACCGCCCGCTGCCGTTCCTGCGGCGCCGCGAGATGAAGCGCCGCGCGCGCGAGGCGCTGGACTCGATCGGCATCGACATCCCGTCGGTGACGGCCGAGGTGGGCATGCTGTCCGGTGGCCAGCGGCAGGCGATCGCGGTGGCCCGGTCGGTGTATTCGGAGGCGAAGCTGCTGCTGCTCGACGAGCCGCTCGCCGCGATGGGCGCCAAGGAGAGCGCGGTGATCCTGCGCCTGCTGCGGGAGCTGAAGCAGCGCGGCGACATCGCGATCATCCTCATCGCCCACAACTACGGGCAGGTGATCGACGTCTGCGACCGGGTGAACCTCCTGCAGCACGGCGAAATCACCTTCGACCGGCGCTCCAAGGACACCACCGTGGCCGAGCTCCTCGAGCTGGTGAACGCGGAGTACCGGCTCGACCGCGGGCGCTGACCGCCGTGGCCGTTTCAGCTGCGCGGGCCGGCCAGTTCCGCCGCGCCGAAGGACACGTCGAAGCGGTCGCACCAGATGCTCACGCTGGTGTAACCGGTCAGGTCGGTGCCCGCGGGCAGCGCGTAGTTCTGGTTTCCCTTGTTGCCCTTGAGCTTGCCCGCGTCGAGGTGCTTGCCGTCGTCGAACACGCCCCAGCCGTCCTGGCCGGTCTTGACCGGCGCGTCGGTGAGCCAGACGTGCACGTCCGGGCCGCTGCTGGTCACGAGGTTCTCCAAGCGCAGCACGAGTGAACCGTCGGCCGCGCGCAGGACCCGGACGGTGCCGGTGGTCCGATGCTCGTGGCTGATCAGCGTCCCGGTCGCGAGCTCGGCCGGCGCCGCCGGTGGTGCGGGTGGCGACGCCGCAGGCTGCGACGTCGGAGCGGACGGTGCGGGTGCCGTCGCGGCGACCGGCAGGGCCTCCTGCACCGTCTCGTCCACCCAGAGCTGCCACGGCTGGAACCAGTACAGGCCCGCGGCGACCGCCACCAGCCCGGCCACCAGGACACCGGCCACCCACGGCCGGGTGAGCAGGCGGCGTGTTCGGTTCATCTCGGTTCTCCTTCACCCGGTCGGCCGACAGCTCATTCAACCGGACGAATCGCCCAGCCGGGCCCGGCGCGCGGTTACCGATCCCTTACGGCCGGATCCGGGAGCGCCGGTGCCTGCGAACCCGGGTTCGCCGGACTACGCTGGGGATCAAGATCTCATCGCCCCTCTCCGATCGTTACGTCAGCGCGAAACCGAGGAGCTACGACGTGGTCGAGACGCACGACATCGTTCGCCCGCCTGCCGAGCTCAGCGCGGCCCTCGCGGCCATCGGCAGCGCGACCGCCAGCGGCGAGCTCAGCCGCATGGGCATCCGCAGCGCGTTCATCCGCGGCCCGGTCTCGGTGACCCCCGGCGTGCGCGTCGCCGGACCGGCACTGACGCTGCAGTTCCTGCCGAAACGGGAAGACCTCTACCCCGTCGACGAGTACGAGGAACCGGAGAAGCAGCTGCACCGGCACGTCATGTACCACGCCCAGCCCGGCGACATGATCGTCGTCGACGCGCGCGGCGACCTGGAAAGCGGTGTGTTCGGCGAGATGATGCTGACCTACTTCAAGGGCCGCGGCGGCGCCGGCGTGGTGATCGACGGGTGCCTGCGCGACACCGGCGAGGCCAAGCAGCTCGGCCTCGGGTTGTGGATCCGGGGCGCCACACCGAACTTCCACGCCCAGACCGGCATCGTCCCGGCCGCCGTCAACGTCCCGGTGGCGTGCGGTGGCACGCTCGTCGAGCCGGGCGACATCGTCGTCGCCGACGACGACGGGGCGGTCGTCGTACCGGTCAAGCTCGCCCCCGCGCTGGTGGCCCACGCCCAGGAACACGCGGAATGGGAGGAGTTCTCCCGCATCCGCCTCTCCGAGGGCGGCGACCTGCGCCGGTACTACCCGCTGTCGGACGAGGCCCGCCCCGAGTACGAGCGCTGGCGCGCCGAGCAGGGTCGCGCCTAGGCCCCGGCTCTCGAGTCCCGGACGGTCGTGAGTGGGAAACAGTGTTCTAACCCTGTTTCTCACTCACGACCACGCGCCGGCAGTCCAAACCGGACTTCGCCAGGCCCTCGGCTGGGTTGGCAGAGGTGACGATTCCGGCGCTCTCGGCAACTGGGGTTGATCCGCGCAGTGAATCCGAGAACCGGAATCACTCCGAGTTTTCCTTTGCGAACACCTGAGCATCGGCGTCACGGTCTTCCTCGGTCCGGACTACCAGCACCCGAGCCGGCACTACTACCTCAACGACCACTGGGTTTCTCGCGGCTCGCGATCTCGTCGGAGAGCTGCCGCACCCGGGCGGGGTCCACGTCCCGGGCCAGGGCGACGTAGTGGTCCATGACGGCCGGCCGGTAGCGCACGGGCAACGTCTGTCCCGGGGCGAGCCGGGTGAGCTCGGTGATCGTGAGGTCCTCGTCCGCGATACCGCGGAACGAGCTGCCGTCGGCGGTCTCCACGTCGAACATCAGGACCACGCGTGGATTGCTGTTGACTTCCCGCCAGTCGACGAGAACGCCGAGCGCGAGCTCCCCCGTACGCAGTTCCGCGTCGCGCTTCCGTGCGTCACCGCTCAGGAGCGGGTTCGGGGCGACGCCCGGGAAGCCGGGCCCGACGCCGAGCGATTCCCGGCTCAGGTCGGGCCTGAGCCGCGCCATCAGGTCGTCCAGGTCGTTCAGACCGGTGCGCTTCTTCTTCCGACCGAACACCCTGCCCCCTCACGCTTCACCTTCACCGCGAGTGTACGACGCGGCCTAGCTCCACAGCCGATCGTGGCTCGACTCGGCGTCCCAGTGCTTCGTCTCGGCGAAGAACACCGGGTCACGCGGGTCGAGGTGACGGCTCAGCAGCTCTTCGTCGAGATCCCCGAATCCGAGTCCCGGCGTCTCCGGCACCGTGATGTGGCCGTCCTGGATCAAGGGGCGGGGCAGGCCGGTGACGAGGTCGCTCCAGAACTCCACCTCGGCCGCGTGGTGTTCGAGGGCGAGGAAGTTCTCCGTGGCGGCGGCCAGGTGCACGCACGCCATCGTCGCGATCGGCGACGCCGCCAGGTGCAGCGCCATCGGAATCCCGCGCTCCTGCGCGTAGTCGCCGAGCCGCTTGGTCTCCGCGATCCCGCCCGCCGTCGCCGGGTCGGGGTGCACGACGCGGATGGCGCCGGTGTCCAGCAGCGGCCGGAAGCCGTCGAGCAGGTAGATGTCCTCCCCCGTGCACGTCGGGACGGCGACGGCCTCGGTGAGCTGACGCCACTGGCCGGTCAGCTGCCACGGGATCAGGTCCTCGATCCACGCCAACGTGAACGGTTCCAGCGCGCGGCCGATCCGGATGCCCGAGTCGAGCGCGATGTGGCCGAAGTGGTCGGCGGCGAGCGCGACGTCGTAGCCGACCACGGACCTGACTATGTCCACATAGGACACCAAGTGCTCGACACCGAGAGCCGTGACCTGGATGCCGGTGAACGGGTGCATCGTCGTGACGTCCTCGCGGGCACCCGGCGGCGCGATCAGCGCTCCCGGCACGTCCCACAGCAGGTCGATGCCCACGTCCATCTTCAGCATCGTGAACCCGCGCAGCTTGCGCTCCAGCAGCCGGGCGCCCATCGCGTGCGGGTCCGTCAGCGACGGCGTGTCCGCGTAGCAGCGGATCTCGTCCCGGAAGCGGCCCCCGATCAGCGCGTACGCGGGCACTCCGTACGCCTTGCCGGCGAGGTCCGTCAGCGCCATCTCGACGCCGGAGACCCCGCCGCCCTGGCGGCCGTGGAACCCGAACTGCTTGATCTTGCGGAAGATCTTGTCGATGTTGCAGGGGTTCTCCCCGACGAGCCTGCTCTTGAGCATGAGCGCGTAGGTGGCGGCGGCCCCGTCGCGCACCTCCCCGTAGCCGACGAGCCCCTGGTTGGTGTCGATCCGGATGATCGACGAGCGGAACGGCACCCCGGCCAGGTTGGCCACGCGCAGGTCGGTGATGCGCAGGTCGCTCGGGCGGGACGCGGTCGCGACGTGCTCCTCCGTGATCTCGCTCATCCCTTCACCGCTCCCGCGGTGAGGCCCTCGGTCAGGAACCGTTGCCCGAACCCGTACATGAGCACGACCGGGATGCTGACCAGCAGCGAGGCCGCGGCCAGCTGCCCCTGCGGCACGACGTCACCGAAGATCATCGACTGCATGCCGACGGGCAGTGTCTTGTAGTCGTCCTTGGTGATGAACACGAACGCGAACAGGAACTCGTTCCACGCGTTGGTGAGCGTGAAGAGCGCGACCGCGAGCAAGCCCGGTTTGGCCAGTGGCAACACGATCCGCAGGAACGCCCCGAACCGCGTGCAGCCGTCGACCAGCGCCGCCTCCTCGAGGTCGGCCGGGATCGACTTGAAGTAGCCGACGAGCAGCCACGTCGCGAACGGCAGGGTGAACGTCGGGTACGCGAGCACGAGCGACCACAACGAGTCGTTGAGCCCGATCCCGCTCACCAGCTGGTAGAGCGGGATGAACAGCAGCGCGCCCGGCATCACGTAGGTGAGCAGGATCGTCACCGTGAAGCTCTCCGAACCCCGGAACTTCAGCCGGGCCAGCGCATACCCGGCCAGGGCCGCGCAGACCAGCGCGATCGCGGTGGACGCCACCGACACCAGGATCGTGTTCATGTACCAGGTGCCGAACGCCCCCGTGAACAGGTTGGTGAACTGCTCGGTGCTCCACGGGGTCGGCCAGAGGTCGTCGGTGCGCGCGACGATCTGGTCGTCGGACTTGAAGGCCGTGATCGTCATCCAGTAGAGCGGGGCGAGCACGAAGCCCAGCAGGCCCAGCAGCGCGATCCCGCTGCCGGTGCCGCCGACCAGGCGCGCGGCCAGCCGGTTGCCCCGGATGGCGAGCGCGGAGACAACCCGTCCGACCGCGGCCGCGAGCACCACGAACACGGCCAGCACCAGCGCGGCCTTCCAGATGATGTGCGGCGACGCCCAGGCCAGCACGAGCACCGAGACGACGACGATCGCCCACGGCAGTGCCCGGCGCTGGCCGGGCGACAGCGACCTGCCCCGTCCGAGATCCGCCGCGCCCGGCCGGTCGTCCCGGCGCATCAGCCGCACGAGGATCACCACGAGGATCGCGATGACCGGCAGCATCACCAGCGTGACCGCGGCGCCCGCGCCCAGTTGCAGCTGCTGGATGGCCTTCGAGTAGGCCACCATCACGTACGGGGCGGTGGCGTCTCCCGGCCCGCCCTGGGTCATCAGCCAGATCAGGTCGAAGTTGTTGAACGTCCAGATCGACGACAGCAGCACCGTCACGATCATGACCGGGCGCAGCCCCGGCAGCGTGATGTGCACGAAGCGCTGCCACGGCGAGGCGCCGTCCACCATCGCCGCCTCGTGCAGACCGCTGTCGATGGCCTTGAGCCCGGCGAGGAACGTCACCGTGAAGAACGGGATGCCCTTCCAGACGTTGACCAGGATGACCGCGGGCATCGCGAGCGCGGGATCGGACAGCCACTCCGCGGGCCACTTGTCGACGAGCCCGATCGCGGCGAGGCCGGGTCCGATCCCGGACTCGGTGAGCAGGACGTTGACGCTGCCGAAGATCGGGTCGAGCAGCGACCGCCAGGTGAATGCCGTGACGACCGTCGGGATCACCCACGGCAGCAGGATCAGCCCGGCGACGATCGCCTTGCCGCGCCGCATGTGGTGCAGCATCAACGCCGCGATGAGACCGAAGGCCACCTTGAAGATCTCGGCGTACGCGGTGAAGACGAACGAGTTGAGCACGCCCCGGTGGAACAGGCCGTCGCCGATGAGGGCGGTGTAGTTGTCCAGCCCGACGAAGACCGTCTCGGCGCCGTGGCGCTCCGTGGCGCTGGTGAAGATCGAGCTGACGATCGGGACCAGGATCAGGCCGGCGACCAGCACCAGCGTCGGCCCGATGAACACCGCGGCGAGGCGCCAGTCGCGGCCGAGCCGCCGCTGCGTCGGCGTGAGCGAGGACGACGTGCGCGACGCCGGACGGGCCGGCGCCGGCAGTGTCCTCTTCGGACGCACGACGGTCATTGCCGATAGCCCTGCTGCTCGAAGATCTGGACGATCCGGCCGTGGGTCGCGGCGACGGCGTCGGCCGGCTTGGTGCCCTGGATGACCGACTGCATCATGTCGGTCAGCAGGTAGGCGGCGATGGCGGCCTGCTCTCCGGGGCTCGGGGTCTGGGGGAACGCGTAGCCGGTCTTGGTCTTCACCGGGAGCTGGGCACGGGTCTGCTCCCGCAGCGCGGCGAAGGCCGGGTCACCGCCGGTGTAGTACGGATCCGAGTCCCACACCTTGCTCCACGAGGGGTTGACCAGGCACGGTGCTTCCTTCGCGACCCCGAGCAGCGCGGTCCCGCCGGCCATGAACTTCGCCACCACTTTGGCCAGGTCGGGGTTCTTCGCTCCCTTGAACACGACGAAGGAGTTGGACTCGCCGTACGCGAGCGGCACGTCGAGCGCCGGTCCGGTGGCTCCGTTGAACACGTGCGTGTTGCCGTAGACCGGGTTCTTCTTGGTCTTCGAGTCGGCGTAGACGCTGAACTGGTTGAGCGTGAGCCCCAGGATCCCGGCCAGCCAGTTCTCGTTGTTGCTCGAGTCGGTCCAGCTCCCGATACCGGGTGGGAGCATCGGCTTGTACTTCGGGTTCGTGTAGATGTCGCCGATGAACGTGACGGCGGCGACGGTCTCCGGCGAGTTGAACACCACCTTCGTGCCGGTGTTGTCCGCGATCGCCCCGCCGTAGACGTTGATGACGTTCTGGATGAAGCCGTTGGCGTCGCCGGAGCGGTTCACCGTGAGCCCCCAGCCGAAGCGCCGCTTCGCCGGGTCGGAGACCGCCAGCGCGTTGTCGCGCAGCTCTTCCCACGTGTAGTACGGCTTGAGCGGGATGCCCTTCTCCGCGTACCAGTCCTTGCGCAGGTACATCCCGGACGCGATGAAGTGGTACGGGATCGCGAACCAGCGCCCGTCGAACACGCAGTAGTCGTTGGCCTCGGTCGCGGGCTCGCCGTAAAGCGCTTTCATGTCGGTGACCACGTCGGTGACGTCGGTGAGCGCGCCGAGGTTGTGGAGCTGGCCGACGAACCGCCGGTCGCTGACGAAAGCCAGGTCGCGGTTCGTGCCCGCCTTCACTTCGGCGTCCATCTTCGCGACCATGTCCCCGGCGTCGCCGGAGACCAGGTCGTTGCGGACCGTGGTGCCGGTGGCCTGCGCGAACGCCTGCAGCGACTTGTCCAGCGCCTTGTTGGCCGCTTCCGAGTACAGCTTCTGCGAAAGCATTCCCACCGACCCGCCGCGCAACGCGGCCGCCTGATCCAGCAGCGCCTGGGGTACCTGGACGTCGACCTGCGGCGCGGGTGCGGGGCCGCCCCCGCAGCCGGCGAGACCGAGCACGCCCAGCGCGCCCACCCCCGCGCCCATCCCGAGGAAAGTACGTCTCGACAGGTCCGTTTTCTCTTCCATGACCACTCCTTTCGCGTCCGATCGAGCGGACGCGTACCGACGGGGCGACGGTGCAACCGGCGGGACAGCGAGGCGAGCGCCCGGCTGCGGGTCTTTCAAGCGGCGAAGGACGCCGAACTGCTGATGCGTTGTCCTGGCAGCCCGTCGAACAGCCCGGTCGAGCCGCGGGGGTGCCACAGCGGTACCGGGCCCGCGCCGGGCACGGGGTCGAGCGTCAGTGCGGCCGCCTGTTCGGCGGAGTCGAACGCCCGCTGGACGACCATCGCGTTGGCCACGCTCTGCGCGACGCTGCCGACCGGCCGCACGCCGAACTGCACGGCGTCGGCGAAGTCGAGGAGCTCCGCGCGGTAGCCGTTGTCGCTGCCGCGGAAGACCGTCGTGTGGGTGGTGGCGTCGGGGCTGCTGCGCGTCACGCGGCGCTCCGACTCGGATCCGGCGAGCACGAGCACGCCCTCGGTGCCGTACAGCCGCATGTCGTTGGGTTCGGGCGGCACCGGGATTTCGGGGAAGGACGCGGTGTAGTTGCCGATGGCGCCTCCGGTGAAGACGAGGGTGAGCGTGAGGTCCGACGGTGCGTCGATCGTGCTGTTGGCCGCCTGCACGGCACCGTGCACCCGCGCGATGTCGCCGCAGAGCAACCGGATCTGGGCGATGTGGTGCACGCCGAAGTCGAGGTGCACGCCACCGCGGTACTGCGGCCGCTGCCGCCACGGCGTTCCGGTGAAACTGCCCTCGCGGGGCACCGACCGCCCGGCGTGCCGCCACGCCATCAGGTGCGGGCGGCCGATCGCGCCGTCGTCGAGCAACGCGCGGGCGTAGCGCAGGTCGTCGCGGTAGAAGTAGTTCTCGCCCACCATGAACGTGCGGTCCGGGTGCCCGGCCGCCAGGGCGAGGAAGTCGGCGGCCTGTTCCGCGTCGCCCCCGGCCGGCTTCTCGCAGAGCACCTGCTTGCCGGCCGTGAGCGCGTCTCGCGCCACTTCGTACAGGTGCGGGATCGGCACCGAGATCAGCACGGCGTCCACGTCGTCGCGGGCCAGCAGCGCGGTCCGGTCGGCGACGGCCAGTGCCGGATCGGTCCCGCTGTAGGCGGCGAACCTTGTGCTCTGCTCGTCGGCGGAGTCGGTGAACGCGGTGACCGTGAACCGGTCGGCGAGCGTGCGCAACGCCGGCCAGTGCAGCTTTTCCACCGCGAGCCCGGTGCCGATCAGCCCCAGCCGGATAGGCGGGATCGCGGATGCTGCCATGCCTCGTCCGTCCTCGTCATCGGTTCCGGAACTCGGTCGTGCAGGGGGTGCTAACGCCGCTTGGCGGCCCGCTTGCTTCGCTGCTCCTTCTCCGCGAGGAGCGTGGAGTAGTTGTTGCTCAGGTGCTCGCGCATCGCCGCGCGGGCGGCCGAGGGGTCGCGCGCCACGAGCGCCTCGTAGATCTCCGTGTGCTGGGCGGTGGCGCGGTGCAGCCCGGCCGGCGCCTCGTTGGTGAGGCGCCGGCTGGCCGTGCCCAGCCAGCGTGCGGAGTACATGATCCGGTCGAGGATGCGGTTGTCGGCCGCCCGGCAGATCTCCATGTGGAATTCGTGGTCGACTTCGAGGTAGGCCTCGGGATCCGCCTCGAGCGCCGCCATGCGGACGATCTCGTCCCCGAGCCGGGCCAGCGTCTCGTCGGTGATGCTGGCGGCGGCCATGGCGGCCAGTTCGGGTTCGAGCAGTGCGCGCATCTGGTGCAGTTCCTGCAACAGCTCGTCGACGATCTCCGTGGGCAGCCACTCGATCAGCAACGGGTTCAAGTAGTCCCACTCCGCGCGGGGGCGCACGACGACCCGGCGGCCCTGGGCGACGTCGACGATGTCGAGCGAGGCGAGGATCTTGAGCGTCTCCCGCGCCACGACGCGGGAAACTCCGAACTCAGTCGAGATCTCGAGTTCCGACGGCGCCCGGCCGTCCTCGATTTCGCCCTTGACGATGCGCCGGGTCAGGTGGGCCGCCACCTGCACCGGAAGAGTCCGGACCTTGACAGCGTCCGGAGACTCTTGTCTCCTTGGCATGTCATCAGCTTATCGGACAAGTTCGACATCGCGACAGTCCTTTCTCGGCACTACCCTGCGGCGGGAGAGCAATGCGGATCGTGAACGTCACGACGGCGGTGGTGGCCTACCACGGTCAGGCCACGCTGGTCCGGATCGACACCGACGAAGGCCTCAGCGGGTTCGGCGAGGCCAATCCCGATGCCGGCGCGGGTGCCGTCGTCGGGATGATCGAGTCGCTGACGCCCCTGCTGATCGGCGAGGACCCGCGCAACGTCGAGCGCTGCTGGGAAAAACTGCGCCGCAGCAAGGTTTTCGCGGGCGCGCAGAGCGGGGTGTTCGTGATCGCCCTGTCCGGGATCGAGCTGGCGCTGTGGGACCTCGCCGGCAAGGCCGCGGGCCAGCCGGTGTACCGGATGCTCGGCGGCAAGTTCCGCGACCGGATCCGCCTCTACGCCGACTGCGGCGACGGCGACGACCCCGCGGGCTCGATCGCCGGGTGCGTCGACCGGGCCCAGCGGATGGTCGCCGAAGGCTTCACCGCGATCAAGTTCGACATCGACGACCTGCGCCACCCGGCCAAGTTCGACGCCTTCAACCACACGATCAACGCCGCCGAGCTGCGTTCGATGGTCGAGCGCGTGGCCGCGGTCCGGGAGGCGATCGGCCCGGACGTCGACCTGGCCATCGACCTCCACGCCCGCTACGACGTGCCGAGCGCGTGCCGGATCTCGTGGGAGCTCGAGCCGTTCCGCCTGATGTGGCTCGAGGAGCCGCTGCCGGCGGAGAACGTGGACGCGCTCGTGCGGGTGCGCGAGCAGACCCGCACGCCGATCTGCGCGGGAGAAAACCTTTACCTGCGCTGGGGTTTCCGCGAGCTGCTCGAACGCGGCGCCGTGGACGTCATCGAGCCGGACGTGCCGAAGTGCGGCGGCCTCGCCGAGGCCAAGAAGATCGCCAACCTCGCGGAGCTGCACTACATCCCGTTCGCCCCGCACCTGGTGTCGACGCCGCTGGGCACGATGGCCACGTCGCACCAGTGCGGCGCGATCCCCAACTTCCTCGTCCAGGAATGGCACGCCCTCGAGGAGCGCGAGGTGTGGGACAGCTACGTCCACGCCCCCGACGGCAGCGGCTCGATCGTCAAGGACGGCTACATCACGCTGCCCGATACCCCCGGCATCGGCGTGGAGCTCGACATGGACGGCGTCCGCGCCCACGCCGTCGCGGGCTACGGGGTGTTCGAGTAGCCGGGAGTCACCTCATCGTCCCGCCGAGCCTTGCGTTTCCATCTTGGAAACTCTACAGTTGCCGACATGGAAACCAACGGATCCATCAGCGTTCCGGACGCGTCGGCAGCGCTGGCGCAGGTGCGGAGCAGCCGGGCACGCGTGGCGTGGAGCGGCTATCCGGCCTGGTACTGGCTGGTGACCGGAGCCGGTCTGAGCGCGGGGACCGCGGCCGTTCTGCTGCCCGGCTGGTGGGGCCTGGCGGTCGCGGCGGTCGTCACGCTCGGCCTGGTGAAGATGGCGCACATCGCCGGCCGGCAACGCGGTGTCTGCGAGGGCTGGGTCCGCAGCGCGATGACCGCGCGTGAAGTGCTCGCGCTGTACGGGCCGGCGGCCGTGGTGATCCTCGCGGACGCGGTCGCGCAGCGGCTGGACTGGTGGTCGCCCTGGTCGCCGATCGTGGCCGCGGTCCTGGTGTTCGGGCTGTTCACCGGCGTCGGGCTCACCCTCACCGCCCGAGCCGGCCGCCGGTGACCCGGTCGCGGGAGACCGAGCCGGGCACCGCGGCCGAGGACGGGTTCGACCACCTGATCCACGCGCCGGTCCGGTTGCGGGTCTGCGCGGCACTGGAGCCCGTCCGCGAGATCGAGTTCGGCGCGTTGCTGACCCTGCTGGACATCAGCAAGTCCGCGCTCAGCAAGCACATCGCGGCGCTGGCCGAGGCCGGCTACGTCACGCAGCGGCGCGCGGTGCGCGACACCCGGCAGCGGGTCTGGCTCCACCTCAGCGAAACCGGCCGGTCCGCCTACCGCGGACACGTCGCCGCACTGCACCGCATCGTCGGCGACGCCCGTATTCCGTGAGGTGCGCCGGGTCGGCGCGAACCGGCGGCGGCCAGACCGCCGTCGGTTCGCGCCGGTTCCCGTCAGCCGCACGTCCTCCCGTCGACCGCGAAGGCCGGCGGGTTCGGGTTGGTTCCCGTGTAGCTGCCGTTGAAGCCGATCGCGACCGACTGCCCCGGGGCGACCGAAGCGTTCCAGGACAGCGCCGTGGCGGTCACCTCCGCCCCGGACTGCGCCCACGTCGCCGACCAGCCCTGCGTCACCTTCTGGGTGCCGGGGAACGTGAAGCCCAGTTTCCAGCCGTTCCACGCCGTGGTGCCGGTGTTCTTCACGGTGACCGTCGCGGTGAAGCCGCCGTTCCACGTGTTCGCCGCGTACGTCACCGCGCAGCCGCCCGCCGGCCGGGTCGTGAACGACGCGGCGGGCGAATCCGGGCTCGTCGTGCCCGCGCCGTTGCGCGCCACCACGACCACCGTGTACGCCGTCGACGGGGACAGGCCCGTCAAGGTCGCCGTCGTCCCGGTGACCGTGGTCAGCACCGTGCGGACCGAACCGGCCACCCGGACCACGTCGTAGCCCCGGACGCCGCTTTCCGGATCCGCGGCCGCCGTCCAGGTCACCGTGGCGCCGCTGTCCGACACGGCGGACACCGCGGGAGTGCCGGGCGCGGACGGCGGGGTCGTGTCCACGGTGGACGCCGACTTCTCGGCGGTCCAGCCGGCCAGCCAGGCCAGCGCCGCGTTCCAGTTGATCGCGACCTCGTTCACCGAGTACGCCTGGATGTCGTCGACGAAGCAGCGCTGCGGTGCGCACCCGGTGAGCAGCCGGGCCGCGGTCGGGTCCTGCAGGCCGCTGTTGGGGCCGCCGGACAGCGCGCCGGGCGGCGCGGACGGCAGCGACGCGTCCAGCTGGTGCGCCCAGAACCGGTGGTGCACGTTGCGCACCGGCTGGTCGCCGTGGCCGGACACGTAGGAGTAGTTCGCCGGGTTGCGGCCGAGCAGGTAGTCCATCGCCGCGAACGCGCCGTCGCGGTACCTGGCCTGCCGGGTGAGGTCGTAGGCCAGGGCGAGCACGACGCCGTTGTTGGCCACCAGGCCGTTGGACCCCCATTCGTACGAGCCGTCGGCCGTCCGGTAGGGCGCCGGGTAGCCCATCTCGGCCATCTGGGCCAGGTGGCTGTCGGCGGTCGTCGTGATCGCCGTCCTGATCGCCGCGACGTCCGCGGCCGGCAGGTCGGTCGGCACCACCGCGAGCGTGATGTCCCCGAGCGCACCCGTCGAGGCCCAGTCGAAGCCGTGCGTGGTGAAGCTCTTCCCGCGGTAGAGCGGAGAGCCGGTGACGTCGGCCCGGTACGCGCTCTCGCCCGTGGTCGTGAACAGCTCCGCGGCGGCCCAGTAGAACTCGTCGGTGACGGTGTTGTCGCTGTAGGTGCCACCGCCGGTGCCGTCGTTCGGATCGGCGAGCGCGGCCGGGTTCGCCTTGGCCGCGGCGTACGCCTTCCGCGCCGCGGCCAGCAGCTTCGCCGAGTACGCCGGGTCGGTGGTCCGCCACAGCCGGGACGCCTGCGCGGCGACCGCTGCCATGTTCAACGTCGCCGCGGTGCTCGGCGGCGACAGCCGGCGCGGCTGGCTGTCCTGGTCCGGCCGGGTGGGCAGGGACGTCCACTGCGCGTCGTGGATCTTGTGGTGCACCATGCCCGCGTGCGGTGCGCCGTCCGGCACCTGCATGGCGAGCAGGAAGTCGACCTCCCACCGCGCTTCGTCGAGGATGTCCGGCACGCCGTTGGCCCGTTCCGGGATGGCCAGCGTGCCGTCGCCCAGCGCGCTCGCGTCGCCCAGCCGCAGTGCCCGCTCGTACTCGTCGAGCAGCTCCCACGCCGCGATCCCGCCGTTGACGACGTACTTGCCGTGGTCACCCGCGTCGTACCAGCCGCCGCGCACGTCGAGGGTGTAGCCGCAGTCCAGGTCCGCCCGGCAGGGGACGTTGTCGTCACCCTGGTTCGGCGCGACGTTCACGTGCCCGGCCGGACGCGCGTAGGCGGCGCCGACGTACGCGGCGTCGATCGCGATACCGCTGCGCTGGTGGTAGAAGAACGCCAGTGAGTCGGAGCGCAGCCGCTGCAGCCCGGCGGCGGAGATGCCGAACGGGAAGCTCGTCTCGGTCCCGACGCTCAGCGTGTACCCGGTCCCCACGGTGTCGTAGGCGGAGAAGTCGATTTCGTGCACGTTTTCCCCGGAGGCCGCGTCCGCGCCCCGTGGCGTCGTCCGGCCGGTGGCCACCGCGGTGCCGGCGGAATTCTTCAACGTCCAGGTCTGCGCGGTGGCCGAGTCGCTGATCAGCGTGGCCCGCTTGGGCAGCCCGGGCGCGTAGCTCTCCTGGTTCACCCGGATGCCGCTCGTCGGCGGCAGGCCGCCGGGCGGGAGGACGCCGCCGATCAGCGAGATGTTGTCCAGGCACACGGTGTTGGCGGCGGCCTGGCCGCCGAACCAGAACGCCAGCTGGCCGTTGCCCGCCGCCGGGAAGTCCACTGTGGACGTGAACGTGACCGTGAAGTGCTGCGTGGACGGGGTGACGGTCAGGTCGGTCCGGGAGATCTGCCGGTAGGGTGACACGGCTTCCCCGGCGACGGCGGAGATCTGCTGGGTGGTCGTCGCGTGCGCGTCGAAGGTCAGGGTGTACTGCTGGCCCGCCTCGAACGGCACCCCGTTCTGGCCGGACAGCGCGTCGTAGCCGTTGGCCGTGCCGCCGGGGACGTCGGTGCAGAACTCGCCACCGGTCACGCGGCCGCTCGTGCCCGACCCGGCCCACCACGGGTCGGAGGTGCCGCTGGAGAAGCTGCCGTTGAGCAGCCGCTCGTAGTCCGCGGCGGACGCCGGTGCGGCGGCTCCGGCCAGTCCGAGGGCCACCACGACCAGCAGCACCGGTCCGGCTCTCAGCTTTCTCGCCCGCATACGCCATCTCCTCGTCGTCGTCGACTTACGGATGAACCGGACTGAGAGCGCTCCCAGGCGACGGTAACCGGCACTCGCACCCCTTGGCAATCGTCGCCGAAACTTTCGAAGGGCGCTTCCGCGAATTCGGGCGAGAACCCCTTCGCCCCCTTTCCCCATCCGGCATCCCCGGCTACAGTCCAAGCGAATTGGGAGCGCTCCCAGCCTTTTCGGTCCGGCGATGCCGGAGCGGAGACGGTGCTGCGTGCCCGGCACGTTCGCCGGCGCGGCCGTCCTCGCCCCGACGCCACCCCGTCGCTCGAAGGAGAAGGTGCATGCGAAGCAGGACAGTGGCAGCCGGTGCGCTCGCCGCGTTGGCCGTGAGCGGTGTCGTCGCCACGACCACGTTGGCGGGCGCGCGGGCCGCCGGGTCGGCGTACTACACCGACCCGGGTACCAACGCGGCCAGGTGGGTCGCGGCGAACTCCGGCGACTCACGCGCCGCGGTCATCCGCGACCGCGTCGCCGCGGTGCCGCAGGCGAGGTGGTTCACCACCACGAACACCTCCACGGTGCGGGGCGAGGTGGACGCCTACACCGGGGCCGCGGCCGCCGCGGGCAAGATCCCGATCATGGTCGTCTACGACATCCCGAACCGCGACTGCGGCGGCGCCAGCGGCGGCGGCGCGCCGTCCCACGACGCCTACCGGGCGTGGATCGACCAGGTGGCGGCCGGGCTGGCGGGCCGGCCCGCGGCCATCGTGCTCGAACCCGACGTGCTCCCGCAGATGACGAACTGCCAGAACAGCGACCAGCAGCGCCAGACCACGGCGTCGATGGCGTACGCGGGCAAGAAGCTGAAGGCCGGTTCCGCCCAGGCGAAGGTGTACTTCGACATCGGCCACTCCGCCTGGCTGTCCGCCGGCGACGCCGCGACGCGGCTGCGGGCCGCCGACGTCTCGAACAGCGCCGACGGCATCTCCACCAACGTGTCCAACTACCGCGCGACCGCCGACGAGGTGGCCTACGACAAGGCGATCCTCGGCCAGCTCGGCGACTCGCGGCTGAAGGCCGTGGTGGACACGAGCCGCAACGGCAACGGGCCGCAGGGCAGCGAGTGGTGCGACCCCGGCGGGCGCGCGATCGGCACGCCGAGCACGAACCAGACCGGCGACAGCCAGATCGACGCGTTCCTGTGGGTCAAACCGCCGGGCGAGGCGGACGGCTGCATCGCGACGGCCGGCCAGTTCGTGCCGCAGCGGGCCTACGACCTCGCCGTCGCGGCGGGTCCCGTGCCGACCACGACCCCGACCACGACCCCGACGACGCCCACCGGCAGCACTCCCCCGACCAGCACGACCCCGCAGCCGTCCGGCGGCTGCGCCGTCACGCACCGGGTGGTCAGCACCTGGTCGACCGGCTACACCGGCGAAATCGTCATCGAAAACCGCGGAGCGCCGATCGACCATTGGACGCTCACTTTCTCCGCACCGGGCGTGACGGTCAGCCAAGGCTGGAACGGAAACTGGACCGACACCGGCGACATCGTCGAAGTCGGCAGCGCGGCGTGGAACGGCACCCTCGGCACGGGGGCGACCACGACGATCGGCTACAACGCGAACTACACCGGCAGCGCACCGCCTTTCCGATCGGCGACGCTGAACGGCGCCTCCTGCGCCTGATCACCGCGACGCACGGGAAGTCCTCTCCGGAGAGGGCTTTCCGTGCGTTCCCCTGCACCGGAATGCCTCGCGATCTGCACGGACGGCCCGATCTCACGGCGATTGTGGACAGCGCACCGCATCGTCAGCATGATCTCCGGCATGGCAATGCAAACCCCCCGAAATGTGACTATTCCGGCTATCGGTGTCACAATAATGGCCGCCGCCCTGACCGTGGCCTGCTCGGCGAAATCGTCGAATGCCCCCGCGCCGCAGAGCATCCCCACTTCTTCCGCGTCACCGGCGCCCGGCACCACGAGTGCGGCCGCCGACGCGACGGCCAAGGCTTCGACCGCGGAACAGGCACTGGCCCGGTGGGTCGGCGCGGTCGTCTCCGGCGACTTCGTCCAGGCGTGCTCCGTCATGGCCGACACCGGCCAAGCGCCGCCGAAGACGTTCACCCCCGAAGCCTGCGCCGGCCAGGACAAGACCATGAAGGCGATGCGCAAGGTCCTCGACGGCTTGCACACCGCGTTCACCCCGGACAACGCGGCGAACCCGCCCAAGGTCGAGGTCGCGGGTCCGGCCGCCACCGGCGACTCGGCGAAGATCGCCGCCGAGAAGATCTCGGTCGAGGGGAAGAAGCTCGACGACATCGTCCTGTCCCACTCCACCGGCGTGAAGCCCGGCCAGACGAACATCACCTTCGGCCTGCAGAAGGTCGAGGAAGCCTGGTACGTCACGAAGTTCGACCTGGACTTCTGATCCCGGCCACGTCTTCGGGGTGCGCCCGCAGCGAGCAGCGCACCGTTCGGCAACCACGCCCCGGCTCCCGAGGCCCTCGACGGTCGTGAGTGAGAAACAGTGTTCTAACCCTGTTTCACACTCACGACCCCACGGCGATCACCGGCAGTAGCGTAGCTCTCGGTGTTCGGCGTTCAGACCTGGAGATACCGCCATTCGGCGGTGGCCAGGAGTCCGATTTATCTGATTGGATCGCCCGAAGAGCGTTTTACAACGTTGTAAAAACGAAGGGGATCTCGCCGATGAGAAGAGCCGCTTCCGTCCTCCTCGCCCTCCTGGTGGCGCTGGGCGTGGCGTCGGGAACGCCGCCCGCCGGTGCCGCCGAGCCCCTGCACGGCCTGAAAGCCGAGTACTTCACGATGTCGGCGCCGGGCGCGCACGACTTCGCGAACCTGGCCGGCACCGCGCTCGACGGGGAGGTCGACCACCCGGACCTGACCTCGGTCTTCGGGCTGGTCGCCGGGCAGACGGAGAACACGACCGCCCGGTGGAGCGGGCAGCTCGCCGTGCCGCAGACCGGCGACTACACGTTCTACGCCATCGGCGACAACGGGTTCCGGCTGTTCGTCGACGGCGCGCCGGTGATCGACCACTGGGTCGGCGACTGGGACCGGGAGCAGACCAGCGCACCGGTCACGCTGACCGCCGGCCGGCAGTACGACTTCAAGCTGGAGATGTTCCAGGACACCGGCGGCGCGAACATGTTCCTGCGCTGGTCGAGCGCGGCCATCGCGAAGCAGATCGTGCCGCTGTCGGCGTTCACGCCGCCGGCCGGCTACACCGGCGTGCCGCGCTCGGCGGAGGTGTCGAAGGACGGTCGCACGCTCACGGCCGGCTTCGACGGCCGCGTCTCGGGCACCGGCGACCTCGCCGACCACCTGCGGATCGCGGTCGACGCGACGCCGATGCCGGTCTCGCTCATCACGACGAACCGCGACCGGGTGACGATCCGGCTGGCCGAGAGGGTGCTGAAGGGCCAGCGGGTCACGCTCTACTACGACGGCGCGGGTGCGCTCGCGGTGGACGGCGCGAAGGTCGGCAAGACCGGCCGCATCGTCGCGAACGCGTCGACGGAACGCCTCCGGACGCCGTGGGGCGAGGACGCCGACCCGCGCCACCCGTTGCCGGAATACCCGCGCCCGCAGCTCGAGCGCGACAAATGGGTCAACCTGAACGGCCCGTGGGAGTTCTCGGCCGCCAAGGAAGGCCAGCAGCCGGCGTTCGGCAAGCGGCTGCCCGAGAAGGTGATCGTGCCTTACCCGATCGAGTCGCAGCTTTCCGGGCTCGAACGGCACGAGGACCACATGTTCTACCGCCGCACGGTCACCGTCCCGCGCGACTGGAAGATCGGCGGCGGGCAGCGCCTCAAGCTCAACTTCGGCGCGGTCGACTACCAGGCCACGGTCTGGGTGAACGGCAAGCTCGTCGCCGAGCACACCGGCGGGTACACGGCGTTCAGCGCCGACATCACCGACGCGCTCAAGCGCGGCGACGAGCAGGAGATCGTCGTCGCCGTCACCGACACGACCGGCCCGTACCAGCCCAAGGGCAAGCAGTCCGCCGATCCCGGCGGCATCTTCTACACGCCGTCGTCGGGCATCTGGCAGACGGTGTGGCTGGAACCCGTGGCGGACAAGGGCATCGACGAGATCAAGACGACGCCCGACCTCACCACGAACTCGCTGGCGCTGAACGTCAAGTCCGCCGGCAACGCCACCGTCACGGCGGTCGCCAAGGACGCGCGCGGCCGGCAGGTCGCCACGGTCACCGGACCGGCGAACGCGAACCTGAAGCTGCCGGTGCCGAACCCGCACCTGTGGACGCCGGACGACCCGTACCTGTACCAGCTGGAGGTCAAGCTGGGCGGCGACCGGGTCAAGAGTTACTTCGGCATGCGGTCCACCGGCATCACGAACGTCAACGGTGTCCCCAAGCTGACGCTCAACGGCAAGCCGTACTTCTCCCTGATGCAGCTGGACCAGGGCTTCTACCCGGACGGCCTGAACACCGCGCCGAGCGACGAAGCCCTCGTCTTCGACCTGAAGGCGCAGAAGGACCTCGGGTTCAACGCCGTCCGCAAGCACATCAAGGTCGAGCCCGCTCGCTGGTACTACCACGCGGACCAGCTCGGGCTGCTGGTGTGGCAGGACTTCGTGTCCGTCGAGGACGGCAACAACCCCGCGGCGCAGCAGGCGTGGCTCAGGCAGGGCCTGGAAGAGATGCACCAGCTGCAGAACTACCCGTCCGTCTACGCCTGGATCGTGTTCAACGAAGGCTGGGGCGAGTGGGACAAGACCGCCACCGGCCGGATCACCGACCAGGTCAAGGCCACCGACCCGAGCCGGATCGTCAACGCCCACAGCGGGGTGAACTGCTGCGCCTCCAAGGGTGACTCGGGCGCGGGCGACGTCATCGACCACCACGACTACAACAACACCGATCCGGCGCGTTCGGACGGCAAGCGTGTCGCGATGGACGGTGAGCACGGCGGCTTCACGCTGCGCACGCCGGGCCACCAGTGGCCGGGTGCGCCGATCGCGATCTACAGCGGTGTCGAGGACAAGGCGGCGCTGACGGCGAAGTACGTCGACAACACCCGCACGTTCTACCTCGGGCAGGCGCGGGCCGAGCTGTCGGCGTCGGTCTACACGCAGGTCACCGACCTGGAAGGCGAGCTCAACGGGCTCTGGACCTACGACCGCAAGCGCATCAAGGTCGACCCGGGTCCCGTCCGCGAGATCAACCGGCGCGTGATCGAAGCCGGTGCCGACGCGGGCAAGCCGTACCCCTACGCGGGGAAGGGCTCGTGGAACCTCGACGAGCGCCGGGGCACGACCGCGAGGGACTCGAGCGGTGGCAACAACCCGCTGACGCTCACCCCCACCGGGGCGGCCTTCAAGGACGGCGCACTGCAGTTCTCGGGCGGCTCCGCCGACACCTACGGCCCGGTCGTCGACACGACCGCTGACTACACCGTGTCCGCGAGGGTGCGGCTCGACGCGCTGCCCGGCAACTACGCGACCGCGGTGAGCCAGGACGGCCGGGAGCGGGAAAGCCCGTTCTACCTGCAGTACGGGCAGGGCGCGTTCGCGTTCAGCACACCCGGCGGCAACCGGGCCCGGTACGAGGTCGTGCCGGAGACCGGCCGCTGGTACCAGCTCACGGGTGTGCGGGCGGGCAACGAGATCCGGCTCTACGTGGACGGGGTGAAGGTGGCGACGGCCCCGGCCGGACCGGCGCTGGTCAGCACCGGCGCGTTCACGGTCGGCCGAGCCAAGTACGACGGCCGCAACGTCGACTTCTGGCCCGGCGCGGTCGACGAGGTCGCCGTGGCCGGCAAGGCGTTGACGGACACGGAGGTGGCCCAGCTCCCCTGAGCCCTTCCTCGGACGGCGCGGGCGCTGCGAATCGCGGCACCCGCGCCGTTCCGCGGCGCACGTCTCGTCACGGCAGCGGGTAACGCACCCCGGTGAGCTGCTCGCACCGCTCCCACAACATCGCCCCCGCACCCTCGTCGCGCGCGACCGCGGCTGCCTCGACGCGTTCCGGGCGGCCTTTGATGCCGTGTGGCCCGGCCGGGCCGTACAAGTCACCTCCGCGAACCTGCGGATCGACGGCCGCCCGCAGTGTGGGCAAAGCGCCTTCGGCCGCCGTGTTGACCAGCGGCGCCAGCAGCCACCGGACCGGCGGCGCCGAAGCCACCCGCATCGCACCACCGCTGTTGCGGCCGAATTCGGTGGCCGCCGCTCCAGGGTGGGCGGCCACCGAAATCGCCGGCGTCCCGGCTGCCGCCAGCCGTCGCTGGAGCTCCGCCGCGAACAGGACGTTGGCCAGCTTCGTCTGCGTGTAGGCGCGCCAACGGCGGTACCGGCTCTTCGCGAAGCCGAGGTCGTCGAGGAGCAGCCGGCCCATCTCGTGGCCGCCGCTGGTCACCGTGACGATCCGTCCGGCCGGTGCGGCCGTCACGCGGTGCAGCAGCAGCCCGGTGAAGGCGAACGGCCCCAGCTGGTTGGTGACGAACGTCCGGTCCACGCCGTCCACGAGGGACAGTTTCCCGAACGCGGCTCCGGCGTTGTTGATCACCAGGTCGATGTGGTCGAACTCCTCGTCGAGGACCGCCGCCGCCGTGCGGACCGACGCCGCGTCCGCGAGGTCCATCCGGACGGTCCGGAGGTCGGCATCCGGTGCGGTCGCCCGGATCGCGTCGCACGCCGCGGCGGCCTTGCCCGTGTCCCGGCACGCCAGGACCACCCGCGCGCCCCGTTCGGCGAGCATCCTCGCGGTCTCGAAGCCGACCCCGGAATTCGCGCCGGTGACGACCGCGATCCGCCCTCGCTGATCCGGGATGTCGGCAGCGGTCCAGCCCGAGCTCGCCATGAGCGCGTTCCCTCCTCGACGCGACGTCGTCGCACCGCAGTTCCGGCGTATGCCGCGAAAGACTAGAGAACGTCGACGGGGTCGCGAATCCCCGCTCCGCGGACAGCGCGGGTAGCTCCCCCGAGGGACATCGAGCGGAAAAACGGCCGGGCCTCAGCCGGGCATCGTGAGGACGAGCTTGCCCCGCAGGTGCCCGCGGTCGAGCAGCCGGTGCGCGTCGGCGATGCGCTCGAACGGGAAAGTCTCCTGGACGTGGCCCCGGAGACGGCCCCGGTCGACGAGATCGGCGAGGCCTCGCAGAGCGACCGGATCGGGGTCGACCGCGATGCCGCTGAAGCGGCTGCCGGCCGCCTCGCACCGGGCGGCGAGGTCCGCGTTCTCCTCCGCGACCGCCGTCACCAGGTGACCGCCGGGGCGGAGCACGCCGAGCGACCGTTCGGCCGTCTCGCCGCCGATCGTGTCCAGAACCACGTCGACGTCGCGAACCGCGCCGGTGAAGTCGACCGCCGTGTAGTCGACGACTTCGTCGGCACCGAGCTCCTCGACGAAGCCGGCCTTGTCGCCGCTCGCCGTCGCGATCACGTACGCGCCGAGTGCTTTCGCGATCTGGACGGCGACGTGGCCGACCCCGCCCCCGCCCCCGTGCACCAGAACGCGATCGCCCTCGGCCACCCCGGCGAGGTCGACCAGGCCCTGCCACGCCGTCAAGCCGGCGATCGGCAACGCCGACGCCTCGGCGTGGGACAGCGAAGCCGGCTTGCGCGTCAGGTGCAGAGCCGGCGCCGCCACCAGTTCGGCGTACCCGTCGGCCGCGCGCGGGAACAGGGGCATCCCGAACACCTCGTCGCCGGGCCGGAACCGCCACGTCTGCGGCGACGCCTCGACCACTCCGCTGATGTCCCAGCCGAGGACGAACGGCGGCCGGCCGAGCAACGGGAACTCGCCGGCGCGCAGCCGCGCCTCCAGCGGGTTCAGCCCGATCGCCTTGACCCGCACGACGACTTCGGTCGGCCGGGGCCGGGGCTCGGGGGCGTCCACGACGGTGAGGACCTCGGGACCACCGAACGACTGCTGGGTGATGACCTTCATGGTCTCCTGACTCCTTTTTCGGGTGAGCTGCGACCCCAAGCTATGGTCCCGATGGGAACCCCCGGGTACCTTTCGGCGCCATGAGCGGTTTCCGCCCCCGGGACTTCTTCCTCGCCGACTGCCCCGGGCGCCTCGCGGTCGAGCTGATCGCCGACAAGTGGACGGTGGTCGTGCTCGCCGGCCTCAGCGAGGGCCCGGTGCGCCACGGCGACCTGGTGGAGCTGATCGGCGGCATCTCCCGCAAGATGCTCACCCAGACGCTCCGGCGGCTCGAGGCACACGGGCTCGTCCACCGCCGCGCCTACGCCGAGGTGCCGCCCCGCGTCGAGTACGAACTGACCCCGCTGGGCAAGACCCTGATCGACCCGATCCACGTCCTGACCGAGTGGGCCAGGACGAACGGCGACGCCGTGCTGGCCGCGCTCGACGCCGGATCCTCGGCGGCACCTCGCGGCTCTTGACGAAACACGGCGGCAAGATCACGCACGCGTGAAACCGGCCCCAGTGGGTACACGCGCTTGTCTCCTTGTGAGACGAAGGGTGGCGCCGGTTGAGCCAGCAGCCGGCGCCACCGCCCGGCCTCGGGGCCTCCGAGAGCTTGATCACGTCGGTGGCGACCGGCACCACCGGTGTCGATCCGGTACCCGGCCCACGAGCCACCACGGAGAAGGATTCCGACATGAGCGATGTCGACAAGCAGACCGACGTCGGCTGGGAAGCGGATCGTGCCCGGTTCCGCGCCGATCCGGCCGGTGACGGCTGGGACCGTTGTCCCCTCCCGGAAGACGGGCCGCTGGCTCACCACTTCGGCGCTTTGGCCGGCACGCTGCTGGAGGCCGAAACCCTGCACGAGGCGATGCGCCAGGTGGTCGTCGCGGCGTTGCGCATCGTGCCGGAGGCGGATCTGGCCAGCATCACCCTCCGCTCCCCCGACGGCGGCTTCCACACCGCGGTGAGCACCGACGAGACCGCGGAGGAGCTGGATCGGATCCAGTACCTGACCGGCGAAGGTCCCTGCGTGGCGGCGGCGGAACACCGCGGTCCCGGCCACGCGCTGACCGACGACCTGGCCCGCTCGGCGGAGTTCCCGGAGTTCGGTCCGCGGGCCGCCGACCTCGGCTTCGGTTCGCTCCTGGCGACCACGCTGCTCACCGAGCGCGACTCCGAGCGGGAACCGGGCGCCATCAACCTCTACAGCCGGCGACGCGGAGCTTTCGGCGACGGAGCGGTCGACCACGCGCTGGTCCTCTCGGCCCACGCCTCGGTCGCGCTGGCCGGGACCGCCGCGCACACGGCGGCCGCACTGCGCGAAGAGCAGTTGCGGCGCGCCATCGACAGCCGGGACGTGATCGGCCAGGCCAAGGGGATCCTGATGAACCGCCGTGGGGTGAGCGCCGACGAAGCCTTCGACATCCTGCGTCGCACCTCCCAGGAGCTCAACGTCAAACTGAGCCGGCTGGCCCACACCCTCACCGAGCGACACCAGGAACTGGACCGCTGATGCGCACGTTCACCTGCCCGGAATGTGCCAACCTGCTGTTCTTCGAGAACTCCCGGTGCGTGGTCTGCGGCACCGCCGTCCGCTACGACCGTCCGGCCCGCGCGATGGTCGAGGCCGAGGACTCGCACGGGTGCGCCAATGCCGAGCTCGCCGGGTGCAACTGGACCGCGGCCGAGGGCATGCTGTGCGGCTGCTGCGCCTTGACGAGAACGCGGCCCGACGACGGCGACGACCGCGCCCTCGACGCGTTCCGCCGGGCGGAAGCCGCCAAGCGCCGGCTCGTTTACCAGCTCGACGACCTCCGCCTGCCGGTGACCGACCGCACGGCCGATCCCCGGCACGGCCTCGCATTCGACCTGCTGTCCAGCCGCGACCGCCCGGTGACCACCGGGCACGCCGGCGGCGTCATCACGATCGACCTCGCCGAGGGCGACGACAGCCACCGTGAAGCCGTCCGCGCCCGCCTCGACGAGCCCTACCGCACGCTGCTCGGCCACTTCCGGCACGAGGTCGGGCACTGGTACTGGGACCGTCTCGTCGCCGACGGGCCCGCGCTGCCGGAGTTCCGCCGGCTGTTCGGCGACGAACGAGCCGACTACCAGCAGGCCCTGAGCGACCACTACGCGACGACGCCCGGCACCGCGTGGGCGGAGAGCCACGTCAGCCACTACGCCGCGGCGCACCCGTGGGAGGACTGGGCCGAGACGTTCGCCCACCTGCTGCACATCCGCGACACCGTGCAGACCGCCGCGGCGGTGGGCGTGCTCGTGGCCGGCGACCCCATCGAGCCCCACCGGAGCACACCGGTCGACGCCATCCCCGACGAGCACGGCGACGACCTCGACGTCCTGCTGGCGACGTGGACGCCGTTGTCGCGCGCCCTCAACCAGCTCAACCGCAGCATGGGCAAGGACGACCTCTACCCGTTCGTCCTCGCCCCCCGGGTCCACGCCAAGCTGAAGTTCGTCGACGACCTCGTGCGGCCCGCCCGCTGACCGGCCGGGCGGGCACCGCGTCAGCCGAGCCGGACCACGGCCCACACCGTCTTGCCCGCGTCGTCGACGGCCTGGCCCCAGGTGCTCGCCCCGTCGCCGACCATCCGCATCCCGCTCACGCTGCGGACGTCGGGAGCCGGAACGTACGCGAGCGCCGGACTGTGGTCGGCGACCTTCACCACCACCCGGTCCGTCTCCACGGCGAGCACGACGTGGCGGCAACCCCCGCCGTGGAGCACGGCGTTCGACATCAGTTCGTCGACCACCAGCAGCACGTCGGTGACCCGGTCTTCGGGGAGGTCCGGGCTGACCTGCCGGAGGGTCCACCGCGTCCACGCGCGGGTCCGGCCGGGGCTCTCCGGGCCGTCTCCGGGCACCAGCACGCAGCGGGCCTTCGTCCGGGTGGGCGTCGCGGGGTCCTGCGGGTCGTCGATCGTCACCGGGGCCTGCCTTTCGCCGAAGTCGAACCGAGGGCTACCCGTTCCCCCCGCGTTTACTCCGCCACGACGCCACGGTGACTACCCCCGGCCGGCCGCGGGATAGGCGCGGTTGAACCGCGGCGGCGTGTAGGGCAGATAGCGTCCCTGCCCGCCGTCCGCGGCCATCGCCAGGCGGTTCATCGTCGCGGGCGCGGTGTCCGGCCAGTGCCCGGTCCGCAGCCGCGCCAGCATCCGGTCGATCGCCGCCTGCTGCTCGCCGGTGGTGTAGGTGCAGTGGCCGGCGGTCCGGACGTAGGTCTGCCGGAGCAGGGACGCGGTGCCCGCCCGGCCGGCCAGTGCGCCGTAGGACTGCTGCTGGGCGACGGTCGAGATCTGGTCGCCGGTCCCGTTGACCGTGAGCACCGGGATCCGCAGGTCGCCGGTGAACACGATGCCCCGTTCCAGGTGGTGGACGGCCGCGGGATCGGCGGACACGCGGGGTTCGGCCGCGAGCCGTCCCAGGTCCGCGCGCAGGTCGAGCCCCGCCCGCTCGTACAGCCGGCGCACGGCGTTCCGCTGGTCCGGCGTCGCCGTCGCGAGCTGGCGTGCGTAGTCGACGCCGGTGTTCCACGACGGGTTCCCGCCCGTCACCTGCTCGATCGCCCGGCGGCTGCTGACCGCCTGCCCGAGGTAGGGCAGCGGACCACCGGCGAGCGCCAGGTACATCCCCTGCTCGACGCCGTCGGCGTCACGGCCGTCCGGAACCGGGGTCGTCGTGCCGTCGGCGGCCAAGCCCCAGCCCGGCAGCTGGCCGATCGCCGCCGCGAGCGCGATGCGTGCCCGGCCCGCCGCGGTGCCCTGCGCCGACGTCACCGCCGACAGCCACCGCTGCTGGGTGCCGGGGACGTCGGCGGGGATGCCGGTGACCGGCAGGGCGGTGTCGCGGAACAGCAGGGTCTTGAGCGTGAAGACGGTGTCGAGCTTCTGGTTCCACTGCCCGACCGAGCCGCCGAGGCCGCCGCACATCGGGACAGCCGCGTCGAAGCGGTCCGGGTGCACCTGCGCGGCGCCGGCGGCGACCATGCCGCCCATCGAGCGGCCTTCGGCGATCGCGTACCGGGCCGGGCCGAACGCGGTTTCGAACCGGCGAAGCGCTTCCGCCTGGTTGTCGATGGCTCGCGCGATGTTCCAGCCGGTGACCGTGCGCGTGGTGCCGCCCACGGCGTAACCGCGCTCCAGCAGGCTCGCGGTGAGTGCGCTCGCCAGGCCGCCCGCGGCGAAGTCGAGGTCCACCAGCACGGCGCCGTTCCAGCGGCCCGGTCTGGCGAAGGTGTACGGCGTGCCGTCGGCCAGCTGCCCGTCGAGGCACCGCGCGGCCGAAACCGGTGCGGGGCAAGGTTTCCCGGCTTCCGCCGCGTGCGCGGTCGCGGGGAGACCGGCCGCCAGGACCGTGAGCACGGCCAGGTGGGACAGCACCTTGGTGCGCATGAGCAGCTCCTTCATCCCTGCGAGGCCGCGTTGAGGACCGGCTTCGGGACCGAGACCTGGTTGAGTCCCCAGCGGGACATGATTCCGACGTAGGTACCGTCCTGGAAAAGCTCTTCGAACACCTTCTGCAGGACCGGCCCCAGCTTCGAGGACTTGGGGACGTACAACGCCAGGTCGTCCTTGGTCGCTCCCTGCGCTTCGGTCTGGGTGACGTACTTGTTCCCCCCTTGCCGCTGCGTGACGTCGATCGCGGCGGCCTCGGTCATGCCGGCGGCGTCCGCGCGGCCCGAGCGGGTGGCCAGCAGCGTGGCGTCGGTGTCGTCGAGCCCGACCGTCCGCGTGGCCGGGCGCTTGCTTTCCGTGCAGAACCGGGACAGCTTGTTCAGCTGGTCTTCCACGACGCTGGCGGTCACCACGGCGACGCGCTTGCCGCAGAGGTCTTCGACCCGGGCGATCCCGGCCGTCGAGCCGGTCGGGAACACGTAGGCGGTGCGGGTGGTCATCCAGGTGATCGTGTCGAACTGCTTCTCGCGCTCGGCGGTGGCCTTGACCGGGCCGTTGAACGCGTCGTACCGGTTGCCCAGCATGCCCTGGAGCGCGGCCGGGAGCCCGGCGACGACGGTGGTCCGCGTCCGCACCCCGAGCACCTGGCCGATCGCGGCCTGGAAGTCGGCGTCGATCCCGGTGACCGACCCGTCCGGGGCGACCGTGCGGTAGGGCGGGTGGGAGTCGCCGGCGAACCGGATCACCCCGGCGTCCTTGATCGCCTGCGGCAGCGCGTCGTGCAAGGACTGCACCACGGCGAGGTTCGTCCCGGTCGCCAGCGGCGGCGAGCCGGCTCCCACCGTGCACCCGCCGGCCGCCAGGCCGACGGCGGCGGCGGCCGCGAGGATCGTTCTTCGGCTTCGTCGGCGAAGAGGGAGTCTCACAGGGGTCCTTTCCTGATGGTCAAAGCAATGCGTCGAGCCAAGCGGTCATGCGTGCGTCGAGGTCGCCGCCCGTGCGGGCGTCGACGTTGTCCGCGTGCAGTTCGAGCACCGGGACGCCCGCCGCGCGCAGGGCCCGGGTGGTGAAATAGCTGCCGCGGGCGTCGTCGGAGACCAGGTGCACCACCCCGTCCACCCCGTGGTGCCGGGCCTCCTTCACGTACCACTCCGCCGACCACGGCGGTGTGTAGAGCTGGTCGCCGAAGGCGGCGAAGCGGGCGGCGAGGGCGCGCAGCGGGTCGTCGCCGTAGCGCAGGTAGCCGTCGGCCGCGATGGCCAGGTACATCGACCACACGAAGACCGCGCCGTGCGACCGCTGGAACCGCTGGTAGAACTCGAGGTCGAACCACAGCCCGCGGCCGATCCACATCAGCCGCAGCCGCTCGTCCGGGCACACCGCGACGCCCGTGTCGATCCGCTCGCGCACCTCGTCGTGGAACGCGCGCGCGGCGTCGCGCGCCCATTCGGTCCCGCGATGCCACTGGGGCACCATGACGCTCGGGATGCCGTCGGTGACGGCGATCGGGCACGGCCGGGCGGCGGCGATGAGGTCACGGGTGCGGCGGTTCCACTCCTGCTGCTCGTTGACCAGGTCCAGGACCTCCCGGAACCGGGTCTCGGAGAACACCCGGCCGGTCGTCTGCTCCAGGAACCGGATCAGCCCGGTCAGCTCGCCGGTCAGCAGGTCGAGGCGGTCGCTGCCGATCGCCTCCTCCCAGCGGTGCGGCATCAGCTCCCACCACCGCTCCGGGACCTCGTTCTCCGCCGCGCTCTCGAGCGGGTAGTAGGTGACGCCGGGCTGGGCGTCCCAGACGTCGAAGATCTTCCGGGACGCGTCGCCGGTGGTCTCCCCCAGCACGATCGACGGCTTCGGCAGCCCACCCCACGGCGCCTGGCCGGGATCGTCCTCGAACGCCGACGCGAGCGACGTCGCGCTGTACTGCTCGACGTAGTCGGGGTAACCGCGTTCGCGCAGCAGTCCGAGGTAGCGCTGGGTCTGGCGTTTCGCCGCGACGATCGAGGCCCACCACTGGTTGACCACGTACGGGATGTCCATGGCGCGGAAGATCTCCTGGGGCGCGTCCGCGTTGACCAGCGCCACGGGGCCATCGGCGGCGCGGACCCGGGCGAACCACTCGCGCTGGTAGGCGGTCGCGGTGGTCGCCGACGCCAGCCGGGCGGTCATGCCGCCGCTCCCGCCGGGACCAGGGCCGCCAGCGCCTCGGGAGTCAGCTCGCCGTAGGGCTGCCGCTCGGCCAGGACCGCGCGCAGCCCGGTCGCGGCCCGCTGCTCCGGGAAGTCCCACGGCGGCGCGTCGTCGTGGACGCGCGCGTAGGAGAACAAGACCTCGGCACCGCAAGCGCGAGCGGCCGCGGCCGTGTGCGCGGCGCGCTGCCGGATGGACGCGCGGGGGGCGGCGGGGCCGCTGTGCTGGTAGCGCTCGGCGAGCGCGAGTTCCGTGGGCGCCGCGCAGGTGCGGGCGAACAGCAGCTCCCCCCAGTCGTGGTCCTCCCCCACGACGAGGAAACCGGTGCGCTCCAGCGTTTCGTACACCTCCGGGGAGTCGTGCGAGCTCCCGGTGAGGAACAGCCGCACCCCTTCGGTCTCGCGCGGGTCGGCGAGCACCCGATCGACGAGCGCGATGGCCTCCGTGACCGGCACCGCGGTGGTCGCGGCGACGAGTGCGAGGAAGCGGCTGCCGCTCAGCCGGTTCGCGCGGCGCAAGGCGGCGGCCTGCCCGAGCGACCGCCTGAGGGTGTCGTGGGCGGTGATGGCCGCGGCGAGGTCGTCGTCGCCGATCGGCCGCCACTGCCCCAGCCACTCGCGCAGCTGCGCGATCTTCGCGTGGACGTACCGGGTGGTCGTGTGGTGCGGCAGGTGCAGGACGTCCACCAGGCGCACCGGCGGCAACCGCCGCTCCGGCTCGACCCGGTGCAGCTCGCGCAAGGCGTAGAACAACCGCAGCGAGGCTTCGCAGTCGCGGGACACCACGATGGCTTCGAGCGGACCGTAGTCCTCGGCGAGGATCCGCGTCAGGATCGACCGGGCCACCGGGTCCACGCCCCGGCCCAGGTACCGGTCGCCGGGCGCACGGTCCTGGCCGGGCTTTCCGGTCAGCCGCAGCGGGAGCAGCCCGGCCGCGGTGATCAGCTCGACCGGGACGTCCGCGCCGACGTACCCCACGGCGCTCAAATCACGGCCTCCGCGACCAGATCCGCGACCTGCTGTTCGGTGTAGCCGAGCAGCTCGCGGTAGACGTGCTCGTTGTGCTCGCCCAGCCCGGGTGCGGGCCGGTCGAGGGCGACGCGGGCGCCGGAGAACCGGATCGGCACCCCGGTACCCGCCAGGTCGGCCACCGCGCCGTGCCGCGGGTGCGTCAGCGGCACGACCTCCTCGCGGGCCAGGACCAGCGGATCCCGGACCGCTTCCCGCGGCTCGCGCACCTCGGCCGCGGGCACGCCTTCGGCGGTGAACGCGGCGAGGATCTCGGCCAGCGGCCGCACCCGGCACCACTCGCGGATGAGCTCGTGCAACTCGTCGGCGGCGCGGACGCGCTGGTCCCGCGTCCGGTAGCGGTCGTCGTCGGCCAGGTCCGGCCGCCCGATCGCGCGGAGCACCCCGTGGGCGAACGCGTCCGTCGGCGCGCAGAGGGCGAGGTAGCCGTCCAGAGCGGGCAGGATGCCGAACGGCGCCAGCCGCGGCACCATCGACCCGGTGCGCTGCGGCAGGCCGACCGCCTCGAAGGCGTCGAACGGCTCGCACGCGACCAGCGAGGTCAGCGCGCCGAGCATCGACACGTCGACGTGCTGGCCCTCGCCGGTGTGTTCGGCTTGCAGCAGCGCGGAAACGGTGCCGACCACCGCGAACAGCGGCGCCAGCAGGTCGCCGATCGGCAGGCCGAAGCGGACCGGGCCCTCGTCGGGCTCGCCGGCGGTCATCATGACGCCGCTCAGCGCCTGGATGATCGAGTCCATCGCCTTGCCGGAGCCCGGGCCGCCCTGCGCGCCGAACCCGCTGATCGAGGTGTAGACGAGCCGGGGGTTGATCTCCCGGACCCGCTCGTAGGAGATGCCGAGCCGGTCGGTGACGCCCGGGCTGTAGTTCTCGACCAGGATGTCGGCGTCGCGGACGAGGTCGGTGAACACCGCGCGGGACCGGGGGTTCTTCAGGTCGAGCGTGACGCTGAGCTTGTTGCGGCCGCGCAGCAGCATCGACACCGACAGGTCGTCGTCGTACCGCCGCGCCAGGTTGAGCCCGTCGCGACCGACGTAGGGCGCGTTGTTGCGGGAGGAATCCCCGCCCGTGGCCGGGTTTTCGACCTTGATCACCGTGGCGCCGAGCCCGGCGAGCAGCAGCGTCGCGTACGGTCCGGCGAGCGCGGTGGTCAGGTCGACGACGGTGCGGCCGGCCAGTGGCTGGTCGGTCATGCGGAAACCCCTTCGGAGAGAGCGACGAGCACTTCGGTGCCGCGGGTGGTGAACCGGCCGTTCAGCCGGGCGCCGCGGGTGATGTCCTCGACGTACTTCGCCACGGCCTCGCCCTGCGGCGTGCCCCCGACCGGCACGGGACGGCCGCGGTCGTCGATCCAGCACGGGACGAAACCGGCTTCGCGGATCCCGCTCTCGTCGAAGCGGCAGAAGGCGATGACCGTGTTGCGGCTTTCCGGGTGGAACGGGAAGAACGGCATGTCCGGGTCGGGAGCGAAGCCGTAGAGCTTCGTCCGCCGCTCGGCCCACGCGCGCAGCTCGTCCGCGCCGGCCCCGGCTCCCGGCGTCAGGGCGTGGGTGACGGTGGCGAAGTTGCCGAGGCCGTGGAAGATCGGCCGTCCTCTGTGGACCTCGATGCCGCGCATGATGTGCGGGTGGTGGGAGAACACGGCGTCGGCACCGGCGTCGACCGCCGCGCGGGCGACCGGGCTTTCGTACATCGCGACGGTGACCGGCGTGTGCCCGACGCCCTTGTGCAGCGCCACGAGCACGACGTCGGCCTCGGCCCGCAGGCGGCGCACGTCCTCGGCCATCGCCTCCAGGCTGTCCGGGTCGGCGAAGGTGTAGATCTTCGGCGGTCCGCCCGGGCTGGCGTGGTCCAGTTCGTAGTGCGTGAGGACGTGGACGTACGCGCAGCCGGGCTTGCGCGAGGTCGCCCACGAGTCACGCGGGCCGACGCAGTTGTAGGACAGCACGCCGATGCGCAGCCCGCCGCGTTCCACGATCGCCGGGCGCCGGGCTTCGGCCAGGTTCGTCCCGGCGCCCGCGGTCACCATGCCCGCCGCGCGGGAGTAGGCGATCGTGTCGGCCAGCCCCCCGGCACCGGCGTCGAGGACGTGGTTGCCCGCCAGGGTGACCACCTCGAAACCGGCCTCGGCCACCGCTTTCAGCGCCGCGGGATCCGCGGGCGGCGCCGGGACGTCGGTGCTCTGCTGGACCGCAGTGGTCGAGTGCGGCACCTCGACGTGCCCGATCGCCAGGTCCATCCCGCGCAGCACCGGCGCGGCCGGGGCGAGGAAGGACTCCGGGTCCGGCTCGTCCAGGATGAGGTCGCCGACGGCGCCGACAGTGATCACGAAACACCCTCCTTTTCGGACAGATGACGGGACAGGAAGGCACGCAGCCGGTCGGTGCGCGGCCGGGCGAAGAACTCGCCGGGCGGACCCTCCTCGACGATCCGGCCCGCTTCCATGAACACGCACCGGTCGGCCACCTCGCGCGCGAAGGCCATCTCGTGGGTGACCACGACCATCGTGGTCCCCGCCGCGGCGAGGCTCCGGAGCACGGCCAGGACTTCGTCGACCAGCTCCGGGTCGAGGGCGCTGGTCGGCTCGTCGAACAGCATGATCCGCGGCCGGACCAGGACGGCCCGGGCGATGGCGACCCGCTGCTGCTGCCCGCCCGAGAGCTGGCGCGGGTAGTGGTCCTCGCGCCCGGCCAGGCCGATGCGCTCCAGCAGTTCCCGGGCCTCCCGCTCCACAGTGGACCGGTCACGCCCGTGGACGCGGACCGCCGCGTCGGTCACGTTGCGCAGCACCGTGAACTGCGGGAACAGGTTGAACTGCTGGAAGACCATGCTCATCCGGCGGCGCTGGGCGGCGATCCGCCGCTCGGTCAGCGGACGCAGGCCGGCCGGGGAGCGCCGGTGGCCCAGCAGCTCGCCGTCGAGGTACATCGCGCCGCCGTCGATGGGCTCCAGCTGGTGGGCGCAGCGCACGAGCGTCGACTTGCCGGAGCCCGACGGCCCGACCACCACGACCGCCTCTCCCTCGTGGACGTCGAGGCTGACGCCGTCGAGCGCGGTCACCGTGCCGAACCGCTTGCGGACGTCGCCGATCCGCAGCACCGGCGCGCTCATCGCGCACTCCGGTGCCCGCGGGAGAACCGGCGTTCCAGCCGGCGTTGCCCGGCCGTCAGGACGGTGACCACGACCAGGTACCAGAAGCAGGCGACCAGCAGCATCGGCACGATCTCGTAGGTGCGGTTGTAGATGACCTGCACCGAGTGCAGCAGGTCCGACATCGCGATGACCGACACCAGCGCGGTGCCCTTGAGCACGTTGATGAACTGGCTGCCCGCGGGCGGGATGATCACGCGCATCGCCTGCGGCAGCACGATCCGCAGCAGCGTCTGGCCCGGCGGGTAGCCCATCGCGCGGGCCGCGTCGCGCTGTCCGGGGTCGACCGACGTCACCCCGGCGCGGAAGATCTCCGCCAGGTACGCCGATTCGACCAGCGACAGGCCGATCACCGCGGCCGTCAGCGGCGTGATGACGCTGTTGGCGTCCCAGCTGCCGAAGACCGGGCCGAACGGGATGCCGAGCGAGAGCCGGGGCAGCAGGTAGGCGAGGTTGAACCAGAAGATCAGCTGCACCAGCGGCGGGATGCCGCGGAACAGGCCCACCCACAGGGTCGCCACCCACCGGGCGGGCCCGAACCCGCTCAGCTGCATCGCCGCGACCACCCCGCCGGCCAGCGAACCGAGCACCATCGCGGCGACCGCGAGCAGCACCGTGGTGCCGAGGCCGGCCAGGACGCTCTTTTCGAAGAGGTACTTCGCGACGACGTCCCACTGGAACCGGGGGTTGCCGACCAGGAAGACGACCAGCTGGGCCAGCACCACGGCCAGCACGAGCACGAACAGCCAGCGCAGCGGGCGGAAGCGGCCGCGGGCGGCGGCGACGTCGTCACCGGCCGCCGACGTCTTTTCCACAGTGGACACCGCGGTCATTTCGCGGAGGCCACGTCGAACAGCGGCTGCGGGACCGTCACGTCCTCGAGGCCCCAGTGCTGCATGATCCGCGGGTAGGTACCGTTGCGGAACAGCTCCTCGAAGGCCTTCTGCAGCACCGGGCCCAGCTTGCCGGACTTCGGCGTGTAGAGCGCGAGGTTGTCCTTCGTGGCGCCCTGCTCCTCGGTCTGGGTCACGTACTGGTACTGCCCCTTCTGCTGGGTGGTCACGTCGATCGCGGCCGCCTGGGTCATCCCGGAGGCCTCGGCGCGGCCGGACTTCGCGGCCAGCAGGGTGGCGTTCGTGTCGTCGAGCCCGACCACCTGCACCGCCGCCTTCCGCGAGCGTTCGCAGAAGGCGGACAGCTTGGCGAGCTGGTCCTCCACGACGCTGGCCGTGACCACCGCGACGCGCTTGCCGCACAGGTCGGCGGCCTGCTTGACGCCCGCGGCGGAGCCCTCGGGGATCACGTAGGAGGTGCGGGTGGTCATCCACGTGACGGTGTCGAACTGCTTCTCGCGTTCGGCGGTGGCCTTGACGGGTCCGTTGAAGGCTTCGTAACGGCCGCTCAGCATGCCCTGCAGCGCGGCCGGGAGCCCGCTGACGATGGTGGTTTCCGTGCGCACGCCCAGGAGCTGGCCGAGCGCTTCCTGGAAGTCGTGGTCGATGCCGGTGACCGTCTTGCCGTCCGGGCCGACGGTCCGGTACGGCGGGTGGGAGTCCCCGGCGAACCGGAGGACGCCCGAGTCCTTGACCGCCTGCGGCAGCTGGTCGTGCAGCGC
This sequence comes from Amycolatopsis camponoti, assembly GCF_902497555.1. NCBI lineage: Bacteria > Bacillati > Actinomycetota > Actinomycetes > Pseudonocardiales > Pseudonocardiaceae > Amycolatopsis > Amycolatopsis camponoti. The sequence goes on along the minus strand of NZ_CABVGP010000001.1, from coordinate 2,617,146 downwards.
CTGGTCGGTGGTCAGCGCGGCGGCCGTGGGCGCCGGGGCCGCACCGTCGTCGACCGTGCAGCCGGCCAGGACGAGCCCGGCGGCGACCACGGCGAGCGAGCTTCGACGCCATTGACGAAGAGAGGAACCCATGTCGTTTTCTTCCTGGGGAAGGCCGTCCTGGCCGGGCGGCGAGGGAACCTGAAGAATCAATTGGTTGCTATCTGGGCGCCGATCGTCGCATGATGTGTCGCGTGATTCAACCCCTCGATGCGACCGGGCGGAGCGCACTGCCACCATGGACACCCGCGGTGGGCAGCTCCGGCCGACCGCCGAGCCGAACCCCGGAAGAGGCAGGCGCGCGATGACGACCGGCCCGCTGCCCCGCGCTCAGCAGGGAGCCGAACCGCAGCTGCTCCTGACTTCCCTGCTCGGCGACTTCTGGTACTGGCGCGACGAGCACATCCCGTCGGCCGCGCTGGTGGAGCTGCTCGGCGAGTTCGACATCAGCCCGGCGAGCGCGCGGGCGGCGATCCGCCGGCTCGCCGCCCGCGGCCTGCTCACCGTGTCCCGCAGCGGGCGGACGACGGCGTACGGCATCCCGGCCCGCACGTCCGAGGTCATCATCGAGCGCACGCACCGGATGCTGACCTTCGGCACGACCGCACCCGACTGGGACGGGCAGTGGACCGTGGTCACCTTCTCGGTGCCGGAACAGGACCGCGGCCTGCGCACCGCGCTGCGGTCACGGCTGCGGGTCCTGCGGTTCGCCGCGCTCTACGACGGGGTGTGGGTCAGCCCGCACGACCTGACCGGACCGGCGCTGACCGCACTGGACGAGCTCGGTCTCCGCAGCGCGACGGTCTTCCGCGCCACCGAGGCCCCGGGGCCGGCCGCGGCGGTCGCGGCGTTCGACCTCGAGCCCCTCGCCCGGGAGTACGAGCAGTTCGTCGAGCAGTACGAGCAGGTGCTCACCGGCCTGGACGCCGGCCTGATCAGCCCGGCGCAGGCCTTCCGCACGCGCACCGAGCTGCGCGTCGACTGGCGCCGGTTCCCGGAGTCCGACCCCGACCTGCCCGCCGAACTGCTGCCCGCCGACTGGGCACGCGACCGGGCCCAGAAGGTCTTCCTGCAGATCTACGACCGCCTCGGCCCGCTCGCGGAGCTCCGGTTCCGGCAGGTGCTGGCGGCCACGGACCCCGCGCTCGCCGAATTCGCCTCCCACCACGACTCGGTGAAGGTGGCGGCGTTGTTCGCCGGACTGGGCGATCGTCACCCGGCGGGCGACACGCCGTTCGAGCAGGCCGCCCAGGCCCGGCGCCTGGACGACGCGCGACGCCGGTAAGCGCGGCACTTCCCGGTTCGTTCGCCTGAGCACCTGCCCCGGTCCGGGGACCGAAAGTCGATCGAAACTCTTTGCGGGCCGGCGATCCACCGTGTTCTTCTGCTGGCGGTAAGTAACTACGTCGACTCGTCCAGGTCACCGGCGACCCGCGGTGGGCAGTTCCTGGGCGCGCATGCCGGTAAGGAGACCACCGATGGCAGGAAGTTCGCCGGGCCCGCGCAGATGGTGGCGGTCACCCGCCACCCGGGCACTGGCCGGAGTGGCCACCGTCGCCGCGACCGCCGCTGTCCTGGTGACAGCCCCCGGCGCCGACGCGGCGGCCAGCACCCTGGGGGCGGCCGCCGCCCAGTCCGGCCGCTACTTCGGCACCGCGATCGCCGCGAGCAAGCTCGGCAACTCGGCCTACACCACGATCGCCGCGCGTGAGTTCAACATGGTCACGCCCGAGAACGAGATGAAGCCCGACGCGACCGAGCCCAACCAGAACCAGTTCAACTTCTCCTCCGGCGACCAGATCTACAACTGGGCGGTCGGCCACGGCGCCAAGGTCCGCGGCCACACCCTCGCCTGGCACGCCCAGCAACCGGGCTGGATGCAGAGCATGGGCGGCAGCTCGCTGCGCAACGCGATGATCAACCACATCCAGAAGGTGATGGCCCACTACCAAGGCAAGCTCGCCTACTGGGACGTCGTCAACGAAGCCTTCAACGAAGACGGCAGCCGCCGCTCGTCGAACCTGCAGAGCACCGGCAACGACTGGATCGAGGTCGCGTTCAAGACCGCGCGCGCGGCCGACCCGTCGACCAAGCTCTGCTACAACGACTACAACATCGACAACTGGAACTACGGCAAGACCCAGGGCGTGTACAACATGGTGCGGGACTTCAAGTCCCGCGGCGTGCCGATCGACTGCGTCGGCCTGCAGGCCCACTTCACCGGCGGCAGCTCGGTGCCGAGCAACCTGCAGACCACGATCTCGAGTTTCGCGGCCCTCGGCGTCGACGTGGCGCTCACGGAGGTCGACGTCACGAACGCGTCGACCTCGCAGTACGCGGCGCTGACCCAGGCGTGCGTGAACGTCGCGCGCTGCGTCGGCATCACCGTGTGGGGCGTGCGGGACAGCGACTCCTGGCGCTCCGGCGAAAGCCCGCTCCTGTTCGACGGCAACGGGAACAAGAAAGCCGCCTACAACTCGGTGCTGAACGTCCTCAACTCCGGCGGCGGGACGACCACGACACCCACCACCACACCGACGAATCCGACGACGACACCGACGACTCCGACCACCACCCCGACCACCCCGGGCGGGGGCAGCTGCACCGCTTCGCTGTCGGCCGGGCAGTCCTGGAGCGACCGGTACAACCTGAACGTCTCGGTCAGCGGCGCCAGTTCGTGGACGGTCACGATGACCGTGCCGAGCCCCGCGCGGATCAGCGCCACCTGGAACATCAACGCGACGTGGCCCAGCAGCCAGGTCCTCGTCGCGACGCCCAACGGGAACGGCAACAACTGGGGCGTCACCATCCAGCACAACGGGAACTGGAACTGGCCCAGCGTCAGCTGCAGCACTTCCTAGGGTGCCCACGGGTGGCTCGTCCGCGCGAGCTGCGCCGGCGAACGAGCCACCCGTGCGGTCACGGTTTCCCGGGCGTCCCGCCCTTGCCCTTGGCCTTCCCGGCGTCCGGGTGACGACCGCCCTCCGGCTTCGCCGGGCCCTTGCCGGGCCCCGCACCGGCTTTCGGCGGTGCGGCGGCCACCACACCGTGGGACACAGGCCTCGCGGCCTGCGACGAGACCACCACGACGGCCGACGCCGTCACCTGGGACGGCAGGACGACGGAACTGGTGGGCGGTGCGGCCTCGGGCAACCGGGCCGGGGGGTTCCCGGGATCGGCCTGCCCGGTGAGCACCACCGCGGCCGCGGCGGCCGCCGCGGCCGCCAGGACACCGGCCGCGGCCACCACCCGCCGTCTGCGCGTGGGCGCCGCGGCGGCGAGCGGGACCTCGTCGAGAGTGGGGGAAGGGCCGCGCAGCAACTCCGGCAGCTGCGCGGCACTCGGCCGGTCCGCGGGTTCGCGGGCGGTCATCCGGGTCAGCGCGTGCGCGATCGGATCGGGCGTGCCGGCGGGCACGCACGGCGCCCGGTGCAGCCGAGCCATCGCCGATTCCGCCAGGGTGCCGGGGAACTCGCGCTGCGCGGTCAGGCACTCGATCAGGATCAGGCCGAGGGCGTAGATGTCGGCCGGCGGGCCGGCCGGCTCCCCCAGGATCTGCTCCGGCGCCAGGTACGCCGCCGTGCCGGTGACCAGGCCGGTACCGGTGATGTGCGTGGAATCCAGCGCGTGCGCGATGCCGAAGTCGGTGATCAGCGGACCGTCGGGACCGAGCAGGACGTTCGCGGGTTTCAGGTCGCGGTGCACGATGTGCCGGGCGTGGACGTGGGCGAGCGCGTCCGCCAGCCGGACCCCCAGCTCGCCGACCTCGTCCGCGGTGAACGGCCCGGCGGCCAGCCGCTCGGCGAGGTTCTCCCCGTCGACCAGCTGCATCACCAGGTACGGCCGGTCCCCTTCGGTGCCGCTGTCGAACAACGCGACGACCCGCGGGTGGTGGACGCTGGCCAGCAGCGTCTTCTCCCGCGCCCGGCGCAGCTCCTCCACGGCCATCGCTCGGCGGTCGTAGACCTTGATGGCGACCGCGCGCCCCAGCTCCCGGTCGAAGGCCCGGTAGACCAGGGCCGTGGCTCCGCTGCCGATCGGCGAACCGACCTCGTACCGCCCGGCGATCACGTCCGGCAGTTCGTTCGTCAGTTCGCTCGTCATCGGCAGGTACCCCATCCGGCTCGTGGTCCTACCCGGTACCCGGAACGCGGGGCGGGGTAAACACGAGTGGCCCGGAACACGGGACCGGCCTCAGCGCCGATCGCCCTCCGCGCGGACCACGAGAGTCCGCGCGACCAGGTCGCCGATCCGCTGGCGTCGCCGGGTCACGACCACGCTGACGACCGCCACCAGACCCAGCAGCAGGCCATCGATCGTGAGGAGCACCCAGCGGACCAGGTAGGCACGCCCGCTCGGCCGGCCGCCCCGCAGGGTCTCGACCCGCAAGCCCATCACGAGCATGCCCGGGGTGACCCCACCGCGCCGCACCGGAATCCAGATCTGGATCACGATGTCGGCGGCGTAGAAGACCGCGATGAACGTGATCGCGGGTGCCCAGAGGATCAGCTTCGGCGGCACCCAGCCCCACCGCAGCAAGGGAATGGTGACGAGCCCGGCCGCAAGCGCGGCGAAAACCCCCACCCCGACGGCGAGAGCCTGGTCCAGCACCGCCTGGACCACCCGGCGACCCGCCATCCCCAGCCGCTCCGGCACCTCGGCCGTTCGTCGGGGGCCGGCCGGTTCCGGGGCCGGATCAGGCGGGGCGGTCATCGCGCTGACTCCACACCCGGCGAGTTTCGCACACCGGTCGAGGACGGGCTCACCCGAGCAAACCACGCTGCCACGCCCACACCGCGATCTCCGTGCGGTTCCGGAGTTCGAGCTTGCGCTGCACGCCGGCCAGGTGCGTCTTGACCGTCGACAGCGAGACGCCCAGCTCGTCGGCGATCTCGGCGTTGGTGCGGCCCCGGGCGACCGCGAGCACGACGTCGGATTCCCGGTCGGTCAGCAGGGCCGGCGTTCCCTGCGCGCGCCACCGGGCTTTCTCGGTGAACCGGGCCAGCAAGCGCAAGGTCACCGACGGCGAGACCATCGCCTCACCGCCGGCCGCCGCGCGGACGGCGTCCACCAGCATCCGCGGGCCGGCGTCCTTGAGCAGGAACCCGCACGCGCCGCCGAGCAGGGCGGCGTAGACGTTCTCGTCGGCGTCGTACGTCGTCACGACCACGACCCGCAGCGGGTCCGCGACGGCCGGCCCGGCCAGCAGCTCGGTCGCCCGGAGACCGTCCACGCCCGGCATCCGGATGTCCATCAGGGTCACGTCCGGCCGCAGCTTCCGCGCCAGCCGGACCGCGGCCTCCCCGTCGGCGGCCTCGGCGATCACCTCGATGTCCGGTGCGGCGGTCAGCACCAGCCGGAAACCGGTGCGCACCATGGCTTGGTCGTCGGCGACGAGCACCCGGATGGTCATCAGATCCCCCGCGACAACGACTCGAAGGGCGCGTCCTCGGCGCCGAGCGGAAGACGGGCCGAGACCCGCCAGCACGAGCCGGCCTCGCGGCCCGCGGTCAGCTCGCCGCCCAGCATCGCGAGGCGCTCGGTCATGCCGATGATCCCGAACCCGCCCGGCGACGGCAGCGGATTCGCCGGGACACCGTTGTTGCGCACCTCGAGCACGAGATCGTCGACCTCGACGCGCGCGGAGACCGACACTTCGGTCGCCGCCGGCGCGTGCCTGCGGACGTTGGTCAGGGCTTCGGTCACGACGCGGTGGAGGGTCGTCGCCAGCTGCGCCGGCACGGGAAGCCGGTCCAGTTCCTCCGCGACGTCCACCCGGGCGGCGGAACCGGCGGCCGCGCGCACCGCGTCCCCGAGCGCGGCGCCCGACGGCGGGGGCACGTCTTCGGTGTCCCGCAGCATCCCGACGAGCTGCCGTGCGGCGGCCAGCGCGGCACCCCCGGCCTCTTCGATCTCGCGGTACACCGCGGCGTGGTCGCCGATGTCCGGATCCGCTTCGGTGATCGCGCGGGCCGCCTGCACCCGGACGACGATTCCGCTGACGTGGTGGGACACCAGGTCGTGCAGTTCCCGGGCCAGCTGCAGGCGTTCCTGGCCGCGCGCCCGCTCCAGCGCGTCCCGCTGCCGGGCGTCCGCCGCCCGCAGGAGGAGCCCGACCCCGAGGCACGCGCCCCAGTACGCCGCGGCGGCCACCGCCACCAGCGCCTCCGGCGCGCCGGAACCGTAGCGGAGCAACGGCGCGGCGATCATCACGACACCCAGCGCCGGCACCAGCGCGGCCGCGTGCTTCGGCTCGAGCCTGCGCCCGGCCGCGGCGGCGAGGATCCCGGCGGCCACGACCTCGGAGATCGGCGGCTCGCTCCGCGTGTGCCCGGCGAGCGGCACGATCGTGGCGACCACCGACAGCGCGACGACGACGCTTCCCAGCACGCCGATGTGGCGGGGGAAGCGCCGCCGCAGCACGGCCAGCACCGGGATCGCCGTACCCGTGGACGCCAGGATCCCGGCCAGCGGGGCCGCCCACCCGTGGTCCCCACCGGGCCCGCGCACGACCAGCACCGCATCGGCGACGACGGCCGCGGCCAGCACCGCGATCTCGGGGCCGAGCATGCTGTGCCGGGCGCGGTTCCCCGCTGTGCGCATGGGCGTCATGATCCACCGGCCGGGGTCACCCCGCGCGCCGGACCCCGGCGATGTAGCGGTTGGAGGGCGACGCGTAGCTCAGCACGGTCGCCACGACCGCCACCCCGCAGCTGACGTAACCCGCCCACGACGGCTCCGTCGCGACCAGTGAACCGGCCTGCAACAACGTGAAGATGGTGAGCGTGACGCGGGCCCAGTTGCGGCCCGCCTTGAGCTTGAACGACAGCCACAGGTAGACGAGTGCGATGACGGCGGCGATCGCGACCGGGATGGCCTGGGCCAGCAGGGTGAGCTTGTCCAGCTGTTCCGGTGACACGGTGGCGTTCGTGCGGCGCAGGGCGGCGGCTATTTCTTCGCGCGAGCCGAGGATGACCACGGCGCCGGCGATCGAGGAGACCGTGGACACCAGGAAGCCGAAGAACGCGGCGATGATCGTGCTGGGCGGGTTCTCCCGCACCGTTTCGGTAGTCATACCGGGAAATTAGGACCCCGCGCCGCCCGCCACCCGCTGAGTCGCGCTCGTCTCGTACTTTCGGCCGAGGTATCGACGCTTTCGATCAGCTCGGGCCGACGAGCTGACCGAGGATCCGGTCGAGGCCGAACCCGAACAGCTCGTCGTCCGGCCACCCGGCGTCGACGAACCCGGACGTGCTGAGGGTGGGGTAACGCCGGGCGGAGCCGAGGATGTGCGCGCGGACCTTGGCGATGGCGGCCGGGTCGTCCAGCCGGCGCCAGGTCGCGTCCGCCATCGACGCCCCGAGGACGAAGCCCGCGAGCGTCCGGGTGGCGGACGCGAGCTCCGGCCCCGCGAGGCCGGACCGGACGAGCATCGCCTGGATGAATTCGGTGCGCGCCAGCACATGGGGCCCGAGCAGCGGGCGGCCGAGCAGAGCGGGCGACCACGGGTGCGCGGAACCGGTGACCTACGGGGACGGCCTGGCCGACCGCCTCCGCGCGCTGGTTCCCGACGGCGTCGACGTCGCGCTCGACGTCGCCGGCAACGGAATCCTGCCCGAGCTGATCGGCCTCGCCGGCGGCGACGCGAAGACGTGATCACCCTCGCCGACTTCGCCGGCGCCGAGCGGCACGGCGTGCACTTCAGCAACGGATTCGCCGACGGCAACGCCTTCCACGCCCTGGCGACCATCGGCGAGCTGGTCGAAGCCGGCAAGTTCTGGCTGCCGGTCGAGCGGACTTTTCCCTTGGCCGACATCACCGAAGCCCACCACGCGAGCGAGACCGGCCACGTCCGCGGCCGGCTGGTCCTCATCGTCGGCTGAGGGGATCAGGTTCGGTCGGCCACCGCCGGCCCGACGGTTTCTTCGGCGAACTCGCGGAAGGTGGTGGGCGTGGTGTTCTCGGCGGTGCGCGGCGTGGTGTTGTTGATGCCGCGTTCGCCGGCGCGGTCCATGTCCATCATGGACCGGGCCATCGCGTCGGAGAACCCGCGTCCGGTGAGGAACTGCTCGATCGCGGCGCGTTCTCCGAGCTGGTACCGGACGGGCGTGCCGAGAACGTCGGCGAGGGTTTCGGCGATGTCGTGGTACGAGAGGTCCTCACCGCCGAGGGTCTCGACCGAGTCCTGCCCGGTCCAGGTGCGGTCGAGCAGGTACCCGGCGGCGAGCGCGGCGATGTCCTTGGTCGCGATCCACGGCATCCGGAAATCGGCGGGCAGGGTGCCCGGGACGACCCCGTTCCCGATCGCGGCCACCTGCCGCAGGATGTTGTCCATGAAGGTCGGCAGGGCCAGTGCGCGCACGTGCGCGCCGGTGCTGCGGAAGAGGTCCTCCATCGCGTGTGACGCCGACACGTGCCCGGCGTAGATCCGCGAGCCGCGCCCCAGCGCGGAAATGATCACCACGCGCGGTACCGCGTGGCGGACGACGGCATCGGCACCCGGAATGGAGGCGGTCACATACGCCTCGTAAGGACTGCTCGCGGTCGCGGCGGCCGGCATGAGCCAGAACAGCGCGTCGGCGCCGTCGAGAGCGTGGTCCAGGACGTCGCGATCGCGGTGCGACCCGACGACGACTTCGGCTCGCTCCCGGACGTCGCCGGGCAGCTTGGCGGGGTCCCGGACGACGAGGCGGACCGGCTCGCCCCGCCCGAGCAGCGTGGGGACGAGCTTGCCGCCGATCTGCCCGGTGGGAGCGGTGACGACGATCATGGATGATGACTCCGATCGCTGAGCAGCAGAAGTAAACTCGACTGTACCGTATACTTTGAGGTGGACGCCATGGCCCGACGCGGGGAAGCGCTGCGCGAGCACATCCTCGACACGGCGAAGCTCGCGTTCCTGGAGACCGGCTTCGACCGGACCTCCATGGACGCGATCGCGGCACGCGCGGAAACGTCGAAGCGGTCCCTGTACGCGCACTTCCCGACCAAGGACACGCTGTTCCTCGCGGTCGTCGAACGCATCCGCGCCCTGTTCGGCGACCGGATGGGCACACCGGCCGACTACGCCGGGCTACCGGAGGAGGCGATCGTGCGGTACTGCGGGCGCTTCGTTCAGCTGCTGGGCTGGTCCTCCGTCGGGAAGATGGTCCGCCTCGGCATCGGCGAGGCGGACCGGCTGCCGGACCTGGCGGCGGGACTGTTCGACGTCCTCTTCGGAGTCACGACCGGCAACCTCGCGGCCCACCTGGTGACGGCGTCGGGGCTCGCGGCCGGCGAAGCCGAGGCGGTGGCGAACGAGCTGATCGGCCTCGCCGTCCACCCGGCCCTGCCCCGGCTGCTGTTCGGCATCGATCCGCTCACCGAGGAGCTGCCGGACCGCACCCGGCTGGCGACCGACGTCGACCTCGACCGGATCCGCCGGCTCGTCCGCCTCCTCGTGCCACCGCCGCCCGAGCCGTGAACACGAAGCACGGCTCGGGCGGCGGCGAAGACGACGGTCCTAGGCCGCTGCGGCCCACTGCTGGTTGGATCCGCCGTTGCACGTCCAGATGATCACCTTGGTGCCGTTGGCCGTGGCTGCGCCCGTCACGTCCAGGCACAAGCCCGACTGGGCGTTCGTGATGGTGCCGCTGCCGGTGAACGTCCACTTCTGGCCGGTGCCGCCGGTGCAGCTCGCGATGACCGCCGCCGTGCCGGCCGCCGTGCCGCCGCTCGCGGTGTCCAGGCAGCGCTTGCCGTCACCGGAATAGACCGTCAGCTCCCCCGTGCTCGCGCGGGTCCACTGCTGGTTCGTCCCGGTGTGGCAGTCCCAGATCTGCAGCGCGGTACCGGCCGCCGTCGCCGAGCCCGGCACGTCCAGGCAGCGGTTCGACGCCACGGCGCGGACCGTGCCCCCGCCGCCGGGGTTCGGCGCACCGCCGTTCAGCACGTCGAGGACGGCGGTGTACGCCTGCTTCTTGCCGTAGTTGCCGTCGAACAGCAGCGGGGTGTCGCCCGAACGCCACGAGTACTTGTCCGTCACGCCCCACACCGTGATGCCGGTGCAGCGGGACACCGCCATGCACGCCTGGGCGACCTGCCGGTAGACGTTCGCCTGGCCGGAACCCGAGCCGCCGACGTCCAGCTCGGTGATCTGGACGTCGACACCCAGGTCGGCGAAGCGCTGCAGGTTCGCCTGGTAGCTGCCGAGGTTGGAGTTCGAGCCGAGGTGGCTCTGGAAGCCCACGCAGTCGATCGGCACGCCGCGGCTCTTGAAGTCACGGACCATGTTGTAGATGCCGGTGCTCTTCGCGTTGACGCCGTCGGTGTTGTAGTCGTTGTAGCAGAGCTTGGCGTTCGGGTCGGCCGTGCGCGCCGCGCGGAAGGCGTCCTCGATGTAGCCGTCGCCGAGCTTCTGCTGGAACACCGACTGCCGCCGGGTGCCGTTCTCCTCGAACGCCTCGTTGACGACGTCCCACGCGATGAGCTGGCCCTTCCAGTGGCCGGCCGCCTGGCTGATGTGGTTCAGCATCGCCGAGCGCAGGTTGTTCGCGTCCAGGCCGCTCACCCAGCCGGGCAGCTGCTGGTACCACACGAGCGTGTGCCCGCGGATCTTCATGCCCCGGCTGCGGCCCTGGCCGGCGATCTGGTCGCCGGGCCCGAAGTTGAACTGGTTGCGGTTCGGCTCGACCGTGTCCCACTTCATCTCGTTCTCCGGCGTGACGCCGTTGAACTCCGCCGCCCACGTGTTCACGTAGGCGCTCTCGCCGAGGTGGCTCGTCGAGATCGCGGCACCGAAGTACCGCCCGCTCTGCGCCGCCGCGGCGCCGAGGGTGCTCGCCGCCCCGGCGACGCCGGGCGACAGCACCAAGGCGGTCGCCGAGAGGCAGGCCGCCGCCAGGACGGTGACGGCGGTCCGGGTGCGTGAACTGATGGTCATGACAACTCTCGTTTCGTCTCGGGTCGGGGATCAGCCCAACGCCCACTGCTGGTTGCCGCCGCCGTTGCAGGTCCACAGCTCGACCGGCGTGCCGTCGGCGGTGGCGGCGCCGGTCACGTCGAGGCACAGTCCTGATTGGACACCGGTGACCGTGCCGTTGGAGTTGACGGTCCACTGCTGGTTGCCCTGGCCGTTGCAGGGCCACGTCACCACCTTCGTGCCCGCGCTCGTGCCCTGGCCGGAGGCGTCCAGGCACAGCGTGGCCCCGCCGAGCGTGGCCGTCAGCCTGCCGTCCGACGTGCGCGTCCAGGTCTGGTTCGCCTGGCCGGTGCAGCCGGCGATCTGCGCCTGCGTGCCCTGCGTCGAGTTCGGGGCGGACAGGCACTTGCCCGCGCCGACCGCGCGCACCGGCCCGGTGCCGGTGGTGCTGCCGCCGGTGCCGTACCCGGCCGCGACGACGTTGGCCTGCACGGCGTTCTCGGTGGCGTCCGACGGGTAGCCGGACGTCATGACGCCCTCGTAGAACGTGCCGGCGGAGCCGATGCTGTTGTCGCCGCCGGTGCCGAGGATGATGGCGCCTTCCTTGCGCATCGGGTTGTAGCCGGACACGTTGGGGCGCACGCCGTCGTAGAACGTCGACACGCCACCGGACTGCGCGTTGCCGCCGCGGATGGCCCACCGGTTCGGGCCGCCCTTGACGATGGCCGTCAGGTACCGGTGGCTGATGCTCGGGTCGTTGGCGTTGTAACGCTGGTTGACGCCGGAGAAGAGGCCGTTCTCGAGGTCCGCCATGATCCACGGGCCGTTCCCGGCACCGTAGCCCCAGACCTTGATGTTGCCGAAGTAGATGGCTTCCATCGTGCCGTTGCCGTTGTCCCGGCTGTTGCGCTCGGCGTTGCCGTAGTCGAAGCAGCAGCCGCCGTTGTAGTGCGTGCCGTCGAAGATGGCGTACATGCCCTCCGGCTGGTCCCCGGTGGCGGTGCCGGTGGCGTTGTTGTTGCGGTAGCCGGTGCCGGGCGCCACGAACACGCCGTACGCCTTCTGACCGCCGACCGTGGTCGGGGCGGCGGTCGCGTTGGCCAGGTTGTCGTACCCGCCCGCGGCCGGGCCGGAGAAGCCGCCCGGCGGGGCCTGGGTGAGGTGGTTGCCGCGGCCGGACTGGTCGTAGATCACGGTGATCAGGCACGTCGTCCCGGCGCAGAAGGAATCCTGGGCCGCGGCGTTCGCGACCCCGCCGGCGCTCAGGACGCCGATGTCCCGCGTCGTGTTGTCCGAAGCGCGCCGCACCTGGTAGAGCGAGCCGTTGTACGCGCCGTACAACGCCCGCGTGGTCGCGTGCGCGGCCACGCACGGCGTGCCGCCGGCCGCGTAGAGGTCGCACGGTCCCTGGCCGGCGGCCTGCGACGGCGTGGCCGTGCCGGCCACCGCGCCCGCGGCGATCACCACGGCCGGCCACCACTTTCTCCAGCGTGCACTCATCGGTGAACTCCTTTGTCCGGAGGGAAGGCGATCAGCTCCGCGTCCACTTCTGGGCGCTGCCGCCGGTACAGGTCTGCAGGGTCACCGGCGCGCTGTTCCCGGTGCCGCCCGGGGTGAGGCACAGTCCGGACGGGACACCGGTGATCGTCCCGTCGGCGGCGGCGGTCCACTGCTGGTTGGCCCCGCCCGTGCAGTCCCAGATGATCGCCCGGGTCCCGGCGGCGGTACCGGCCCCCTCGGCGTCGAGGCACTTGCTGCCGTACACCTGCAGCTGCTTCCCGGAAGTCAGGGTCCACTGCTGGTTGCCGCCGCCGTTGCAGTCCCACAGCGTCACCTGGGTGCCGTTGGTCTGGGACACGTTCGGGACGTCGAGGCAGCGGCCGGCGCCGGTGTTGCGCAGCACGGAGGTCGACCCGCCGCCCGAACCGGCGACGGCGAGGTTGTCGAACTGCGCGGTCTCGCCCTGGGCCGTGCCGATCCCGACCTGGCCGGCCGGGAAGGTGCTGTCGGTGACGGTGCCGAGCACCGCGCCGTCGACGGAGGCGGTGATGGTGCTGCCGGAGAAGCCGAGCGACAGCTGGTGCCAGCGGCCGGTGCCGAGCGCGGTCGTCGTGCCGCTGCGCAACGTCGTGTTCTGCTGGCTGGTGTTGTTGCGCCGGATCGACCAGGCGCCGGTGTCGCTCACCCGCAGGTAGTACGCGTTCAGCGCGCCCTGGTTGCCGGTGTCCTGCGAACCGGCCCGGCCGAGCAGCTCGACGTACCCGGACTTCTCCAGCAGGACGTCCGTGCTCAGCGTGTAGTTGCTCCAGGCCACGTTGCCCAGCAGCGCGTACGGATCGGTCGTCTTCTTCCACGGGATCGCCTTCTGCGGAGCCGACTGGCGCACGCACGTTCCCGCGCGGCCGGCGCCGCACGCGGACGTCTCGAAGGCGCCCTCCATGTCCATCAGGTACTTGGCTTCCTTGCCCTTCGCGTATCCTTCGAAGTCGTCGCCGTAGGGCAGGTTCAGCGAGCCCTGCGGCGGACCGGCCGCGGTGCCCTTGCCCTGCCCGGTGGTCGTCGTGACGGTGTAGAGGTAGCCGGGCTGCGCGGTCAGGGAGAAGGCGCCGCCGGACGGCGTGATGTCCGCGCTGTGGACGAAGTGGTCGCCCGCGTTGTTCGAGTTCAGGTTGGTCGCCCACACGTGCACCTGGCCGGTCGACAGCCCGCCGGTGACGTTCAGGTTCAGCGTCTGGGCCGCGGTGGCGTCCATCGTCTCGATGATCGTGCTGTAGCCGGTGTTGTCCGGCGACTTCAGCGAAACGTAACTGCCGTTGGCGCGGTTTCCGCCCAGGTAGCCGCTCGAGGAGTCGAGGTACTTCCAGCCGGGCGCGGTGAACTGCGTGGTGTGCGCCAGCGTCCAGGCGTCCTTGCCGACCGAGTAGTACCCCGACCACGGCTGGTTGGCGAGGATCAGCCCCACCGTCGGCCAGGGGATGTTCGGTGTGGTGGCGGCGATCAGGTCCCAGTCGAGGTACGCGGTCATCTTGCCGTCGAGGTAGACGCGGTTGATCCCGCGGGCCAGCGGCTTGGCGCCGTCGTTGTAGTCCTGGGAGCCGTTCTCGCTGGACCACAACGTCTTCCCGGTGTTGACGACGTTCGCCGGGACGCTGCAGGAGGTCTGCGCGCTGAGGTAGCCGCAGGTGTAGTGGGCGCTGAGCACGTCGGTCGCGGCGCGGTAGGCCGCGTTGGTCGAGATCGCGCTCGCCGGGCCCCAGTCGCCCGGCCACGAGTCACCGGAGATGACCTTGACCGAGCTGTACCCGTTGGCGTTGAGCGCGTTGCGCAGGGTCACGGTCCAGTCGGCGCTCCACTGCTTCTCGTTCTGGACGCTCGTGAGGTAGTCGATGGTCAGCCCGTGCTGCTTGGCGCACCCCAGCCACGAGAGGTAGTAGTCCGTGAGGTCGTTCGAGAAGAACGTCCCGTTGCCGATCCAGCCCGGCGCTCCCCAGGGCAGGCCGACGAGCTTGATACCGGGGTTGCGCGCCTTGGCCTGTTCCATGATCCACCACTCGTACCCGCGGTTGCAGTCGAGATCGCCGCGGAAGTGCGCGTGGCTGGGTTCGGCGCCGCTGGTCGAGTTGGTGTCCCCGCCCATCTCCACCTTGAGGATCTGCAGCGCGGCGCCGTAGCCGGGCTTGAAGAGGTAGTCGAGGATCTGGCCGCGCTGCGGCTCGGGGTAGTCGATCAGCAGCCGGCTGTTGCCCCCGCCGCCGCTGACCGCCCCGACGCCGTCGAACGTCCGGCCGGCCGAACCGCCGTCGATCGTGATCGAGGTGGCGGCTTCGGCCGGTGCGGCGGCCACCACTCCCCCGGCCAGGACGACGGCCGCGGCCATCGCCGCTCGAACCCTTCCGCGCATGGTGGTTCTCTCCTCCGGAGACGGGGATCAGACGGCCGTGACGGTCCATTGGTTGTTGGTGCTGCTGTTCGGCGCCCACAGGACCACGGTGGACCCGGACGTCGTGGTGCCCGCGCCGTCGAGCGCGGTGCCGGTGCCGCGGTTGACGATCTGGTAGCGCCCGTTGCCGAGCCCGGCCAGCCGCCACTGCTGGTTGTCGCCGCCCGTCCAGGCCGCCTGCCCGGCGTTGACGCCGTTACCGGTGCGGCCGAGGCTGTCGGCGACCATGCCGTTGGTGCGGTTGACGATCCGGTGGTACCCGGTGCCGAGGTCCACCAACTGCCACTGCAGGTTGGTGGAGCCGTCGTAGGACCACTGCTTGAGCACCGACCCGGACGCGACGTTCCCGCCGCTGTCGAGCGCCAGGCCGGTCGTGCCGTTGGCGATCCGCACCCAGCCGGTGGGGAGCGGCCCGGACCCGGGCGCCGGGATCTGGCCGGCGAACGTCAGCTTCACCACGTACGCCGGGGCGCTGAACGGCGCGGTGGCCGACGGCATGCGGATGTGCAGCCCGGAGCCGTCCTGGGTGCGGTCGGGCAGGTCGGTGTAGGCCCCGGCGGTGGCGCCGAGCAGCTGCACGGTCTTCAGCGAGGCGAGGGTGATCCGGTTCGAGCCCAGCGTCGGGATGTCCAGCGTCGCGCCCGGCCAGCCCAGGACCGTCGCGTACAGGACGGTGTTGTCCTTGCTGCGCGTGAACCGGATGTCGCGGTTGGTGCCCTCGCGCGGGGTGGTGAAGGAGCCGCCGCCCATCTGCGTCGGGCCCTCGCCGTAGACCGACCAGGCACGGGTCGCGTAGATCGACTCGCCGAAGCGGCCGAGGTAGTCGCCGATGCCGAGCAGGATCGTGCGCTGCCCGGCCGGGATGGTGCCGTCGGCCATCGGCGCGATGTTCAGCAGCATGGTGCCGTTCTTGCTGACGCGGTCGATCAGCGAGTGCAGCATCGCCTTCATCGAGTAGTAGCCGATGCCGGTCGTGTAGCACCAGCTGGAGGAGGAGATGCTGTCGTCGGTCAGCCAGTACGGGTTCTGGATGTCCCCCGGGCCGCCGCGTTCGAAGTCGAAGACCTCACCCCGGTTGTCGAAGCCGTCCTTGTAGGTGGCGACGACGTCCTTGTTCCACGCGACGGCCTTGTTGTAGTAGTACGCCAGGAAGTTCAGTCGCCGGGACTCGTCGACGCGGGGCAGGTTGAAGTCCTGCCAGAGCAGGTCCGGCTGGTAGCCGTCGACGACCTCGGCGAGCTTGTCGTACCAGAGCTGGTTTTCCGCCGCCGAACCCAGCTGGCCGTACAGCTTGCGCAGACTGGCGTCCGATTGCGCCGGGACGTGGTCGTAGAAGCCGGTGAAGTGGTAGGCGTGGTGCAGCGACACCATGAACTTCAGGCCGCGGGCGCGGATCGCGTCGGCGTGCAGCCGCACCAGGTCCAGCCGCGGGCCCTTGGCGACGGAGTTCCATTCGTTGACGGCGCTGTTCCACATCGAGAAGCCGTCGTGGTGCTCGGCGACGGGCCCGGCGAACTTCGCGCCGGCGTCGGCGAACAGCTGCGCCCACTCCGCCGGGTCGAAGTTCCCGCCCGCCGACTTGAGCTTCGGCGCGAACTGGACCCAGTTGCCCGCCTTGTCCCGGGCACCGTTGACGAAGTTGTGGTACGGCCATGCCGACGGGTCGCCGTACACGGCCTGGTGGTGGTTGTTCTCCGCGGAGCCGCCGATGTACATGTTGCGCGGGTACCATTCGTTGCCGAACGCGGGGACGCTGAAGACGCCCCAGTGGAAGTAGATGCCGAACTTGGCGTCCTGGAACCACTCCGCCGCGGGCGGGTGCTGGTCGACCGAGGACCACGTGGGCGTGTAGCTGCCCGGCCCGGCCGTCGCCGCCGCGGTTCCGCCGCGCAGGAGGCCCGCCGTCGCGGCACCGCTCACGGTGATCAGGCCCAGCATGGTGCGTCGGCTGAACTCGGGCATGGCGCGAAAGCCTCCTCGACACCGGAAAAGAGTTAGCGCTAACAAGCGCTGTAACCGAATTCAGGTGTAGGCGCAGACGGCATCCACGGTCAAGCCTTCCGGCAGATCACTGGTGACAGCTCCCCTAAACCCCAGCGTGGACCCGACGAAAGATGTGTAACTTTCAGGCTCGGTGGCGAATGGTTGTGAGCGTGAACATCGCCGTGCCACACTCCTCCTCGCCCGGCTCCGGAGCGCGAGCACAGTGACCACGACCCCAAGGAGCACTCGTGAAAGCCGCGTCCTCCCCTTCGGCGATCTTCAAGCCCCGGCGCTGCTTCGCGCTGATCGTCGGACTGCTCTGCGCTCTGGGGATGTTCCCCGCGGTGGCCCGAGCGGACAACCCGATCATCCAGACCATCTACACCGCCGACCCGGCGCCGCTGGTGTACAACGGCCGCGTCTACCTCTACACCGGCCACGACGAAGACGGCTCGACGAACTTCACCATGAAGGAGTGGCGGGTGTGGTCGTCGGCGGACATGGTGAACTGGACCGACCACGGATCGCCGCTGAACCTCGCCAGTTTCACCTGGGCGAGCGCCAACGCCTGGGCGGGCCAGACCGTCTACCGGAACGGCAAGTTCTACTGGTACGTCCCCATGACGAACCGGGCCACCGGCTCGATGGCCATCGGCGTTGGCGTGTCGGCCAGCCCCACCGGGCCGTTCAGCGACGCACTCGGGCACCCGCTCGTCGGCAACGGCGAATTCGACCCGACGGTGTTCGTCGACGACGACGGCCAGGCCTACCTGTACTGGGGCAACCCGCACCTGTGGTACGTGAAGCTCAACGCGGACATGATCTCCTACTCGGGCGCGCCCACGCAGATCCCGCTCACCACCGCCGGGTTCGGCACGCGCCCGGGGAACACGAGCCGGCCGACCCTGTTCGAGGAAGGCCCCTGGGTCTACAAGCGCAACGGCTTGTACTACAACGTGTTCGCGGCGAAGTGCTGCTCGGAGTTCATCGGCTACTCGACCGCTCCCGGCCCCACCGGGCCGTGGACCTACCGCGGGACGGTCATGCCCACCCAGGGCGCCAGCTTCACCAACCACCCGGGGGTGATCGACTTCAACGGGAGCTCCTACTTCTTCTACCACAACGGCGCTTTGCCGGGCGGCAGCGGCTACACGCGCTCGGTGGCCGTCGAGAAGTTCGCCTACAACGCCGACGGTTCCATCCCCACCATCACCATGAGCACCACCGGCGCGCCGCAGGTGGGGACGCTCAACCCGTACACCCGGCAGGAAGCGGAAACGATCGCCTTCGAATCCGGCGTCGAGACCGAACCGTCCGGCGAGGGCGGGATGAACGTCGGCTACCTCGAGAACGGCGACTGGATCAAGGTCAAGGGCGCCGCTTTCGGTACCGGTGCCCGGTCGTTCACCGCGAGAGTGGCGTCCGCGGCCGGCGGCGGCCGGATCGAGGTCCGGCTGGACGGGACCGGCGGCACCCTCGCCGGGACCTGCACCGTGCCGGGCACGGGTGGCTGGCAGACCTGGACGAGCGTGTCGTGTCCCGTGACCGGCGCCGTCGGCACGCACGACCTGTACCTCCGGTTCACCGGGGGCAGCGGCTACCTGTTCAACGTGAACTGGTGGCAGTTCGCCGCCTGAGCGCGGATTCGGCCACCCACCACCGGAAAGGGACGATGATGTCCGTTCGAACGCGTCAGCGGATCGCGTACTTGCTCACCGCCGCGGCGGTGGCCGCCACGGCGTGGTCACCACCGGCCGCCGTCGCCGCACCCGGCAGCCCGGCGCTCACCCCGCCGCTCGGCTGGAACAGCTGGAACAGCTTCGGCTGCGGCGTCAGCGAAACGGCGGTCCGCCAGGCGGCCGACGCGATGGTCTCCTCGGGGATGAAGGACGCGGGCTACCAGTACGTGGTGGTGGACGACTGCTGGTTCGACCCGCAGCGCGACAGCCAGGGCGCCCTGCGCGCCAGCCCGTCGAAGTTCCCGAGCGGCATGAAGGCGCTGGGCGACTACATCCACGGGCGTGGCTTGAAGTTCGGCATCTACCAGGTGCCGACCGACCGCACCTGCGCCCAGCGGACCGGCACCTACCCCGGGTCCACCGGCAGTGCGGGGCACGAGGCCCAGGACGCCCGCACGTTCGCGTCGTGGGGCGTGGACTACCTCAAGTACGACTGGTGCTCCCCCGCCGGCACCCGCGACGAGCAGGTCGCCCGGTTCACCCTGATGCGCGACGCGCTGCGCGCCACCGGGCGTCCGATCGTCTACAGCATCAACCCCAACAGCTACCACGCCATCACCGGGGACAAGTACGACTGGGGCCAGGTCGCCGATCTCTGGCGCACCACCGAGGACCTGCTCGACATCTGGCAGAACGGCAACACCAACAGCTACCCGATGGGCGTGGGCAACGTCCTCGACGTCACCGCCCCGCTGGCCGCGCAGGCCGGTCCGGGGCACTGGAACGATCCCGACATGCTGGTGGTCGGGCGGCCCGGGCTGTCGCTGACCGAGTCCCGGGCCCACTTCGCGCTGTGGGCGCTGATGGCCGCGCCGCTGATGGCGGGCAACGACATCCGCACCATGTCCGCCGACGTCAGCGCGATCCTGCGCAACCCGCGGCTGCTGGCGGTCGACCAGGACCGGCTCGGCGCCGGCGGCCGCCGCGTGCGCGACGACGGCGACGTCGAGGTCTTCGCCAAGCCACTGGCGGACGGGTCGGTGGCGGTCGGCCTGCTCAACCGCGGCGGCGGCACGACGACCATCGGCACGACCGCCGCCCAGATCGGGCTCGCCGGTTCGGCGTTCACCCTGACCGACCTGTGGACCGGGACCACGTCGACGACCGGCGGCTCGATCTCGGCGAGCGTGCCGGCCCACGGCGTCGCGGCCTACCGCGTGTCCGGCGGTTCCCCGCTGGCCGCCACGACGTCCCGGCTGCGGGGCACGGGATCGAGTCGGTGCCTCGACGTCGAAAACGCCTCGACGGCCGCCGGCGCGGGCACGGTGATCTGGGACTGCCAGACCGCGGCGAACCAGCTCTGGACGACCTGGCAGAACGGCGAAGTCCGCGTGTTCGGCGACAAGTGCCTGGACGGTTCCACCAGCGGCGCCCGCGTCCTCAGCCGGCCGTGCACGGGTCAGGACAACCAGAAGTGGACGCTGGCCACCGACGGCTCGGTCCGGAACGTCCAATCCGGACTGTGCCTGGACGCCGAAGGCGCGGCGACCGCCAACGGGACCCGAGTGGTCCTGTGGACCTGCAACGCCCAGCCGAACCAACGGTGGACCCGCGCCTGAGCCGCCGCGGCCCCGGGCCGGGGCCGGTAAGTGGCAGTCGGGTGCTCTGCCGCGGCCCGGTCGTGAGTGAGAAACAGGGTTAGAACACTGTTTCTCACTCACGACCCCGGCGCGGCCGCCCTCGCGAGGCCCGTCACCGGGACGCGCGTGCCTGACCATCCGAGGCCCGGGCCGGAAAGGGGTCGGGTGCTCTGCCCGGCCCCGGAGACCGGGGTGCCGAGCACGGACGCACCCAAGGTTGCGTTCGGTGCGTGTGACGCGCCGAACGCAATATTGGGGGCGTTCGCCGCCGCCACCGAGGAAGCACCAGTCGAGCCAGCGGTGGACCCGCGCCTGACCAGCCAAGGCAGGCAGTGGCAGTCGGGTGCTCTGCCGCGGCCCGGTCGTGAGTGAGAAACAGGGTTAGAACACTGTTTCTCACTCACGACCCCGGCGCGGCCGCCCTCGCGAGGCCGGTCACCGGGACGGGGTGGAACCGGACGACCGGCTCCACCCCGCTCTCCCCGGCGGCACACCGGCCTCAGCGATAGCCGGCGGCGACGACGTTGGCCTGCACCGCGTTCTCGGTCGCATCCGACGGATACCCCGCGACCATCGCCCCTTCGTAGAACGTGCCGGCGCTGAGGTTCGCGCCGCCGCCGGGCTTGCAGCAGTCGCCGCCGCTGCCCAGGACGATCGCCCCCTGCTTCTTCATCGGGCTGTAGCCGCTCGGGAGGCCGCCGTCCCACAGGGTCGTGAGGCCGCCGGACTGGGCGTCGCTGCCCTTGATCGCGAACCGGGACGTCCCGTTGTTCTTCAGCACCGCCGTGACGAACTTGCTCGTGAACGCCCGCTGGTTCGGGTTCCACGTCTGGCTCCCGCCGGGGTAGAGCCCCCACTCCAGGTCGGCCTGCACCCACGGGCCGGTGCCGGAGCAGCCGCCGAACCAGCACTGCTTGCCGAAGTTCAGCGCGTCCATCGCGCCCGCGGCGTCGGCCTTCCTGGTCGTTTCGCTGTTGCCGTAGTCGAAGCAGCAGCCGCTGTTCACGTGCGTCCCGCTCGTCACCATGTACATCCCCTCGGGCGCGCTGCCGGTGGGCACACCGGTGAGGTGACCGTCGCGCCAATAGCTGTTGCCCGGGTTGATGTACAGCGAGTACGCCTTCCGGCCGCCGACCGTCAGGGACTCCGACGTCGCCTTCGCCGGACTGCTCTGGCTGGAGCCGGGCACCACGCTCGACCCCTGGTACCACAGGTCGTTGCCCCGGCCGGACTGGTCGTAGACCACCGTGACGACGCACGAAGTCCCGGTGCAGAAGGAATCCTGGGCCGCGGCGTCCGCGGCACCCCCCGCCGCCGAGACGCCGACGTTCCGGGTGGCGTTGTCGGACGCGCGGCGCACCTGGTAGAGACTTCCGTTGTAGGACCCGTAAAGCGCGCGTACCGTGCTGTGCGCGGCGATGCACGGCGTCCCGCCCGAGGCGTAGATGTCGCACGGACCCGCACCCGGCGCCGGCGTGCTCCCGGTGGTCCACCGCTGGTTGCTCTGGCCGTGACAGGTCCACAGGATGACCGTGGTGCCGTTGGCCGTGCCGCCCCCGTTGACGTCGAGGCACAGCCCGGACTGGACGCCGCTGATCGAACCGTCGGAGTTCTGCCGCCACTGCTGGTTCGCCCCGCCGGTGCAGGACCAGATGATCACCGCCGTCCCGGGCGAGGTCCGGTTGCCGTACGCGTCCACGCACCGCGTCCCGTTCAGCGCCCGCAGCTCACCGGCGGCGGTGAACTCGAACGCCTGGCTCGGCTGGCCGGTGCAGTCCCGGATCTCCAGTGCGGTTCCCGGCGTGTCGACGGCGCCTTGGACGTTCAGGCACCGGCCCGACGCCGCGCTGGTCAGCGACGTCGACGCCGCGGACGCCGGTGGCGCGCCGGTCAGCACGGCCGCCACCAGCGCGGCCAGGACCATGACGGCCCGCACCGCCTTGACTCGGATGGTCACGGTTCCTCCAGTAGTAGTGTTAGCGCTAACACCATCAAGCGGAAGCGCGCAGGACGAGCTCGGTGTCCAGCACGGCGCAACAGGGAGCGGCCGAACCGCCGAGCATCGCGAGCAGCTCGTCCGTCATCCGGGCTCCCATCTCTTCGATCGGCTGGCGCACGGTGGTGAGCGGCGGATCCGTGCGCAGGCCGATCGGCAGGTCGTCGAACCCGATGACGGCGACGTCCCCGGGCACCCGCCGTCCGGCGCGGTGCAGGGCCCGCATCGCGCCGACCGCCATCATGTCCGAGGCCGCGAAGATGGCGTCGACGTGCGGCCGGCGGTCCAGCAGGCGCGCCGTCGCCTGCTGGCCGGAGGCCTGGCCGAAGTCCCCGAAGACCACCAGCCCGCGGTCGCCGTGCCCGGCACCCGCCACCGCCTGCCGGTAGCCGAGCAGCCGGTCCACGCCGGCGGTCATGTCCTGCGGCCCGGCGATGGTCGCCACGGTGCGGCGGCCCGCGTCGATGAGCCGCTGGGTGGCCCGCTGGGCGCCACCGCGGTTGTCCACGTCGACGTAGGAGAACCGGCCGGGCTCCCCCGCGCAGACGGGACGGCCGCCGAACACCACCGGGATGCCGAGCCAGCCCAGGTCGAGCGGCCGGCGGCCGTGCATCCCGACGACGAGCGCACCGTCGACGTGGCCGCCGTCGAGGTAGCGCACCACCGGCGCCTGGTAGTCCTCCGTGGCGGGCACGGTGAGCAGGACGAGCTGCAGGCCCGCCGCGGTCAGCTCCCGGCCCGCACCGGCGGCGATGCGGGCGAAGAACGGATCGGCGAACAGGCGCAGGACCTCTTCGCACACGACCAGCGCGATCGAGCCGGTGGGCCCGGTCGCCGCGCGCGCGGCTCGCTGCCGGGCGTAGCCGAGCGCCGACATCGCCGACTCGACCTGTCTGCGCGTCGTCGGCCGGACCCGCGGAAAGCCGTTGAGCACGCGGGACGCGGTGGCGGTCGACACCCCGGCCGCCCGGGCGACGTCGGCGAGGGTGGGACGGAGTTCGGGGGACTCGACGGAGGACACGTTCATTCTCCCAAGACGTCGTTGTCTTTGCGGGACCGTTGAAGGATATCGCCGGGTACCTCAGGTTCGCTGGATCCGGAAGCGCTGGTTGGCCCCGCCCGACGGCGTCCACTGGGAGATCCGCGCGCCGTCGGCGGTCGAGGCACCCCACACGTCCATCGCCAGGCCGCTCAGCCGGTTGACCAGGCCGATCACACCCCCGCCCTGGTCGGTCACCCGCCACTGCTGGGCGGCGGCCCCGGAGTCCGGCTGCTGGCTGATGTCGGCGCCGGTGGCCGAACTCGCCACCTGGAGGACCAGGCCGCTGTGGTGGGCGCGGATGCGGTAGTAGCCGTCCCCGGAGTCGAGGAAGTCGAACTGCTGGTTCTGGCCGCCGGTCGCCGGCCACTGCTGCAGCAGCGCGCCGGCCGCGGTGGAGACGCCGCTGACGTCGAGGAGCTTGCCGCTGTGCTCGGCCGCGAGGGTGTAGTTCACGCCGACCTGCACCGGCGACCCGGACGGCGGGGTCGACGAATCGAACTGGGTGATGAACTTCCAGACCTCGCCGGACGTCCAGGTCTGCCAGCCGCTGCAGGTGCACCCGTCGCGCGGGCCGGGGTCGTGACCGCCGTCGAAGGCGGCCCAGACCACCGGGTACCCGGCGCGGCAGCCGGAGTAGGCCGTGACGATGTGGGTGTGGCTGCCGCTCGACGGCTCCGGCGGGTTCTGCGCGGTGCAGCCGTTGTTCCGGACGAACTGGTCGCGCAGCGAGCGGCCGGACGCGATCGGCAGGACGTTGTCCCCGATGCCGTGCATCCCGATGTAGGCGACCGCCTGCGTGCCACCGGCGCACCCGCTGAGGTTCGCCCCGGAGTAGACCGCGACCGCGCGGAAGACGGTGGGCCGGGCGCAGGCGAGCGCGTAGCTCATCGCGCCGCCGTAGCTGAACCCGCCGGCGAAGACCTGGGAGGTGTCGACGCACAGCGCGCTCTCGAGCTGCCTCAGCAGGTCGTCGACGAACGTGACGTCCTGGCCGCCGGGGTTGGCCCAGCCGTTGCCGTTGCCCTGCGGCGCCACGAAGATCGTGGTGTTGCCCGCGGTGTCGGCGAGCCGCCGGAGCCCGTAGTAGGACCAGTTGTAGCCGTCCGTCCCACCCGAGTCGACGTCGTTGGCCGTGCCGCCGCGCCAGTGCAGCCCGACGAACAGCCGGTAGGCGTGGTTGCTGTCGTAGTTCGCCGGGACCCGCAGGAGGTAGCTGCGGTTCTGGCCGCCGCTGGAGATCGTGTGGCTGCCGCTCGCCAGCCCGGGGGCGGTTCCGCAGCCCGTGGTGCCCGCGGCGGGCGCGGCTTGCGCGATCCCGGCCCCGGACATCGCCACCAGCGCCCCGATCGCGGCGGACGCGAACAGACGTCTGAACTTCACCATCGCGCGAGCTCCTTTCTCGTCACAGGGGACGCCGGTCAGGTCCGGGTCCACTGCTGGTTCGTGGCGTGGGTGCAGGTCGCCAGCCGCACGGCGGCGCCGTTCGCGGTCGAGGCGGCCTCCAGGCAGAGCCCCGACTGCGGCGCGGTGACCGTGCCGTCCGCGTTGACCTGCCACTTCTGGTTCGCTCCGCCGTGGCACGCCCAGATGATCGCGGCCGTGCCGGCGCTGGTCCCGCCGCCTTCGGCGTCCAGGCAGCGGAGGGTGTCGCCGGAGTAGACGGTCAGTTCCCCGGCCGCGGTGGCCGTCCACGCCTGGTTCGCGCCGCCGTGGCAGTCCCACAGCTGCGTTCGCGTGCCTTGCGTGGCCGACTGACCGGGCACGTCCAGGCACCGCCCGGCCGCGACCGACCGCACCGGGCTCCCGGTGGGGGTGCTCCCACCCGTGCTGTCGAGGCCGAGGAAGGAGATCGCGTACGCGAGCATTCCCGCCTGCGGCAGGGTGTGCCCGGTGCCCGCGATGGTGATGCCCTCGACCGGCGCCTGGGTGCCGGTGCCGCCGTAGCGGTTCCGCGTCCACGACGACTGCGGGTGGTCGGTGGCGGACGGCGTCTGGCTCAGCCCGCGCAGGGCGGTCCACTGCTTGATCTCTTCGCCGTAGTTCGGGTACGCCAGGGTGGTGTCCTGGTTCCCGTGCCACAGCTGCATCCTCGGGTAGCCGCCGGAGTAGCCGGGGTGCATCGCGTGGGCCTGGTCGGCCCACTGCTGCGCGGACTTGACTACGTTCCCGCCCGCGCACTGGCTGTTCCACAGCGAACCGTCGGTGGTCGCGAAGCACCCGGCGGGCACGCCGGAAAACGCGGACGCGGCGGAGAAGACGTCCGGGTACTCGGCAGCCAGGACGTTCGTCATCATGGCTCCCGAAGAGAAGCCGCTGACCACGATGCGGCCCGGGTCCACGTTGTAGTGCTGGCGGGTCCAGGCGACCATCGCCATGATGCCGGTGGAGTCGCTGCCGCCGTCGCGGGTCAGGCCCGCCTTCGTGGAGACGTCGAAGCAGTGCCCGTCCCGGGTCGCCTCGGGCACGACGACGAGGTAGCCGTACCGGTCGGCCGCCGTCGCGTAGTCGTGCCCGTTGCCGTTGAAGATCGCGCTCGCCGAGCCGCTGCAGTAGTGCACCAGCACCAGCAGCGCCGGCTTGGCCGCCACCTTGTCGGGCGCGTACAGGTACATGTTCAGGTTGGTCGGGTTGGCGCCGAAGCCGGTGACGCGGGTCAACGCGGCGGCCGACGCCGGGCCGGCGGTCAGCGACACCGTCAGGGGCAGCAGGAGCAGCGTCGCGAGCAGGACGCGGATCAGGTGTCTCATCGGAGGCTCCACTGCTGGTTGGCGGCCTGCGTGCCGCAGGACCAGAGGATGATCTTCGTGCCGTTGGCCGTGCCCTGGGCGTTCGCGTCCACGCACAACCCCGACTGGACACCGGTGATGGTGCCGTTCGCGTTGACGGTCCACTGCTGGTTCGGCTGGCCGGTGCAGTCCCAGATGATCACCTGCGTGCCGTTGGCCGTACCCTTGCCGGACGCGTCGAGGCACTTGTTCCCGTAGACCGTCAGCTGTTTCCCGCTCGTCGGGGTCCACTGCTGGTTGGCGGTCTGGCTGCCGCAGTCGCGCAGCTGGACCTGGGTGCCGTTCGCCGTCGAGGAGTTCGGCACCTCCACGCACCGACCCGACTGCGTGCCGACGATCTGCTTCCCCGACGGCGGCGGGGTACCCGGCAGGCCGACCCCCGCGCCGATGTAGTGGATCCAGTTGACGTTGAACAGGTACGCGGCCCCGGTCTGGCCCGCGGGGTTGCGGGCGACGAAGTACAGCGTGCCGCTGCCGGCCGGCGGGTTGGTCAGGCTGACGGTGAAGTCCTGCCAGTTCTGCCAGCCCCCCGTCCCGGTGATCGGCACCGAGGCGACCAACGCGCCGTCCGGGGCGTTGCGGTGCACCTCCAGCGTGCCGCCGGACCCGCCCGAGGAAGCCCGGACCTCGAGGCCGGTGACGCCGTTCAGCGCGAGCGGGTCGACCGACCACCAGTCGCCGTCCTGGATGAACGCCGCGCTGCTGCCGCCGCCCATCGGGTCCGTGGCGGCTTCCACGGTGACGCCCGCGGTGTCGGTGCCCTTCCCGTCGGCGGTGCGGCCGGTGGCGGTGTAGAACTCCGCCTGCTTGTGCTTGGGCTGCAGGATCACCTGCGCGCGGCCGGTGATCGGGCTGGCGCCACCGGCCCCGCCTTTGTCGGTGTAGGACGCCTCGAGGACGTAGAAGATATTGTCGTTCTCGCTGTGCCCGGACGAAAGCGTGGTCTGGATCGACGCGGTGCAGCCGGGGTACTGGTCGAGCGGGTGGCCGTGCTCGTCGTGGCCGAGGTAGGCCTGGACGGTCACCTGCCCGCAGTCGACCGTCCCGTCCTCGGGGTCGGTGACCGTGACGGCGACGTTCACCTTGTCGCCCCAGTCAAACACCCCGCCGTTCGGTGGCGTGGTGAAGGTGAGCGTCGGTGCCGTGTTCCCGGCGGTGATGGTGACGCTCGCGGTCCCGGTGGCACCCGCCGAGTTGGTTACGGTGAGCACCGCGGTGTAGTTGCCGGCGGCGTAGGTGTGACCCGGGTTCGCCGCGGTCGAGGTGGTGCCGTCACCGAAGTTCCACGAGTAGCGCAGCGTGGAGCCGCCGGGGTCGGCCGAGCCGGCACCGCTGAAGTTCACGGTGAGCGGGGCCGGGCCGCTGGTGCGGTCCGCGGTGGCCTTCGCGACCGGCGCGGCCGAGCCGCCGCCGAGGTAGTCGACGCGGTCGATGGACGCGTCGCTGTTGCCGCCGCCGTACCCGGTCCCCCACTCGATGACGTAGAGCGCGCCGTCCGCGCCGAACTTGAAGTCCATCGGCCGGTTGAACTTCACCGACGGCAGCAGCGGGTCGATCGAGGTGACGTTCGTGCCGTTGCCGTCGAGCTGGAAGGTGTACATCGCGCTGGTGTTCCACTCGGCGAAGACCGCGCGGCCGTCGAAGTCGGCGGGCCACTTGCGGGCCGAGGCGAGGTTCGGGTCGAACCGGTAGACCGGCCCGGCCATCGGCGCCCCGCCGGACAGCTGCGGGAAGTGCGCCGGGTCGGCCTGGTAGTGGTAGTAGACCTGGGCCGGGATCGCGGGCGGCAGCTTGGTCAGGCCGGTGTTGTTCGGCGAGCTGTTGGTGGGGCCGCCCGCGCAGTCGAACTGCGCGCCGGACGCGCCGGTACCGAAGTCGTACCGGTTGTAGGCCAGGTTCGGGCCGACGCAGAACGGCCAGCCGGCGTTGCCGGGCTTGCTGACGACGTCCCACTCGACGGTGTTCTGCGGGCCGCGGGTGGAACTGGCGTTCGGCGCGTCGGGGCCGTAGTTGGCCACGAGCGGGTAGCCGGTCTTCGGGTCGAGGCCCATCCGGAACGGGTTTCGCTCGCCCATCGTGTAGATCTCCGGGCGGGTGTTCGCGGTGCCGGGAGCGAACAGGTTGCCCGACGGGATCGTGTAGGTCCCGTTCGTCTCCGGGTGGATCCGCAGGACCTTGCCGGACAGGCTGTTCGTGTTGCCCGCGGTGCGTTCGGAGTCCCAGTACGCTCGCCCCGAGCGCTGGTCGAGCGGGCTGTACCCGTCCGAGGCGAACGGGTTGGTGTTGTCCCCCAGCGACAACCACAGGTTCCCGTTCTTCTTGTCGATCACCAGGCCCGCGCCGTGGTGGCAGCATTCCGCGCGCTGCACCGGGACGTCCAGCACGACCTTCTCGGTCGACTGGTCGATCGTGTCGCCGGCGACGGTGAACCGGCTCAGCCGGTCGACGTTGCCGGCGTTGTTCGGCGAGTAGTAGACGTAGACCCACTGGTTGGTCGCGAACGCGGGGTCGAGCGCGATGTTGAGCCCGCCGGATTCGTTGGCCGTGAAGACGTTCAGGTGCGTCGCGAGGACCGCGGTGCCATTGGGCTTGACGACCTTGACGTCACCGAGGCGGTCGATGTAGAACACCCGCCCGTCCGCCGCCACGTCCATCGCCATCGGGTTGCCGGTTTCGGTGTGCAGCGTGACCTTCTGGAACTTCGAGTCCGGCGGCAGCGCCGCCGCGGCCGCCGGGCCCACCGGGGCCGTGAGCACCGGGACCAGGGCAGCGGCCAGGACCCCGGCCACCGCCAGCGCGCCGCGGCGCAGCGCGGAAAATCCGGACATGACGAGCTCTCCTCGAGGCAGGGGAGGGACGGTCAGCGGAGGGACCACTGCTGGTTGGCCTGGCCGCCGCAGGACCACAGGATGATCTTCGTGCCGTTGGCCGTGCCGCGGCCGGAGGCGTCCAGGCAGAGGTTCGACGGGACACCCGTGATCGTGTTCGCGTTAACATTCCACTGCTGATTGGACTGCCCGGTGCAGTCCCAGATGATCACCGGCGTGCCGTTGGCCGTGCCGCGGCCGGAGGCGTCCAGGCACTTGTTCCCGTAGACCACGAGCTGCTTGCCGGCGGTGTAGGTCCACGACTGGTTCGCCTGCCCGGCGACGCAGTCCCGCAGCTGCACCTGCGTCCCGTTGGTGGTGGCGGAGTTCGGCACCTCGACGCACCGGCCCGACTGCGCGCCCGCGATCTGCTTGCCCGCCGGAGGCGGTGTGGTGGTGACCGAGCAGTCGGCGGGGACCGCTCCGGCCGCCGTGCGGATCCCGCCCAGCAGCAGGTGCAGGAAGTTGGGTTCGCTGAAACTTTCGATCGTGTGGCCCATCCCGGTGTACCAGGCGCGGCCGCCGTCGAAGGCGTGGCACCAGGTCGTCGGGTGGTCCGCGCCCATCGTCGCGCCCGTGTAGCTGGATTCGTCCACTGTGGTCAGTACGTGCACGGACGGGCGCGGGTCGGCGCGGAAGTCGTACCACTCGTCGTACCGGGTGTACTGCGCGGGCAGCCCCTGCGTGGACGGGTGGTTCGGGTCTTCCACCTTCACCAGGGCGTTCTGCTGGGCGGGGTGCTGCTTGAAGTAGGCGCCGACCAGCTGGCCGTACCAGGCCCAGTCGTACCCGCTGTCGGACGCCGCGTGGACGCCGGCGAACCCGCCGCCGTGCTGGATGTAGCGGCGGAACGCGTCCTTGCCGGCTTGCGTGCCGACCGGGTCGCCGGTCGTGGACAGGAAGACGACGGCGGCGTACTGGGCCAGGGTGGCGTCGGTGAACTGCGCGTCGTCTTCGGTGGCGTCGACCGCGAAGTCGTTCTGCTGACCCAGTTGGCGGATCGCGGCGATCCCCGCCGGGATGGAGTCGTGCCGGAAGCCGGTGGTCTTCGAGAACACCAGAACCTTGAAGGCCGCCGCGGGCGCGGCGGACACGGGTGCCGCGAGCCCCAGGACCAGTGCGGCAAGGAGGACAGCCGCGCGGAGCGAACGAGACAGCATTGTCACGAGTACTCCTTCTCAGGAGCGCAGGGAACGCGCGGGGTGCGCGCTGTGCGATCGCCCGATCACCGACCGAACGGGCATGAGCCAAGATAGAAGCGGCCGGCGGCAAAGGTCAATGCGCGGTGAAACTTACCCACTCACAACGGGTTCCGCCCGGCGACGGGTCACTCCTGTCCACAAAGGAATGAGCGCGGCCGGGAATGCCCAAGCCACCGCTCGGGCATTCCCCGCTGCGCTCACTGGCCGAAGAGCCGGTGCTGGATCTCCCGGCGGTAGTCCTCCAAGGTGTTGTCGAGGTGGACGGCGGCGGCCCGCGCCGCCGTCTCCGGTTCGCCGTCGCGGATCGCCCGGTAGATGGCGGCGTGTTCCTCGATCGCGGCCGGGGCGTGCCCGCCGACCGAGCCGGACATCCCGATGATGTTCGTCTGGCGTTGCAGGCGGCGGGCTTCGCGCACGGCCGCGACGAGGAACTGGTTGTGCGACGCCGTGGCGACGCGGAGGTGGAAGTCGTCGTCGCCGCGGTCGAACAACGCGGCCTGGCCGGTCAGGTGCCCCTGCCGGCAGGTCTCGGCGGCGGCCTCGATCGCCTGCAGTTCGGCCGGAGTGGCGTTGGTCGCCGCGAGCCTGCTGGACGCGGTCTCCTGGACGCGGCGGAACTCGAAGAGCATGTAGACGTGGTCGAGGTCGGCGGGCAGGAAGAACCCGCCCCAGCGGGAAGCGCCGAGCATGCCTTCGTCGTCGGACACATACAGCCCACGTCCCTTGTGCGCTCGCACCCGGCCGATCGCCGAGAGGATCTTGACGGCCTCCCGCACCACGGTCCGGCTGCTCCCCACCCGCGCCGCCAGCTCGACCTCGGTCGGCATCCGGTCGCCGGGCCGCAGCCGCAGTTCGGCGATCAGGTTCAGCAGCTGCTCGGCCACGATTTCGTAGCCGGGCCGGTACGGCGCGGCTTCCTCGTTGCGAGTCACCCGATGAGTATGACTCACCGGGCACCGGACAGTGACCTTACCTCGCGGTCGACCGGTCCCGTCAACTCCCGCGAAACATGGGTGAAACTTACATGCGTTCCCGCAGTTGAAAACTTCGAACGCGCTCGGGTGCATTGACGCGGTGCGGCTTCCCGCTTCGAATGAGTCATACACATGGACGAGTCCCCGCCGTCACCGTTCCCGGAGAGGTCCCCGCCATGCCGCGCACCGGATCCCTGGCCGCCGCGCTCGCCGCCGCCCTCGTGGTGACGGCCGTCGCCGCGCCGTCCGCCCACGCCGCGACCGTCACCATCGCCGTCGCGCCGAACGGCGACGACGCCGGCCCGGGCACGCCCGACCGGCCCGTCGCGACCCCGGCGAGGGCCCAGCAGCTGTCCCGCGCCCAGTCGGCGGGCAACGACGTCATCGTCCAGCTCGCCGGCGGCACCTACCGGCTGACCGCCCCGCTTTCGTTCACCAGCGCCGACTCCGGGCAGAACGGCCACACCGTCACGTGGCAGGCCGCGCCCGGCCAGACACCGGTCCTGTCCGGCGGCACGCAGGTCACCGGCTGGACCGCGCAGGACGCGAGCCAGAACATCTGGGTGGCGTCCGTGCCGGCCGGCGCCGACTCCCGGCAGCTGTTCGTGGACGGCGCGCTGGCGCCGCGCGCGTCGATCCCGATCTCGCGCACCGACGTGCAGGTCACGACGTCCGGCCTGACCATCACCAACTCCGCGCTGAACTACCTCGCCACGCTGCCCCGGCAGAGCCGGATCGAGGTGGAGAGCCAGAACTCGTTCACCGACCGGTACTCCCCCGTCGACCACATCAGCGGCACCTCGATCGTCATGCAGCAACCCGCGTGGAACAACAACAACTGGGGCTACGACACCCTCGCGAAGCCCTTCGGCGGCGGCCAGCTGTTCCTCGAGAACTCGTACTCGTTCCTCAAGAACACCGGCCAGTGGTACCTGGACCCGGCGGCCGGGAAGCTCTACTACAAGGCACCGGGCGGCTGGGTGCCCGGCAGCCACGACGTCGAGCTGCCGCGGCTGACGTCGCTGCTGCAGCTCGGCGGCAGCTACGACGACCCGGTGCGGGGCATCGCGTTCAAGGGCTTGCACTTCGAGCACACCACCTGGCTCGGGCCGAGCACGCCGGCCGGGTACGCGAACCAGCAGACCGGCACGTTCCTCCCGGCCGCGGCGCCGATGCCGGGCGACTTCCTCACGTCGTGCCAGTCGGGCTGCCAGCAGTTCGAGGGGGCCCGCAACGGCTGGGCGCAGGCGCCCGCCGCCGTCCAGGTCTCGGCCGCCACCGGGATCACGTTCAGCGGCAACACCTTCACCCACCTCGGTCAGGTCGCGCTGGGCATCGGCAACGACGCGAACGCGCACGCCTCCGGGACCGGGCTCGGCGCGTCGTCGATCACCGTGGACCACAACACCTTCACCGAGGTCTCGGGCGGTGGCATCGTCGTCGGCGGCGTGCGCCCCGACGCGCACCACCCGTCGAACGCCGCGATGACGAACCGCGACATCACGCTGTCGTACAACACGGTGTCCCGCGTCGCCCTGGACTACCGCGAAATGGCCGGCATCCTGTCGACCTACGCGACGCACACCGTCATCACGCACAACGACGTGGCGAACCTGACCTACGACGGGATCGACGTCGGCTGGGGCTGGGGTGCCAACGACCCGGGCGGCAGCCAGGACTACCGCAACCGCGGGCTCTACGACTACCAGCCGGTGTACTCGACGCCGACGACGTTGCGGGACACCGTCGTCAGCTACAACCGCGTGCACGGCACGAAGAAGCTGATGCACGACGGCGGCAGCATCTACAACCTGTCGGCGAACCCGGGCAGCTCGATCGACCACAACCACATCTTCGACAACAACCGCACGGTCGGGCTGTACCTCGACGAAGGCTCCCGCTACGTGACGCTGTCGGCCAACGTGATCCAGGACTCCGGGGTCTGGGCCTTCACCAACGCGAGCGGCACCAACAACACCAACGACAGCACCTTCAGCGGAAACTGGTACAACGGCGGCGCCACCCAGGTGGCCACCGGGTCGCCCCACAACAACGTCCTGACCGGCAACGTCCAGGTCAGCGGGACGAACTGGCCGTCCGGCGCCCAGCAGGTCATCGCCGCCGCCGGCACGGGCACCACCACCGGCCCGGCCGCGGGCCCGGTGCGCGCGCTCGGCAAGTGCCTGGACGTCAACGGCGCGAGCACGACACCCGGTGCGCAGGTGCAGCTCTGGGACTGCCACGGCGGTGGCAACCAGTCGTGGGCCCGGACCGCCGGCGGCGAGCTCACCGTCTACGACGGCACCCGCTGCCTGGACGCGTCCGGCCAGGGCACCACGCCGGGGACCCCGGTCGTCAGCTGGACGTGCAACGGCGGGGCCAACCAGCGCTGGCAGGCGAACGCGAGCGGCACGATCACCGGCGTCCAGTCCGGGCTGTGCCTGGACGTGACCGGCGGCGGCACGGCGAACGGCACCATCGTCCGGCTGGCGACCTGCACCGGCCAGGCCGGCCAGCAGTGGACGTTCGGCTGACTCGAGGAGGATCATGAGAATCCGGGTTTTCGCGGCCGTGACGGCCCTGTTCCTGAGCGCGTTCCTGCCGGGCGGCCCGGCCGCCGCCGAGTCGAACGGCGGGACCAGGGTCATGCCGCTCGGCGACTCCATCACCGAGGGCACGCAAGTGCCCGGCGGCTACCGGATCGGTCTCTGGCAGCGGCTCGCGGCGGGCGGCTACCAGGTCGACTTCACCGGCTCGCAGTTCAACGGCCCCGCCGCACTCGGCGACCACGACCACGAGGGCCACCCGGGCTGGCGCATCGACCAGATCGACGCGAACATCACCGGCTGGCTGCGGACGAGCACCCCGCACACGGTCCTGCTGCACATCGGCACCAACGACGTCCTGCAGAACTACGACGTCACCCGCGCGCCCGCCCGGCTCGCCACCTTGATCGACCACATCACGGCGACCGCACCGGACGCCGAGGTCTTCGTCGCGACGATCATCCCGCTCGCCAACGCGGGGCAGGAGTCCGCGGCCCGCACCTTCAACTCCGCGATCCCCGGGATCGTGCAGGCCGCCCGGAACGCCGGGAAGCACGTGCACCTGGTGGACATGCACGCCGCGCTCACCGCCGCCGACCTGATCGACGGCATCCACCCCACGGCGGCGGGCTACGACAAGATGGCCGCCACCTGGTTCGCCGCGCTGCAGTCCGTGCCGGGGAGCATCGGCACGCCGGGGACGACCGGCGCCCGGCGGATCGTCGGCGCGCAGTCGGGCCGCTGCGCCGACGCCGGGAGCGCGGCCAACGGCACCCAGGTGCGGCTGCAGGACTGCGGCGGGCAGTCCGGCCAGCAGTGGACCCAGTCGGGCGGCGAACTGGTCGTCGCCGGCTCGAAGTGCCTGGACGCCTCCGGCCACGGCACGGCGAACGGCACCCCGGTGATCGTCTGGGACTGCCACGGCCAGGCCAACCAGCAGTGGACCGTCGCCGCGAACGGCACGATCACCGGTGTCCAATCCGGACTGTGCCTCGACGCCACCGGGCAGGGCACGGCCAACGGCACCCAGCTGATCCTGTGGACCTGCGGCGGGCAGGCGAACCAGCAGTGGGCACTGCGCTGATCCGAAGGGGACGACCATGGCACGGGTACTGGTCCTGACCGGCGACGCCGCCGAGGAGCTCGACTCGATGTACCCGATCTTCCGGTTGCGCGAGGGCGGCCACGAGGCGGTCGTGGCCGCCCCCACGACGCGTCCGGTGCACCTGGTCGTCCACGACTTCGAACCCGGGTGGGACGCCTACACCGAGAAGCCGGGACACCTGCTGCCGGTCGACCTGGCGTTCGCCGACGTGGACCCGGGCGCGTTCGACGCCCTCGTGATCCCCGGCGGGCGGGCCCCCGAGTACCTCCGGACCGACCCGGACGTGGCGCGCGTCGTCACGCACTTCTTCGAGCGCGACCTCCCGGTCGGCACGATCTGCCACGGCGCGCAGATCCCGGCGGCCTTGGGACTGCTGCGCGGCCGCACCACGGCCGCCTTCCCCCCGCTGAAGGCGGACATGGAGCTCGCCGGCGCGACGTTCGCCGACGCGCCCGACGTCGTCGACGGCGCGATGGTGTCCTGCCGCGGGTGGCCGGACCTGCCCGAGTGGTCCCGCGCTTTCCTGCGGGTGCTGGAGAAGGCGGGGCCCGGGCGGGCCGGCCGGTAAGGCGGCGCGGATGTAACTTTCACGACTCGACTGTCCTTTGTGGACCGAATGCGCGGCCCTGAGGTGCGAGGTCGCCGGACCCGGCGTCCGGCATCTCCGGCCCTCGGCCGCTTCGATTGACAACGTCCGGCTCGGAAGTCCAGGCTGGCGCGACCAATGTTAGCGATAACAGTCCCTTTGCCGACGAGCTGCCGGACCAGGCGGACCCGCAGCTGACCGGGAGAAGAACGTCATGAACAGAGGAAGTTCCAGCCGCAGGATCGCCGCGCTCGCCGCCGCGGTGACGGTCGCGGCAGCGGTGGCGACGGGCGTGACGCTGGGGGCGGGCCCGGCCCTGGCCGACGTCACCGGCGCTCTGCACGGTGTCGGTTCCGGCCGCTGCCTGGACGTGCCGAACGCCAACCAGGCCGACGGTACCTCCCTGCAGATCTACGACTGCTCCGGCGGCGCGAACCAGCAGTGGACCTCGACGAACGCCGGTCAGCTGACGGTGTTCGGCGGCAAGTGCCTCGACGTACCCGGCGGCGCGACCGCGGGGACCCGGGTGCAGATCTGGACGTGTCACGGCGGGGCCAACCAGCAGTGGCGGATCGGTTCCGACGGCACGGTGGTCGCGGTGCAGACCGGGCTCTGCCTGGACGTCACGGGTGCCGCCACGGCCAACGGCACCGCCGTGGGGATCTGGACGTGCAACGGCGGCAGCAACCAGAAGTGGACCGGCCTGTCGACCACGACCCCGACGACCACGCCCACGACCCCGACCGGCAGCGGCTGCTCGCTCCCGTCGTCCTACCACTGGTCGTCGACGGGTGTGCTGGCCACACCCAAGAACGGGTGGGTCTCGCTCAAGGACTTCACCAACGTCGTCTACAACGGGAAGCACCTCGTCTACGCGTCGAACGTCGCGGGTTCGTCGTACGGCTCGATGGCCTTCAGCCCGTTCACCAACTGGTCCGACATGGCTTCGGCCGGCCAGAACGGGATGAGCCAGGCCGCGGTGGCGCCGACGCTGTTCTACTTCGCGCCCAAGAACATCTGGGTGCTGGCGTACCAGTGGGGTGCGTGGCCCTTCATCTACCGCACGTCGAGCGACCCGACCAACCCCAACGGCTGGTCCTCGCCGCAGCCCCTGTTCACGGGCAGCATCTCCGGCTCCGGCACCGGCCCGATCGACCAGACCCTGATCGCCGACGGCTCGAACATGTACCTGTTCTTCGCCGGCGACAACGGCAAGATCTACCGGGCGAGCATGCCGATCGGCAACTTCCCGGGCAGCTTCGGCTCGTCGTACACGACGGTACTGAGCGATTCGACGAACAACCTGTTCGAGGCGGTCCAGGTCTACAAGGTCCAGGGCCAGAGCCAGTACCTCATGATCGTCGAGGCGATCGGCGCGAACGGCCGCTACTTCCGCTCGTTCACGGCGAGCAGCCTGAGCGGTTCGTGGACCCCGCAGGCGGCGAGCGAGAGCAACCCGTTCGCGGGCAAGGCCAACAGCGGCGCCGGCTGGACCAACGACATCAGCCACGGTGACCTCGTCCGCACCAACCCCGACCAGACGATGACCGTGGATCCCTGCAACCTGCAACTGCTGTACCAGGGCAAGTCCCCCAGCGCCAGTGGACCCTACGACCAGCTGCCGTGGCGGCCGGGTGTCCTGACGCTGCAACGCTGACCGGTGTCAGCCGGCCGAGGAACCCAGCCGCCCAACGGCTGGGTTCCTCGGCAACGGTCGTCGAACGGCACGTCGAGCCGCAACCAGCAGCGCGGACCGGGTACCGAGGGCCGAAATCTCGCTTTGGCCGCGGCTACCTCGTTTTCCTCGGCGCCTTCCCGCTGTGACCCTGACCAGGTGGCAGGTCGGCAGCAACGGCAACGAGATCGGCAGCACTGCCGGCGAGCAGGTCGGCGAAGTCGGCCCGCTCACCGAGCACCCATCGCCTGGTGGCCGACCCCAGGATCGCCATGCCGAGTGCGGTGGCCAGCCGCGCGGTGTGCTCGTCGTGGCCACGGCGGCACAGCGCCGCCGTGGTCACCTCGGACAGCATCGCCTCCTTGATCAAGCTGCGTTCCCGCAGCGGCGGGTTGTCCGCGATGACGGCGCGCAGCTCGATCAGCATTTCGGGGGGACGCAGCACTTCGGGGACCGCGGTGAACGCGGCCATCAGCGTCGCGAGCGCGCCCGTTCCGGCGGGCACCTCGGCGATGCCGGCTTCCAGGCAGGCCTGCAGTTCGTCCCCGGCGAACAGCACCTCCCGCTTGTCGGTGAACCAGCGGTAGAACGACCGCTCGGTGAGTCCGGCGTGCCCGGCGATCTGCGCGACCGTCGTGCGGTCGTAGCCCTGATCGCGGAACAGCTCCAACGCCGCCCGTTCGAGCCGCTCACGGGTGTTGCCCTCCCAACGCGCCATGCCCCCAGCATAGCGACAGCAGATGCTGTCATCACTGTGCTACCGTCGAGTGA
This sequence comes from Amycolatopsis camponoti, assembly GCF_902497555.1. NCBI lineage: Bacteria > Bacillati > Actinomycetota > Actinomycetes > Pseudonocardiales > Pseudonocardiaceae > Amycolatopsis > Amycolatopsis camponoti. The sequence continues at coordinate 2,579,415 of NZ_CABVGP010000001.1, read as the reverse complement.
CGACAGCATCTGCTGTCATTACTCGATCCGCGGAGATCCTCATGCGCACCCTGCGTTTCCACCACACCGGTGACCCCCTCGACGTCCTGCGGCTCGAGGAGGCCGAGCCGCCACGGCCGGCCCCGGGGCAGGTCCGGGTCGCCGTCGAGGTCTGCACGATCAACCCGGCCGACTTGTCCCTGTGCCGGGGCCTGTACCCCGGCGACCTGCCCCGCGGGGTCGGGCTCGAGGTCGCCGGCACCGTCGACGCCATCGGCGAGGACGTGACCGGTGTCCGGCTCGGGGACGCCGTCTTCGGTCCCGCCCCCTTCACCGGACCGACCGCGGGCGCCTCCGGCCACGCGGTGCTCGACGTCTGGTTCCCGCGGCCACCCGCACTCGAACCGGCGGCCGCCGCCGCACTGCCCATGGCCGTGGAGACCGCTCAGCGCGGTCTGGACCTGCTGGGCATCACCGCCGACACGACCCTGCTCGTCAGCGGAGGCGGCACCACCACCGGCTTCGCCGCCGTGCAGCTCGCCCGGCGGTCCGGCGCGCGGGTGATCACCACCGCGGGCCTCACCCACACCGAGGCCTTGCGCGCCACCGGAGCCGAGGTCACCCCCTACGGCGAGGGCATGGCCGACCGGGTACGCGAACTGGCGGGGGGACCCGTCGACGTCGTCCTCGACGTCTCGCCGCCCGACGACGCCACCATCCCCGAACTCCTCCGCACGGTCACCGACCCCCGGCACATCCTGACCATCAGCAACCTCGCCGCCGCCCGCGAGTCCGGCGCCCGCGACGCGTTCACCGAGGGACCCCTCGCCCACCGCTACGAGGTCATCGGGGAGTGCGCCCGGCTCGCCGCCGAGGGCCGCTTCGGCATCCCGGTCGCCCGCGTCATTCCCCTCGCCGGCTGGCGCGAGGCCATCGAGCTGAGCCAGTCGCAGCGCCCCGGCGGCAAGCTCGTCCTGCGCATCGGCCCGGCCTAGTACTTTCGGCCGATGTCCGCACGGTGAAAACCCTCCGAAAGGCGTGAGCCATTCCGGGCTTCTCGCCTGCACGCCGGTTCTGCCGCCAATTACCGCCCTACCGTGGCGGTGCTTCGTGATCTTGAACCGGAAACCGAAGAGGGGAACCACCTTGCCCGACCGGACCAGATTTCTCGGCAGGACGCTCGCAGCCGCGGGCACCGCTGCGGCACTCGCGCTCGCCACGGCCGTTCCCGCGGCCGCGGCGGCACCATCCACCGTCGAGCAGGACGTCGCTCAGCTGTACCAGGACGTCGTCGACCTCTACAACGGGCTGCCGGCGGACGCTCTGCGCGGCGTCGACCGGCTCATCGAGTCGCCCGTCCCGCGGATCGGCCCCCGGAGCCGGGCCGCGGAAGGCCCGATCCCGGGCTGCACCGAAGGTTCGCTGCTGACGTACGCGAACCAGCTCGCGTCCCAGCTCACCCCGCTCGAGGGCCAGGCGCTCGACGCACTGTCGGGGCTCAGCCAGCTCTACGTGCAGGGCGTCGCGTCCGACAAGACCACGCAGGTCTTCGGCACCGACGGCCAGTACACCCCGCGCGCCACGGCCACGATCGACAAGCTGCGCGGCTTCTGGGACATCGAAAGCTGGAACATCCAGCTCGTCGCCTGGAAGGGCACCGATCTCGGCAGCCAGGCGAAGATGGCGCAGACCTTCAGCCTCGGCCTCGCGCCGGCCAAGGTGAAGGCCGCCGCCACGCTCGCCACCAAGGTGCTCTACGAAGTGCCGGGAATGCAGGGTGGCCGCAACCCGCTGATCACCCTGAACGCGTTCTCCGCACCGGCCGACAGCCTCGGGGGCAAGCGCGTGGCGCTCGGCGACGGCCTGCTCGACGTCGTCGACCACCTCGGGTTCGACGACGTCTCGGTGGAGTCCGTGGTCGGCCACGAGTACGGCCACCAGGTCGACTTCGCCCACGAGAACTACCCGCGCAACGAGTCCTCCGAGATGGGTCCCGACGCCTACGGCGGCTACTTCGTCGCGCACGCCAAGGGCTTCGCGTGGAACGCCCGCACCCAGCAGGAGGTCATCTACCTCGACGCCTCCATCGGTGACTGCTTCCACAGCCACGGCACCCCCGACCAGCGCAAGGCCGCCGGTGCCTGGGGCGAGAAGCAGGCGACGAACCAGGGCAACCCGAACCGGATCGTCCCGTCCGCCACGATGATCGAGAAGTTCCAGAAGGAGTACCCGAAACTGATGCCGCCGGCCACCGACCAGCGGGCCGCGGCGACGGTGGCCGCGGCTCGCGGCTGAGCTTCGCTTCTCGTCGGCGGGCCGTCACCCTCCCGGTTCGGGGGTGACGGCCCGCTCCGCCACGACGGTCCCGTCAGGGCCGCGCACCGGGTGGCCTGGCCGTGCCGCACTCCGGCAGGATGACCGCATGGTCCGTGGCCGGCTCCGCCCCCATCAGGTCTGGTTGATCGGCGTTCCCCTCAACCTGCTGCTGGCGATCCCGTGCTCCTACCCGATCATGTGGTCCCTGCTGGCGTTCCAGGTCATCGCGGGCGAGCTGGGCTGGGCGGAACTCGACCCGACGGTGGTCGACGACGGCGCCGGGCTCGTGATCACGCTCGGCCTCCTCTTCTTGCTGTTCACGGGACTGGTCGTGTTCGGCCTGAACGCCTTGTTCGCTTTCCGGGCACCGAAGCTCAAGGCCGTGGCCTACTGGCTCACGGTCCCGCTGCTGATCCTGATCCCCGCCCTCTTCCGGGTGGCCGCCCGGTAAACCCCTCGCCGCCGGCCCTGTTCACGCGCGCAAGGCGTACCGCCGCTCGGCATACGCGAGGTCGTCACGCCACAACCGCGCCGCCGTGTGGCGCACGAGCGGGCGGATCGCCGGTGCCAGCTTGGCCGCGACGGCGAACCCGGGGCGCTCCGACGCGGCGATCGTCGCCTCGATCACCGCGGTGCGGGGACGCCCGTCCGCACCGGGGCCCAGCGGCGTCGCGTGCGTTTCCACCACGCTGCCGGCCCCCTCGCCCTCGACGATGCGCATCACCACCGTGCGCGGCTCGGGACAGACGAATTCGGCCACGACCGGGACTCCCCATCGGCCGGCGAGCCGGAAGGTCACCTCGACCAGGAAGCGGTCCTCCTCCTCGGCCACCTCGACGCCCTGCGACGCGGAAAGCACCCGCAGACGCGCGAAGGAGTACGGGTGGAACCAGGCGCCGTGCCACGGGTCGAGCCGGTTCGCCACCACGTCCTCCGGCTCGCAGATGCCGCTGAGCGTGGCGACGGCGTCGATGCGCGCACCACCACCGGGCCGGGCGGGAACCACCGGCCGCTCGGTCGGCTGCTCGCGCCCGGTCTCGTCGAGGCGGGCCCAGACGAGCACGCCGTCGTCGTGCGCGGGAACCGGCGCCCACGCGCCGCGACGATCGCCGCCCAGCCGCAGGCCGTGCCACCGGCAGACCAGCTCGCCCCGGTGCAGCCGGGCGTCGGCGAGGGGCGCCCCCAGGTGCGGGCAAGCGCCCGGGCCGACGCGGACCCCGCCGTCGCGGTCACGCCAGGCCACGAGCTCCCGGCCGCCGACCGTCACCCCGAACGGGCGGTCCGGCCGCACCGACCGGCTGGCGCCGAGGACGAACCAGTTGCCGGAGGGACGCGCCGACGCGCGTTTGCCCGCGGCTTCGATGAGCGCGGGTGAGCAGTCCCGGTAGGTCGGCTCCTGGTTGGCCCAGCTCGGCTCGCGGAACGGCTGGACGGGCCATCGCCGCGGCCAGAGCCCGGCGATGCGCTGGCTGACGGTCACCGCTTCATCGTGGACGCCCCGCAGCGAACGTGCACGGTGGACCGCGGTTTCTCGTTCGAGGGAACCTCGTTTATCCCCGGCTCTTCCGGGGAAAGCCCGAGCAGACGCATCGATCGTGTATCGAATGTCCCGCGTCGACCGAAGGAGCCCGGATGACAGTGATCTCCGACGCCGACGTGACCGCCGCCTGGCTGGACGACCTGGCCCGCCACTGCGTCGACGCGGTGCGGGAGTTCGTCGGCGACCGGGTGCGGGAGCACTTCACCGGGCGGGCCGCGACCACCGCGGCGGTCACCGCGCTGCCGGACTTCGTGGCGGACGGGAAGTTCCTGCGGCCGCTGTTCGCCTACGCCGGCTGGCGGTGCGGCAAGCCGGACGACGAAGCGGCACTGCGGGCCGCGTCGGCGCTCGAACTGCTGCACTGCTTCGCGCTGGCCCAAGACGATGTCATGGACGGTTCCGAACGCCGTCGCGGCCGTCCGGCGCTGCACGTCACGTTCGCCCGCTGGCACGCCGAAAGGGAGCTCGGCGGCTCCGCCACGCGCTTCGGCGAGTCGGCCGCGATCCTCGCCGGCGACCTGTTCCTCGTCTGGTCCGAGCAGCTGCTGCGCGAATGCGGCCTGCCCGCCGAGGTGCTCGCCCGCGGCTGGCCGGTCTACGACCACCTGCGCTCCGAACTGGCCGTCGGTCAGCTCGACGACCTGGTGAACGACGCCCGCGCACTGCCCCCGTGGGGTGACGTCCTCGACGTCGTCCGCCGCAAGTCGGGCAACTACACCGTGCGCCGCCCGCTCGAGTTCGGCGCCGCGCTGGCCGGGTGCGACGAGCGCGTCCGCGCGGCTCTGGGCACGTACGGCGGCCTGGTCGGGGAGGCGTTCCAGTTCCGCGACGACCTGCTGGGGGTGTTCGGCGACCCGGCCGTCACCGGCAAGCCGATCGGTGACGACCTGCGCGAGCGGAAGGCCTCCACCGTCGTCGTGCTCACCGCCGAGCTGGCCGGCCGCCCGCAGCGCGCCGAGCTGGCGGAGTTGCTGGCCCTCGACGTCGTGGACGCCGCCGCCGTCGAGCGCTGGCAGCGGCTGATCACCGCGACCGGCGCCCGCGACCAGCTGGAGAAGTTCGCCGACGACCGGGTCCGGCACGCGCTCGAGGTGCTCGACCTCGCCGGCCTCCCCCAGCAGCCGGCCGACGCGCTGACCTCCTTGGCGCTGCGCTGCACCGAGCGGGTCCGATGAGGACGGTCCGCGGCCGCACCGACCGCGTGGTGGTCGTCGGCGCCGGGCTGGCCGGGCTCTCGGCCGCCCTGCACCTGGCCGGGCGGGGCCGCTCGGTGGTCGTCCTCGAGCGCGACCCCGGGCCCGGCGGCCGGGCCGGGCGGGTGGACCTCGCCGGCTACCGGCTCGACACCGGCCCGACGGTGCTGACCATGCCGGAGATCCTCGGCGACGCCTTCGCCGCGGTGGGCGCGGACCTGGCCGACCGGCTGCGGCTGACCCGGCTCGACCCCGCCTACACCGCACGGTTCGCCGACGGCTCGAGCCTGCCGGTCTTCTCCGACGGCGACCGGATGACCGACGCCGTGCGGGACTTCGCCGGCCCGGCCGAGGCGGCGGGCTACCGGCGGCTGCGCGACTGGCTGACCCGCCTCCACCGCGCCGAGTTCGACCGGTTCGTCGCCACCAACTTCGACTCGCCGCTCGGACTGCTCTCCCCCGACCTCGCCCGCCTCCTGGCGCTCGGCGGCTTCCGGCGCCTGGACACCCGGATCGGCGCCTTCCTGACCGACGAACGGCTCAAGCGGGTCTTCACCTTCCAGGCGTTGTACGCCGGGGAATCGCCGATGCGGGCTCTCGCGCTGTACGCGGTCATCTCCTACATGGACACCGTCGGCGGCGTGTACTTCCCCGAAGGCGGCATGGCGGCCGTCCCGCGGGCGATGGCTCAGGCGGCGACCGGCGCCGGGGTCGAGTTCCGCTTCGGCGCGGCCGTGACGGCGCTCGAACGCCGCGGAACCCGGGTCACCGCCCTGCACACGAGCCGAGGTGACCGGATCGAAGCCGACGCCGTCGTCCTGACCACCGAACCACCCGAGAGCTACCGGCTGCTCGGCCGCACGCCACGGCGTCCGGTGCCGCTGCGCCCGGCGCCGTCCGCGCTCGTGCTGCACGCCGGTGGTCCCGTGGAGCACCCGCCCGGGCACCACACGATCTCCTTCGGGCACGGCTGGCGCTCGACGTTCCGTGAGCTGATCACCGAGGGACGGCGGATGAGCGACCCCTCCCTGCTGATCACCCGCCCCACGGCGACCGATCCGTCGCTGGCTCCGCCGGGCAAGGAGCTGTTCTCGATCCTCGCGCCGGTGCCGAACCTCGAGCGCGGTCCGCGCGACTGGGACGTCGAGGCCGGGCCGTACGCCGACGAGGTCCTCGAGCACGTCCGATCGCGGCTGCTGCCGGGCTTCACCCCGGAGCTTTCCCACGTCCTGAGCCCGGCGGACTGGGCCCGCCGCGGGCTGGTGGCGGGCACGCCGTTCAGCTACGCGCACTCGTTCGTCCAAACCGGACCGTTCCGCCCGCGGAACCTGCCACCCGGCACGGAGAACGTGGTGCTGGCCGGCGGCGGGACCGTCCCCGGCGTCGGCGTCCCGACGGTACTGCTCTCCGGCCGGCTGGCCGCGGACCGGATCACCGGGACCCGTCGCACCGCGGACACCACGGTCGATCTCGCCGCGAAGGGAGCCCGATGACGCACCGCGAGCTCGACGCCGCCGGCATCACCGACCCGCGGCTGCGCCAGGCCTACCGGCGGTGCCGGGAGGTCAACGCCCGGCACGGCCGGACCTACTTCCTCGCCACCCGCATGCTTTCGCCCGCCCAGCGCCCGGCGGTACACGCGCTCTACGCGTTCGCGCGCCGCCTCGACGACCTCGTCGACGAGCCGGAACCGGGCGCCACCCCGGAGAGCATCGCCATCACCCTGCACGACGTCGAGCGGCGCTTCTTCGCCGAGCTCGCGGCCGGCCACAGCGACGACCCGCTGCTGACCGCGGTCCTCGACACCGTGTCCCGCCACGCCATTCCCGAGCCGCACTTCCGCGCGTTCTTCGCGTCCATGCGCATGGACCTCACCGTCACCGGTTACCCGACCCGGGCCGCGCTCGACGAGTACGTGCACGGCTCGGCCGAGGTGATCGGGCTGCAGGTGCTGCCGGTGCTCGGCACCGTCGTCGCCCGCGCCGAGGCGGCCCCGCGCGCCGCCGCGCTCGGGAAGGCGTTCCAGCTGACCAACTTCCTGCGCGACGTCGCCGAGGACCTCGGCCGCGGACGCGTCTACCTGCCGGCCGACGAGCTCGCCGCGGACGGCGTCGACCGCGACCGGCTGCGGTGGTGCGCCCGCGCCCGGAGGCTCGATCCCCGGGTCCGGCGGGCGCTCGCCGGTCAGGTCGCGCGGACGCGCCGGATCTACGCCGAGGCCCGGCCGGGGATCGCGATGCTGCACCCGGCGTCCCGGCCGTGCGTGGAGACCGCGTTCACGCTCTACGGCGGCATCCTCGACCGCATCGAGGCCGCGGGCTTCAACGTCTTCGGCGGACGCGCCCGCGTGCCGCGGCACCGCCGGTTGCTGGCGGCCGGCGACGCGCTCGTCCGCGCGCGGTGGGCGCGGCACCGCCACCCGGTGGCGGTGGCCTGAGATGGGCAAGCTGGAGTACCTGCTGGTCCTCGCCGCCTGCGTCGTCGTGACGCTGCCGCTGGAGCTGGCCGGCGCCCGGGTGTACCGGCGGCCGCGGCTGCTGGCGCGCGCCGTGCTGCCCGTCGCGGCGGTGTTCCTGGTCTGGGACGCCGTCGCGATCACCGCCGGCGTATGGGACTTCGACCCCGCCTTCGTCACCGGCGTGGGCGTCCCGCTGGGGATCCCGCTCGAAGAGGTGCTGTTCTTCGTCGTCGTCCCGATCTGCGGGCTGCTGACCTACGAGGCCGTGCAGCTGACCGGCCGGGTCGTCACGCGGCTGCTGCGCCGCCGGGAGCGGGTGCCGCGCTGATGCCCTGGGGCTACACGGTTCCCGCCGTCGCCGCCGTGCTCGTCGTGGTCGCCGCGGAGCTGCTCGTCCTGCGGACCGGGCTGCTGCGCCGGCCGGCCTACTGGGTCACGATGGCCATCGTGACCGCCTTCCAGGTCCCGGTGGACGGCTGGCTGACCAAGCTCTCCGCTCCGATCGTCCGGTACGCACCCGAAGGCATCACCGGGTGGCGGTTCCCCTGGGACATCCCGGTCGAAGACTTCCTCTTCGGCTACGCCATGGTCACCGCGGTCCTGCTGCTGTGGGAACGTGGTGCCCAGTCCCGAAAGGACAGTGCATGAGCCCGTTGTCCCGCACCGGTTTGCCGCGAGCCGAGGTACCGTCCGCGTTCGACGGGGGCGCCGCGGCCTACGACCGGCTCGTCGGCGCCAACCCGGGCTACCATCGCGACCTCCGGATCTCCGCCCGCCGCCTCGGGCTGCCCGGCGGGGGCGCCGGGCTGCACGTCCTCGACGCCGGCTGCGGTACCGGCGCGTCGACCGCCGCGCTGCTGCGGACCGCGCCGGGCGCGCGCGTCACCGCGATCGACGCGTCCGCCGGGATGCTGGGGCGGGCGCGCGCGAAACAGTGGCCGGCGGACGTCCGGTTCGTCCACTCGCCGGTGGAGGACCTGACAGCCGCGCGGCCTTTCGACGCGATCTTCGCCGCCTACCTGGTGCGCAACCTCGCCGATCCCGACGCCCAGCTGGCGAAACTGCACGGTCTGCTGCGCCCGGGCGGCCGCATCGCGCTCCACGAGTATTCGGTGCGGGACTCGCGGCGCGCCCGCTGGGTGTGGAACGCGGTGTGCGGCGCCGTCGTGATCCCGCTGGGCCGGCTCGCCACCGGCGACGCGACGCTGTACCGGCACCTGCGCCGCAGCGTCCTCGCCTTCGACGGCGTCGCCGACCTCTGTGCGCGGCTCACGCACGCCGGCTTCACCGACGTCCGCACGGGCACGATGCCCGGCTGGGCACGCGGGATCGTCCACACCGTCCTGGGCACCCGGCCGTGACGCCGGTCCGCGACCGCCGCGCCGAGCTCCACCCCGCGTCCCCGGGGCTCCCGGACGCCGGGGCGCTCGGCCGCCGTCCGCGTGCCGCCGTGGTCGGGGGCGGCATCGCCGGGCTGACCGCCGCGACCGGCCTCGCCGAGCGCGGCGTCGAGGTCACGGTGTTCGAGCGCGAGCGGTACCTCGGCGGGCGGGCCGGCGGCTGGGCCGAGCGCCTGCCGGACGGCACCGGGGTCACGATGAGCCGCGGCTTCCACGCGTTCTTCCGCCAGTACTACAACCTCCGCGCACTGCTCGCCCGCACCGACCCCGGGCTGCGGCGGCTCACGCCGGTGCCGGACTACCCGCTGGTCGACGCGCTCGGCCGCACGGACACCTTCGCCGGGCTGCCGCGCACCCCGCCGCTGAACGCGCTGGCGTTCGCCTTGCGCAGCCCCACGTTCCGGGCTCGCGACCTGCTGCGCCTCGACGGCCGACGCGCGCTGCCCCTGGCCGGCGTCGGCGTGCCCCGGGTCTACGAGCAGCTCGACCACGTCGACGCGGCGACGTTCCTGAGCGCGATCAACTTCCCCGTCGCGGCCCGGCACCTGGCGTTCGAGGTGTTCTCCCGCAGCTTCTTCGCCGACCCGGCCGAGCTGTCGGCCGCCGAGCTGGCGACGATGTTCCACCTGTACTTCCTCGGTTCCGCCGAAGGCCTGCTCTTCGACGTGCCGGCCGAGCCCTTCCCGCGGGCACTCTGGGACCCGCTGGGCGAGTACCTCACCTCGCGGCGCGCCGACCTCCGCACCGGGGTGTCCGTCACGGCCGTCGAGCCGCGCCCCGGCGGGTTCCTCGTCGACGGCGAGCTCTTCGACGCCGTCGTCCTCGCCTGCGACGTGCCGGGACTGCGGCGCGTCGTGGCCGGGTCGCCGGGGCTGGGCACCGAGGACTGGCGCGCGAGGGTGGCCCGGCTGCGCACAGCTCCCCCCTTCGTGGTGCGCCGGCTGTGGCTCGACCGGCCCGTCGACGCGACCCGGGCCGCGTTCCTCGGCACCGGCGGTCTCCGGCCGCTGGACAACATCAGCGTCCTGGACCGGTACGAAGGGGAAGCGCGCCGATGGGCCCGCCGGCACCACGGCTCGGTCGTCGAACTGCACGCCTACGCCGCCGGCGACGACCCCGGCCGGGTCGCCCACGACCTGGACAAGCTCCTGCACCGGCTCTACCCCGAGACCGCCGACGCCCGTGTGGTCGGCGCGAGCACCCTGGTCCGCGAGGACTGCCCGCTGTTCCCGGTCGGCGGCTTCGCCCACCGGCCCACGGTCGAGACACCTCAGCCCGGCCTGCTCCTCGCCGGTGACGCGATCCGCGTCGACCTGCCGGTCGCCCTGATGGAACGCGCGGCGACCACCGGCTGGACCGCCGCGAACACCCTCCTGCGCCGGTGGGGTCTGGCCGGTCACCCGCTGCGCTCGGTGCCCAACCACGGCCGGATCGCGCTGCTCGACCGGCTGGCCGCCCGAACGGGCGGTTTTCCGGCCGCGGCCGGAAGGTGAGCGGTTAAGCGGGGCCACCGGGGTACCCGTCCGGGCATGGACGACGAACAGACCCGAACCGGGTTCGGCACGAAACAGCAGGTGGACCCCGTACAGGCGTTCTCGTGACCGCGCCCGGGCCGGAGCCCGAGGACGCTCCCGGTCTCGAACCCGGCGGCTCGGTCGCCCCGGGTGACACCCCTCCCGATGCCGGCCAGACCTCGGGCTTGTCCCACCCCCAGCCGATTCCCTCGCGGGCCCCGGCCGTCGTCGCGCTGATCGTGGTCGCCGTACTCGTGCTCGGAACGGCGGCGTTCTTCGTACTCCGCGCGATCGACCTGCTCTGACCGCGTGGCGAAACGGAAATTGACTATTGACCACTTGCCAGTAACGTTCCCCGCCATGGACGATGCTGCCCGCCGGCTGCGACGACGTCTGCTCGCCGCCCTCGGTTCGACCCGCGTCGAGGCGAACGGCCGGTCCTGGGATCCGGGACTGCCGCCCGGGCGCCTGCTCACCCTGCCGGGCAAGGGCGAGCTCTTCGTCCGTGAGCACCGGCCGCCGGGCACCACCGGGCCACCGGTTCTCCTGCTGCACGGCTGGTCCTGGTCGCTGGACGTCAACTACTTCGGCGTGATGCCCGAGCTGGCGGCCGCGGGGATCCCGTTCGTGGGCCACGACCAGCGGGGACACGGGAGGGGTCTGGCGAGCGGGCGCCCGTTCGAGATCGAGGACGTCGCCGAGGACGCCGCGGCGCTGCTCGACTTCCTCGGCATCGAAAAGGTCATCGCGTGCGGCTACTCCCTGGGTGGCCCGGTGGGGCTGCACCTGGCCTTGGCCCGGCCGGACCTGGTCGCCGGGCTGGTGCTGGCCGCGACGGCCTTGAGCTACCGGCAGAGCTTGCGCGACCGGACCGTGTGGCGCCTGATCGCCGCCGGTGCCCCGCTCGCCCGGCTGGGGTTCGGCCGGTCGATTTCCCCGCGCTACTTCGGTCTGAGCAGACGGACGTCGCCGGATCTCGCCGCTCGGTGGTCGTGGTTCCACACCGAGCTGACCCGCGCGCCGGTCACCGGCGTGTTCACGATGGGACGCGCGGTCGGCCGTTACGACCTGCGCGATCGAGTGGCCGCGTTGCGCCGGACACCCGCGGCCGTCGTCCTGACGACCCAGGACACCGTCTGCGCCCCTCGTTCGCAACGGCAGCTCGCCGACCAGCTCGGGGCCCGGGTTCTGGAGCTGCCGGACGACCACGACGTCCCGATCGTGCGCCCCGCGGCGTTCGCCACCGCCGTCCTGACCGGGATCGCCGACGTCCGCGCACGAGCCGGGCGGTGACGCCGGGATCCGGCTCCCGTCGTGGTCGTCAGACGTTTTCGGCCGACACGACGGCCGGCATCCGGTTCAGCCTCTCCAGCAGCAGCGCGGTCGCCGTCGCGGTGAGCCAGACCGTGCACTCGACACGGCTTTCGACCACGCCGTCGCGTACGTCGATCCTGAGGTTGCGCACCGGGTAGCGGCGGCTGTGCAGCAGGCTGACGACGCGCAGGACGCCGGCAAGACCGCCGACCACGTGCGCCGCGACGGTGCGGTGCAACGGAAATTCGGCGGCGGCCTCAGTGGTCCGGCTGGTGACCGGCTCCGGGCGTGGGCTGACGGCAGCGGTGTGAGTCATGGCGGATCTCCTCAGGCGGATTCTGGGAAAGATCCGGACCAGGTCTCCGGAGGCGGCGCACGACATTCGGCACGCCGGCGACCTGGTTCAGCCGGCGCGCCGAGGAATGATGATCCCGCGCATGCGGCGGACTATACATGCCGCCGGTCGCCGACGGTCGAGCCCCAGCAGATCGAACAGCTCCCCCACGATCCGGACGAAGCGGCGAACCAGGCAACTCCCCCAGCCGCCGTCCGCGACTAACGGCTCCTGACGGGTGCCGCTGTCCTCGCGACCGAGGCCCCACCGAGGGTCACGTGGAAGATCTTCTCGTTGCTGTTGTCGGGAATGCTGTCCTTGTCGCCGTTGTTGGTGGTCGTCAGCCACAAGCCGCCGTCGGGTGCGGGTTCCACCGTGCGCAGCCGCCCGTAGGTGCCGTTGAAGTACGCCTGGACGTCGGTCAGGTCACTTCCGCTGATCACCTCCCGGTACATCCGGGTGCCGCGTTCGCAGGCGACGTAGAGCACGTCGCGGACGATGGCGATGCCGGAGCAGGAGCCTTCCGCCGTCGAGTACGTCCGCTTCGGTGCGATGAAGCCCGCGGTGCTGCACGTCCCCGAAGTGCCTTCACACGCCGGCCAGCCGTAGTTGCCGCCCTTGGTGATGAGGTTGGTTTCGTCCATCACCGAGTTGCCGAACTCCTGTTCCCACAACCGTCCTTGGGAATCGAACGCGAGTCCCTGCGGGTTGCGGTGGCCGTAGCTCCACACGTAGGTGCCGAAGGGGTTGTCCGCAGGCACGCTGCCGTCCGGGTTCAGCCGCAGGACCTTGCCGTTGAGGCTCGCCTTGTTCTGGGCGTTGTCGCCGTTCTGGGCGTCGCCGGTGGTGGCGTAGAGCTTGCCGTCGGGACCGAAGCGCAGCCGGCCGCCGTTGTGGAACTTGTTGCGCAGCAACCCACTGAGCAGGACCTGCTCCGATGCCGTGTCGAGCTGGCCGTCCGCCAGCTTGATCCGCACGATCCGGTTGTCGGACGGCGAGGTGTGCATGAGGTAGAGCCAGTGGTCGGCGGCGAACCCGGGCGAGACGGCCAAGCCGAGCAGGCCGCCCTCACCGTCGGTGTTGTCCACCCCGGGGACCGTGCCCACCGACGTCTTGGCGCCGGTGGCGGGGTTCAGGTGGACGATGTCGTGGGCGTCGCGCCGCGTGTAGAGGATCGTGCCGTCCGGCAGCGTCACCAGGCCCCACGGGATGTCGGTGTCGGCGGCGATCTGCGTCACCGCGCACACGGAGTCGCCACAGGCCGCGCCGGTGGTCACGGTCGTGGTCGCGCTGGGCGGCGAGACGTTCGCCTGCGCGTCCCGCGCCACGACGGAGTACTCGTAGCTCGTGTTCGCCGCCAGGCCGCTGTCGACGAAGGTGGTCGCGGGCGGCGCGGTGGCGGTGCCGGTGACCGCACCGACTTTGACGCCGCCGCGGTAGACGTCGTAAGCCCGGACGCCGATGTTGTCCGTGGCCGCGGCCCAGTCCAGGGTCACCGTCGTGCCGGAGGCGGCGCCGGTCAGGTTCGTGGGCGCGGTCGGCGCCTGGTCGTCCGGCTGGCACTGCGGAGGCGTGATCGGGACCGTCGTGCTGGCCTGCGAGACGTTGCCCGCCGCGTCCCGTGCGTTGACGTACAGGCCCCAGGTCACGCCGCCGACCACGGTCAGGCTCGTCGACAGGGTGCTCCCGCTCACCGACTTCATCAGCTGTCCGTCGTGGTAGACGTCGTAGAACGCCACGCCCACGTTGTCGGTGGACGCGTTCCACGCGAACGTCACGGCGTCGCAGACCAGGTCGCTCACCCGCGGGTCGCCCGGCACGCTCGGCGGCTGGGTGTCACCGAGCGTGGTCCGCCACTTCTGGTTGCCTCCGCCGGTGCAGGTGTACATGCCGACCAGGGTGCTGTTGGCGGTGGCCGCCCCGGTGACGTCCAGGCAGAGGCCCGACTGCCCCCCGGTGATCGTGCCGTCGGCGTTGATCCGCCACTTCTGGTTGGCGCCGCCGTTGCAGGTGTAGATCTGGGCGTCGGCCGGGGACGTCGTGCTCGCGTGGGCGACGTCGAGGCACATCGCGCCGTCGTACACCCGCAGCTCGCCCGCCGCCGTGAACGTCCACGCCTGGTTGGCCTGGCCGTTGCAGTCGTAGATGTTCACGCGCGTCTTCGCCGCGGTGCTGTTGCCGACGACGTCGAGGCACCGTCCGGACGCCACGCCGGTCACCGTGAACCCGGAAGCCCCGGTGGCCGCGGGCACGACCACCGCCACCGCGGCGACGGCGGCGATCACCGCGGCCAGGACACACCGGCGGGAACTCGAGGGGAACATTCTCGGCCTTTCGCTGTGGGCGGACTTCACGCGTCGAAGCGGAAGTACACGGTGCGGTGGTAGTCGCCGGTGGCGGCGTTCGGGCGGCTCTCCGGGCCCAGCGCCGCGACGCCGTGGAACTTGTTGCCGATCGGGGAAATCCCGTCGAGCAGCGAGATTCCGCCGGCCGGGTAGGTCACCACGGCGTTCTGCGGGTCGGGACCCACGGCCGGGGTGAACAACCGCAGGTACAGGCCCTCCTCCGCGGCGACCACCGTGATCGCGCCTTCGGTGGTGTCCAGCACGGCCCAGCAGGTCCGGGCGTGGTAGCCCTTGAACTCCGGGTAGGCGAACCCGCTCGCCCCGGTCGCGGTGTCGTCGTACGGCTTGTGCCAGACGTCGGGCCGCACCCCGCGCAGCCGGTTCTTGTAGACGCGGTACGGCCCGTCCCCGAGCCAGGTCAGGCCGCGCACGTTCGCCTCGGGGTAGTCGAAGTTCACGCCGAGGTGGTCGTGGTCGCCGGTGGCGCGGTAGCGGTACTCCAGCCGCAGCCAGCCGTTGGCGTCCAGCCGCCAGCGCACGGACGTCAGGTCGCCGCTGTAGTCCGCCTGCGCGACCCAGCCGGTGCCGTCGCGAAAGTGGCTGAACCCGGTCAGGGCGGCCGCGCCGCCGGCCGGGGCGGGACCGTTGGCCAGCGACACCGGCGAGCCGGCGCGGCGCGCGCCGGTCAGCCGGCCGTCGGCCTTGCCGATGGTGACCCGGGTGGCCCCGGCGACGAGCGTGACGTCGACGGCGGTCTCGGTCATGACGACGCTCCCGGTGGTCGCCGGGCGGACCAGGCGGGCGGCGAGGTCCGGCGCCTTGCGGACGCGCCACGTCCAGCCCGCGATGTCCCGGCCGGCCGGATCGGTCACGCTCAGCCGCAGTGCGTCCGCCCCGGTCCAGTCGGCGGGCAGGCCGAGCGTCACCGCGCCGGTGGCCCCCGGCGCGACGTCCGGGGCCGCCGCCCGGCCTTCGGCGAGCACCTGGTGACCGGGCCCCGCACCGGGCGCGGGGAACGCCAGCAGCTGCCAGCCGAACCGGCACGTCCGGAGGTTCGTGAAGTCGTAGCGGTTGACGAGCTTCACGGTCTTGTCGAACGACGCCGGGAAAACCGAGTCGTAGTAAGCGGAATTGGCCAGCTGGACCGGTGACCAGATGTCCTTGATCGTGAAGAAGCTGCCTTCCTTTTCACGGTACGGGCCGAGGATGCCGTCGGGAGCGCGGCTGCCGTTGGTGTCGAGGGCCCCGCCGCGGTCGTCACGCACGACGCTTTCGTCGACGAGTGCCCAGATGAAGCCGCCCGCCGAACGCTGCGACCCGCCCATCAGCTTCCAGTAGTCGTTCAAGCCGGCTCCGGCGCCGCCGTCGTAAAGGCCGTGCAGGAACTCGGTCGGCATGAAGATCGTGGCGCCGGCGGCCTTGCTCGCGGTGCTGCTGTAGGTCTGGTAGTGGCTGGTGTCGACGCCGCTGAAGGTCGTCCAGGGGTGCAGTACCGCCCGCCGCTGCGGGTCGTACCGGCCGAAGTCGTCGTCCAGCGCGGTGTTCCAGCCGCCTTCGTTGCCGTTGTCCCAGAACAGGATCGACGGGTGGTTGACGTCGCGCTCCACCAGGGCCTTGACCAGCGGAGCCCCGACACCCTCGTCGTACCGGCGCTGCCAGCCGGTCAGCTCGTCCAGGACGTAGAGCCCGAGTTCGTCGCAGAGGTCGAGGAAGTACGCGTCCGGTGGGTAGTGCGACATCCGGACGGCGTTCATGTTCATGTCCTTCATCAGCCCGATGTCCAGCCGGGCGAGGCGCGGGCTCGAGGCCCGGCCGGAGGTCGGCCAGAAGGTGTGCCGGTTCGCTCCTTTGAGGACGATCCGCTGGCCGTTGACGTAGATGCCGTCACCGGCCCGGACCTCGACCGTACGGAAGCCGAAGCGCTCGACGGTGCTGTGCGACGGAGTCCCGCCGGAGTTCACGAGGGTCAGCTCGACCTGGTGGAGGTTCGGCGTTTCGGCGGTCCACAGGGGAGGCCGGTCCGCGGTGGTGGTCAGGTCCGCGCCGGTGGCCCCGCTCGCCACGGCTACCGAGAAGGCGTCGCCGACGGCCGTACCGTCGAGCCGGCGCAGCTGCGCCGTCAGCCGGGCCGCCCCGGTCACCCCGGCGAGCGTGACGTGGGCGGCGAACGTCCCGTCCGCGCGGGCGTCGATCGCGACGCGGTCGATTCGCGCGGCCGGATGGGCTTCCAGCGTCACCGGCCGGAAGATCCCGCCGAAGTTCCAGAAGTCACCGCGGCGCTCGGCGTCGTTCACCGAGTTGTCCGCCGATTCCTTGCTGACGGTCGCTTCCAGGAGGTTCGGCTCGCCGAGCCTCAGCAGATCCGTCACGTCGTGGCGGAAGCGGTAGAAGCCGCCTTGGTGCACCGGCCCGGCGGAGAGGCCGTTGACCCACACGTCGGCGTCGGTCATGGCGGCTTCGAAAACCAGGAAGATCCGGCGCCCGGCCCAGGACGCCGGCGGCGTGAACCGGTGGCGGTAGTTCCCCTTCTCCGCCGGGACGAGGTCCCCTCCGTAGTGGTAGCTGCCGAAGCCGTGGCACTCCCAGTTCGACGGCGTCGGGATCGTGCTCCACTCCCCCGCGCGCCGTCCGGCCGTGACCTGGAACTCCCAGTCGACGGTGTGGTCGGCGTCGGCGCCGGTCAGGAGCAGGGTTTCGGTCACCGGACCGGCGAGTGCCGCACGGGCTGCGCCCGCCGAAGTGACTCCGAACGTCGACAGGCCCGCCGTCGCCACGCCCACCGTGCCGAGGGCCAACGCCGTGCGACGATCGAATTCCACTGGGCCTCCAGAGGACTGGGAGGTGAAGTCCGCCGACGCGCCGAGAGACCCAGACCGGACCGGGCAAGCGCTCTGATATATGACACACCATACAACAGCAGCCGGTGCACAACTGGACAAACCGCCGGACAACCTCCCCGGCCGGAACCTTCGGCGGCTTCACCAATGATCAGGCGAACGCTACCGTCGACCTCCTGAGCTCCTCACCGCCGAGGCCTCGAAGGAGTACTCCATGCGCGGCTCCACGCTCCTCCGCCTGCTCCTGCCCGTCCTGCTCGCCACGACGACCCTGGGGGCGACCGCGGCACCCGCCGGCGCGGCCACCACCACGATCGCCGTCGACGGCGGCAGCACCGGGCGCACCTTCGACGGCGTCGGCGCGATCAGCGGCGGTGGCGGCAACTCGCGCCTGCTGATCGACTACCCGCCCGCGCAACGGGCCCAGATCCTCGACTACCTGTTCAAGCCCGGCTACGGTGCCGCCGTCCAGCTGCTGAAACTGGAGATCGGCGGCGACGCGAACTCGACCGACGGTTCCGAACCCAGCCACCAGCACGTGCGCGGTGACATCGACTGCAACGCGGGCTACGAGTTCTGGCTCGGCGAACAGGCCGTCGCCCGCAACCCGGGGATCAAGCTGGTGGCGCTGCCCTGGGCCGCGCCGGGCTGGGTCGGCGGCGGGAACTTCTGGTCCCAGGACATGATCGACTACGACATCTCCTGGCTGGACTGCGCGAAGCGGCACGGGCTGACGATCGGCTACCTCGGCGGCTGGAACGAACGCGGCCACGACAAGACCTGGTACAAGAACCTGCGCGCGGCGCTGAACTCCCGCGGCTACGGCGCCGTGCAGATCGTCGGCGACGACAGCAGCTGGAACACCGCCGACGACATGCTGTCCGACAGCGGCTTCAACGCCGCGGTCGGCGTCGTCGGCTCGCACTACCCGTGCGGCTACCTTTCGGACGCGACGACGTGCGCGTCGTCCGCGAACGCCGTCTCCACCGGGAAACCCCTGTGGGCCAGCGAATTCGGCTCCCAGGACTTCAACACCGGTTCCGCCGCCTACATCCGGACCATCACCCGGGGCTACCTCGACGGCCAGATGACCGGGTTCATGAACTGGCCGCTGGTGGCCGCGCTGTATTCGAACCTGCCCTACAGCACGGTCGGCCTCGCGACCGCGAACACCCCGTGGTCGGGCGCCTACCAGCTCGGGAAGAACCTGTGGGCCAACGCGCAGGTGGCCCAGTTCACCCAGCCCGGCTGGAAGTTCCTCACCGGCTCGGCGAGCGGCTACCTCGGCGGCAACCGCGCGAACGGCAGCTATATCTCCCTGCGGGCAGCGAACGGCACCGACTACTCGACCATTTACGAAACCACCGGCGCGAGCGCCGCCCAGACCGTGAACGTCACCGCCTCGGGCGGGCTGAACACCGGCACCGTGCACGTCTGGTCCACCGACCTGGGGTCGTCGAACCCCGCCGACCACTTCGTGAAGCAGGCCGACGTCACCCCGGCGTCGGGAACGTATTCCCTGACCCTGCAACCGAACCGGATCTACTCGGTCACCACGACCACCGGCCAGGGCAAGGGCACCGCGACCAGCCCGGCGGCCGGAAACCTGAGCCTGCCTTACTCGGACGACTTCGACGGCTACAGCACGCGCAGCGCCGCCAAGTACTTCTCCGACATGCAGGGCTCGTACGAGGTCCGGCCGTGCGCGGCCGGCCGGGGTGGGCAGTGCCTGCAGCAGGTCGCGCCGGTCCGCCCGATCAACTGGCAGGACGACAGCGACGCCTTCACCCTCGTCGGCGATCCACAGTGGAGCAACTACACCGTCGGCACGGACGTCGACCTGCAGCAGGCCGGCACCGTCACGCTGCTCGGCCGGGCCGGCACCCAGAACCGCCCGCAGAGCCACCAAGCGGCCTACCAGCTGCGCATCGCCGACACCGGCGCGTGGTCGATCGCGAAGAACAGCAGCGGCGGCGTCCTCACCACCCTCGCGTCCGGCTCCCACGCGGCGCTGGGCCTGAACACCTGGCACAACATCAAACTCGGCTTCAGCGGCAACCGGATCACCGCGAGTCTCGACGGCGCCACGCTCGGCGCCGTCACCGACACGGCGTTCACCACCGGCCTCGCCGGCGTCGGTGTCGTGGGGTACCAGACGAACCTCTTCGACAACTTCTCCGTCACCCCGAACGCGGACGGGAACTACGGCGGCATCCTCAAGGGCCAGGAATCCGGCCTGTGCGCGGACGTTCCGGCGGCGAGCCAGACCGACGGCACCGCCATCGCCCTCTGGGACTGCACCGGCGGCGCCAACCAGAGCTGGACCGCGACCCCGGCCAAGCAGCTGATGGTCTACGGCACCAAGTGCCTGGACGCGAGCGGCGCCACCGACGGGTCCCCCGTCCGGATCTCCGGCTGCACCGGCGGCACCGCCCAGCAGTGGGCGATCACCGCGGACGGCTCGGTCGTCGACGCCGGGTCGGGCAAGTGCCTCGACGCCACCGGGCACGGCACGGTCCCCGGGACCGCGCTGGTGCTGTGGGGCTGCAACGGCGGCGCGAACCAGAAGTGGGCGCGCGGCGACACCGCCGGCATCCTCAAGGGGCAGGAGTCGGGCAAGTGCGCCGACGTCCCCGCGGCGAACCAGGCCGACGGCACCGTCCCGGCGCTGTGGGACTGCAACAACGGCACCAACCAGGCGTGGACGTCCACCACGAGCAACCAGCTCAAGGTGTTCGACACCAAGTGCCTCGAGACCGCCGGCGGCGCCACCGCGGACGGAACGGCGATCCAGATCCACGACTGCACGGGCGCCGCCACGCAGCAGTGGCGGGTCCAGGCGGGCGGCGCGGTCGTCAACGTCGGCTCCGGCAAGTGCCTCGACGTGACCGGTCACGGGACGACGAACGGCACCCCGTTCGTCATCTGGCCCTGCACCGGCGCCGCGAACCAGCGGTGGTCACGCAGCTGAGCCGGCCGGGTGTCACCGAAAACTCGAGAACGGTCACGGCTCAGCGGAACTCCGGGAGCACATGCTCCTGCCACCCCCGGAAGAACGCGTCGTGGTCCGGCCCGATCTGCTGGACGTACACCTCGTCCACCCCGGCTTCGACGTACTGGCGGACCCGGTCCACGTGGGCCTTCGGGTCGTCGCCGCACACGATCGCCTCGGCGACGGCGTCGCGGGGCACCAGCTCCATCGCCGCCTCGAAGTCCTGCGGCCGCGGCATCACCTGCGCGAGCTGGCCCGGCAAGGCGTCGTTGGCCCACAGCCGGTGCGCGACGTCGAGCGCCGCCTCCGGGTCGGCGTCCCAGCTCACCTTCATCCCCGCCTGCACCGGCTTGTCGCCCCCGCCGGACTCCCGGAACGCGCGAACGAGGTCGGCGTCCGGGGTGACGGTGCAGTAGCCGTCCCCGATCCGGCCGGCGAGCTCGGTGGCCTGCGGCCCGAAACCGGAGACGTAGATCGGCACCGGCCGGTCGGGCACCGTGTAGATCCGGGCTTCCTGCACCCGGTAGTGCGGCCCGCGGTGGCTGACCGCCTCGCCCCGGATACCCGCCGCGTGCAGTTCGCGGATGACCTCGATCGCCTCCTCGAGCATCGCCAGCCGCTCCCCCACCGACGGCCACGGGTCACCGAGAACGTGCTCGTTGAGCGCCTCCCCCGACCCCACCCCGAGCACGAACCGGCCGTCGAGCTGCACCGCCGCGGTCGCCGCCGCCTGGGCGATCACCGCCGGGTGCAGCCGGATCGTCGGGCAGGTCACCGCGGTCGTCACCGGCAGGGAGACCGCCTCCGACAGCGCGCCGATCACCGACCAGACGAACGGGCTCTGCCCCTGCTCGTCGTTCCAGGGGTGGAAGTGGTCGGAGATCCACAGCCGCTCGAAACCGGCCGCCTCGGCCGCTCGCGCCTGGGCGACGAGCTCGCGCGGACCGTACTGCTCACAAGACAGGAAGTATCCGATCGACGTCATGCTCGCGTGTACCCGGCGCGTGGCCCGGTATGCGTGCGCGGCCGGGTGAAGCGTTCTTGCTTCCGGCACGCCGATGCGTGCGGCTCGGTCGTCAGGTCCTGGTGGCGGCGCGTTTGACGGTCTTGATCACCGGCGCGGTCTCGATGTGCGTAATGGCACGCAGTGCGGCCACCCGGGTGGTCAGGTAGCGGTACAGCTCCCGCTGGTTCGCGCACACCACGCTCGCGTACAGGTTCGTCGGCCCGGTCGTGGCGGCGGCGAACGCGATCTCCGGATGCCCGGCCAGGGCCGCGCCGGCCTCCTCCAGGTGTGCGGGAGCGACCGACAGCCAGAGAAGAGTGCGGGTGCCGACCCCGAACAGGCTTCCGTCGACGTCGATGTCCAGGTACAGCACCCCGCGTTCGCGAAGCTCGGCCATCCGGCGCCGGACCGTGGTGGGCGACCAGCCGGTCACCGCGGCCAGGTGCTCGAACTCGGCCCGCCCGTCGGCGGCGAGCGCGGCGAGGAGCTTGCGGTCGCCGTCGTCGAGCCGCACCGGCCCCGGCCGGTGCGGCACCGGCGGCGGGCGCAGCCGCTCGATCGCCGCTTCGTCCAGCGAGCCGAGCTTGGCGACCAGGCTGTCCGGGCCGCCGTAGTACGCGTGCAGCACCGAGTGTGCGGTCACGCCCTCCACGCGTGGGGTGCGGGGCAGCTTGGTCAGCAGCAATGCCTCGCTGTCGGCTTCGCTCTCGGTAAGGACTGTGCAGCTGATCTCGGTGCCTCCGGAGGTGATGCTCACCCAGGACGTGTCGGGGCGGCGGGCCAGCGCCTCGGCGACCGGGACCGACGCGGCGG
The DNA here is from genome assembly GCF_902497555.1 of Amycolatopsis camponoti. NCBI lineage: Bacteria > Bacillati > Actinomycetota > Actinomycetes > Pseudonocardiales > Pseudonocardiaceae > Amycolatopsis > Amycolatopsis camponoti. Next base: position 2,557,374 of record NZ_CABVGP010000001.1, on the reverse strand, counting down.
GCGCGCAGCGCACCCGCAGGAACCACAGCACCGCGCCCAGCGCCGTCGGGTCGACCCCACCGATCACCCGCACCGCTTCCGCCGACCGCAGCCGGGCGTACCGGCGGGCGATGGTGCGATCCGACACGCCGAGCACCTCGCCGATCGTGCTGAACGGGGCCCGGCCGTTGACCTGCAAGGCGTGCACGAGCCGACGGTCCAGCTCGTCGTAGTCGGATTCCACCGGCTCAAGCCTAGTCGACGTCGGATATCAGCGATGTCGAGTCTGTTCCTGGCGCAGTCGGGTCGGCGGACGGAACGTTGCTCTCGTCCTGATCGGCACAACCAGGGGAGAAACCATGGATACCGAGGTGCTCGTCGTCGGCGCCGGACCGACCGGCCTGACGCTGGCCCACGAACTGCGGCTGGCGGGAGTGTCGGCCGTGCTCGTCGACAAGCTGGCGCAGCGCAGCACGTTGTCGAAGGCAGGGGGCGTGCAGTCGCGCACGCAGGAGGCGTTCGACCAGCGTGGCTTGCTGGAACCGTTGCTGGCGACGGGAAACTTCCCGATCGGCACCGCCCACTTCGCCGGGATCACGCTCCCGCTCACCCGGGAGCGGCACCGGCATCCGTGGCGGTCCATCCCGCAGGTGGCGATCGAGGGATTCCTCGAAGAGCACCTTGCCGCCCGGGGCATCCCCGTGCGGCGCGACCACGAGCTGATCGGCGTCGCCCAGGACGGCGACGGGGTCACCGCGACCTTCGCGAACGGCGGCGTCGTCCGCTCCCGGTACCTGGTCGCCGCCGACGGCGGCCGCAGCACGGTGCGGTCGTTGCTGGGAGCGGAGTTCCCCGGCCGGCCGGGCACGATGACCACCGTCGCCGCCGACGTGCGGCTGGGCGGCGAGGACCTGGCGATGACGCACGCCCGCAGCGCGGACGGGCACTGGGTGTCGGTGTTCCCGCTCGGCACCGATCCGCAGGGAAGGCCACTGCGCCGGCTCTCGCTGGGCGGGCCGGGCCGGTCACTGCCCCGCGAGGCTCCGGTCACCGAGGACGAGATCCGCGACGGCCTGCGCGCCGTCTTCGGCTCCCGGGTGCGGCTGCTGGACCTGCGCTACGCCCGCCGCATCACCAACGCGGCCCGCCAGGCCGCGCGGTACCGGCACGGGCGGGTGTTCCTGGCGGGCGACGCCGCCCACGTCCACCTCCCGATCGGTGCGCAGGGCATGAACACCGGGATCCAGGACGCGCTCAACCTCGGGTGGAAGCTCGGTGCCGCCGTGCACGGCTGGGCCCCGGAACACCTGCTCGACACCTACCACGCCGAACGCCACCCGGTCGCGGCCGCCGTGCTGCGCAACGTCCAGGCGCAGAGCCTGCTGATGGACCAGCAGGGCACCGGCGACCCGGATCTGGTCGCCGCCAAGGAACTGTTCGCGGCCCTGACGCACCTGCCGGCGGTGCAGTACCACCTCGACGACATGCTGTCCGGGATGGGCATCCGCTACCCCATGCCGGGCGCCGAGGACCACCCGAGCGTCGGCCTGCCGGCGCCGGATCACGACCTCGGCCCGCTCCGGTCACACAAGCTGCTGCGGCGCGGACGCGGCGTCCTGATCGACCCGGCCGACCGGTTCGCCAAGCTCGCCGCCCTCTGGCCGGGCCGCGTGGACCGCGCGGGCCGGGGCGCGGAGGCCGAACCGATGCTGATCCGCCCGGACGGGTACGTGTGCTGGGCCGGCAACCCCGACGACCTCGAACCGGCACTCGGCCACTGGTTCGGCGAACCACAGTGATCACCGGCGCCGGCCGAACTACACCCCCATGCGGCCGGCGCGGCCCTCGTCCAGCCGAGCGGAAAGGTCCCGAGCACCGGCGACAGCCTCACCCGGCTCTGCCGGGACCTTCCCGGTTCACCGCGGATCGCTGAACGCGCCAGGAAGACACTTCGCAGCCTTGATCGCGACGGCGCGCAGCGTTCGCCGCCACTTCGGAGAACGGCGGGGACCTACGCCGAGCGTCGCTTGAACCAGCTCAACGCCGCGTCCACCGCCACGAACACCACCAGGCTCGCCCCGGCCATCGGCAGGACCCACGCCAGCAGCGCGATCCCGAGCAGGACCGCGATCAGCGGGCCGCCGGCCAGCTGCCGCCACACCGGCCGGGGCAACGACGTCCACCGCCCCTTGTACGGGTTGTGGATCCACCACATGCGGTACCCGAGCGCGAGCAGGACGAGCGTCGCGACCGCCACCAGCGCGAGAACGATCTGGTTCGCCGGCCCGAACAGCGTGCCGGTGTGGAACTCGGTCGCCAGGGCGCTGAGCTTCGCCGGCAGCGAGTAGTCGTCCCAGGCGATCCGCTCAGTCACCTCCGCCGTGTACGGGTCGATCGTGACCGCACCGCGGTGGATCGGCAGTCCCTCCGCGATTTCCGTGGCGGTGTAGGGCACATCCGGCCGCGGCGGTGCGATTACGGCCAGCTCGCCACTCAGTCCCGCGGCCTCGGCGGCCGCCACCGCGCGGTCGATACCGATCGCCTCAGCGCCCGGCCGGACCGGCACCGGGGCCGCCGTGAGCACGGGGGCCCGCAGGTGGATCGGGTCGGCCGCCGCGTCCGGGCGACCGCCCGCGAACTGGCTCATGACGAGCCCGGTGACGGCCACCAGCAGCAGTCCGGCGGTGAGCCACAAGCCCACGGCACCGTGGATCGCCCGCAGCCGCGTCCATCCCGTCTTGTCCCGGGTGGACGGCAGGAGCACTTCGCGTACCGGGCGTTTCCGGCGCGTGCGGGCGAGCCACAGCACCAGGCCACCCACGGCGACGAAGGGTACCCAGCTCGCGGCGAGCTCGGCGTAGATCCGGCCCGGCGTGCCCAGCTGGAGGTTGCCGTGCAGCTGGCGCAGCCAGGTGTTCGCGGGCAGCCGGTTCTCGACCGTGGTCAGCTCGCCGTTGATCAACCCGGTGTACGGGTCGACGAACACCGTGCGGTCCGCGGTCCCGGCCGGACCCGGAACCGCCAGCACCACGCGCGTGGTGCGGTCGGCCGCGGGTGGGGTGAGAACGGACTTGAGGGTCGCCTCCGGGTGTGCCGTGAGCGCCGCCCGGACCTGCTCGGCGAGGGGACGTTGCACCTCGGCGACCTGGTTCACGTGCAGGTCGGACCGGTAGAGGCTGTCGTGGATCTGGGGGCTGAACACGTAGACGAGCCCGGTCAGGCACAGCACCGCGAGGAAGGGCGCCACGACGATGCCCGCCAGGAAGTGCAGCCGCCGGGCGACGAGCTGCAGGACGGTGTTCAGCCGCGGCCGCGGCGACGGCCGGGTGGCCCGGTGCGAGGGGGCGGTGGAGGTCGAAGACAAGGCGGCTCCCGCGCGACTGGAAGGTGCGGTCATCTGACGTCGATGGGCTGCTTGACCGTCTGCGTGCGGCCGTCGCCGGCCCGCAGCGTCAGCGCGAGCTCCCACCGGCCGGGTCCGAGCGCGCTCGCCTGCCCCGTCCAGTAGCCGGATCCGGCGCGGTCCAGCGGCACCGGCGTGGGGCCGAGCGCGGCGGTCACGGTCGTATCGGCGCTCCGCGGCCCCAGCACCGACACACGAACGTCGAGCCGGCCGGCCGCCGGGATGACGACGAGGTCCAGCACGCCGGTGTCGTACGCGAGCCGCGCCGGCGCGACCTGCTGCCGGATCGCCGCCGGAGCCTGACCCGCCGGGCCCTGCGCGTGCGCGCTCTGGCCGGGGTCGAGCGCGAGCAGCGTCGCCGTGGCCACGGTGATCACCACCGCCGATCCCGCCACCGCGACGATCCGGCCGCCGAGCCGCGCTTTCACCGGGCGACGCGGAACGAGCCAGGCGACGATGGCGAGCACCGCCGCCAGCGCGAGGGCTCCGGCGGGGAGCCAGCCGAGGCGCTGCCCGGTCCACGCCTGGGCGGTCCCCGCGACGGCGAGCAGCGCCGCGCACCCCAGCACCGACCGCGCGAACCGGGAGACCGGGTGCCGGTGGCGGGCGACCGGGAACCGCAGCAGCACCAAGCCACCGGCCGGCACGGCGAGCGCGACGAGCAGGCCGATGTCCGCGGCCAGCGCGAGCGGTGACGGCGCGCCGGGTGGCCGCGGATCGGCGAAGGTCCAGGTGGCGAGGACCGCGGACGCGCAGCCCAGCACCGCCGCGCCGCGCAGCCGCCGGTCGGCGGCGGTGGCCGCGGGCGGACTCTTCACCAGCAGCGCGAGACCGAGCGTGGCGGGCACGAGCGTGGCCAAGCGGGCGAGCAGCGCTCTTCCGGCGTCGGACTCGACGGCTCCCGCCAGCAGCCGCGGGTCGAACCCGGCACGCCAAGGGACCCACGCCGCGTAGGGGCCGAACGACACCAGGGCGACGAGCGTGCCACCGACCACCAGCCACCAGGCGGTCTTGATCCACCACCGGGTCGCCCCGGCCAGTGCGGCGGCGGGCCCGATCGACGCGACGAAGAACGCGAGACCGGCGAGCACCACCATCGCCGCGACCGCCAGCGTCCGCGCCGTCAAGTGGACGGCCGCCACGACCGGGTCGCGCGCCGTCTCGATCTCGGGAACACCGTCGGGCTGGATGGGGTACGACACGTCGAACGTGAAGGAGCCGCTGACCGGCTCCAGCCGGCTCGACGGCAGGGTCCACGCCACGGCGTAGGTGCCCTCGTGGCGCTCCGCGGGCATGGGCACGGAAATCGTGTCCTCCCGGCCGTCCGGGTGGGACGGTCGCGTGAAGACCACCTGGCTGCCGTCGGGGTCGAGGATCCGCACGGTCGCCAGCGCGGCCGGCACCGGCCGGTCGAAGGTCAGCACGACGGCGTCCGGCGACTTGACCACTTCGGTGCTGCCCGGGGACGTCGTCAGGAGCACCGGGTCCCCGGTCGCCGACGGGGTCACAGCGAGCAGCGCGCCCCAGCAGGCGGCGACCAGGAGCACGAGCGCGACGAACCGCCCGGCCCCGTCGCGCCGCCGCGGGACCGCGGCGCGAGGACGCTCTTCCACCGCCGTCATTCGACGCCCACCTCCGTGCGTTCGGGCTCGGGTTCCGCGGCGGGGGCGCGCAACCGGCGGCGGTGCGCCCGGTACCCGACTGCAGCGATCACGACGAGCGCGAGGCCGAACGCACCCCACAGCGCGGCGAACGGCGGGCCGCCGGTGCTCCGCGGCACCTGGCCCACCGGGACCGCGGCATCGTTGGTGGCCTGAACCGGTTGCTGCCCGGCGGTTTCCGCGGCGGGGGCGGCCGGGCCGGTGCCGAAGGTGATCGCCGGAGCGGGCGAAGTCGTCTGGTTCCAGTGCGCGACCATGCCGTTGGCGAAGGTCTGCGTCGCTTCGAAGAGCAGCCGCCCGTCGGCGGGCAGCGGGCCCATGGTGACGAGGAACTGCTCGAACTGCCTCGGCGCGACGGCGCCGCCCTCGACGACGAGGGCGTCCGCGACCTCGCGGACCACGTTGCCGCCGACCTCGATCGGCGGGTTCAGCGGCCGCGGGCGGACGGTGGCGGTCCAGCCCGGCGCCGGGTCGACCTTGACGTAGGCGACCGGCGGGGTCTGCGGGAAGACCAGTTCGAGCCGGGTGGACTTGGTGTCAGCCCGCTCGTTGGCCAGCCGGAAGGCGAAGGTGTGCGTGCCGCCGCCGTCGACGCGATCGGGCACGATCGACACTTGGGCCGCCGCTGGCGGGGATAGCGCCAGCACGCCGAGCACGGCGGTGAGCAATGCGAACGAGGTGCGGGGAAGGGCTTTCCGGCGGTGCGCCATGGGGATCTCCTCCGACGGTGAGGTCCGGGGCCGGGTGAAGTCCCGGCCCCGGACCACTACCGCGTGATGTCAGCAGGCGGACTGGGTGATGGGGTTGAGCTGCCGGCAGGTCAGCTGTGACCGCCAGCTCCCCTGGTTCTGCTGGGCCCAGCCGTTGTAGACCAGCGGAATGGGCAGCACGCCCTGGCCGCCGTAGCCGGCCTTCCCGGCGATCGAACCGTCCATCTTGGTCGCCGCCGTCGGGTCGAGGGTCAGCTGGCCCGCGACCTTCGCGTCATCGATGTTGCCGTCGCCGTTCGGGTCGACGTCGATGATCTGCATGACGTTGGAGAACTTGTTCGACACGTAGGCGTAGTAGCCGCCGCCCTTCTTGGCCCCGAAGTTGATGCCGTGGCAGCCCGCCGTGCACGGCAGGTCCTTGACGATCTTGTTCGTCCGCGGGTCGACCACGGTGACCGTCTGGGACAACACGTTCGCTCCGAGCAACGCCTTGCCGTCCGGGCTCACCGGCAGCTGGATCATCAGCCCGCCGAACGGCGCGCCGCTCTTCGGGCCGTCCTGCGGGCTGTAGTTCGCCCACAGGTCGATCGTCTTGCTGTGCACCTTCTGCCCGTTGTCCGCACAAGCGGCTTCCGCGAGCGAAACGCAGGTGATCGATTCGCCGAGGAAGTCCGCCGTGTAGAACCTCGAGGAGTCCGGGGACATGCTCGAGGCGATCGGGAACTGGCCCGTCTTCTCGGTCCGGACGGTGCCGGTCGGCATGTCGATCACCGACGCGTTGTTGGTCATCACGTTCGGGGTGACCACGGTCTTGCCGTCCGCGCTGGTCCAGTGCGCGTGCGGGTGCCGGACCTCACCGGTCGGGCTGACCGTGATCTTCCGGAGCACGTTCGTGCCGCCCGGCGCCAGTTCGACGACCTCGTTGCCGGCGTTGATACCGATGACGAGCTTGTCACTGCCCGTCTCGGTCATCACGTGCGCCGGGTTCTGGCCGACCTGCGTGGACCGGACGAACTGGCCGGTCTCCCGGTCGAACACATCGAGTTTGTTGGAGAACCACTCCGTTTGGTAGAGGTACTTGTAGTCCTTGTCGGTCCACATGTTGTGCGGGTTGTTCATGTTGATCGACGGGGCGCCGATCTTGCGGTCGACCGTCCAGTTCGTGACGTTGACCTTGGTCGCCGAACCGACCGCCTTCTTGCCGGCCCACTCCTCGACCTCGGTGTCGATCCACACTTCGCCGACACCCGGCGTCGCCGGCAACTGGTTGCCCTTCGACAGGGTCTTCGGGTAGGAGAACTTTTTGTCGAAGTAGGCATCCAGGTTCGGGATCAGGACCGGGTTGCCCGCCGCGTCGTACTGCAGGATCGGCACCGGCGGCTGGATCGCGTCGAACTTGTTCTCCGAGTCCGGCTTGAACTGCTGCCAGTTGTTCGGGTTGGTGATGTTGAAGAACGTGTTCACCAGCCGGTTGACGATGTCGGAGTTGGTCGGGACGACCAGGTTGCGCGAGTTCACCATCGATGCCTTGCCGAAGTCGAGGCCGATGGTGAGCGGGTCGTCGACCACGACGGCGCCCAGCATGTACGGCGTCACCATGTCGGTGAACGCGTACAGGCCGGGCTCGGTCAGCTGGATCGACCGCTGCCCGAAGAACGCGCCGCCGGGCATGTCGTAGGGGAAGCCTTCCGCCCCTTCGGGAGCGATCAGGCCCATCGGGTTCCGGGCACCGGTCGACTCCTTCGGGTCGACCACGAAGTTCACCGTCACGGGCGGGCCCTTGACGGCGAACCGGGCCAGGTCGTTGAGCGCACCCTGCAGGTCCAGGCCGACCGGCAGGGAGCTCAGGTTGATCGGCTGGTCGGCTCGCATCGTGGTCAGCTGCTGGCCGAACTGCCCGAGCAGGTTCTCCGCCTTCGCCGCCGCCGGCGCGGCCTGCCGGTTGGTCGCTCCGATCGACTTCACGGCGGAGAGGGTGCTGTCGAGGTTCAGCGCCTTCCCGAGCTCACCGCCGAGCGAACCGAGCAGCGGGACCTGGCCGAGGAGGTTCTGCGTCAGGTTGCCGACCGCGCCGGCGAGGTCGGAGTTCAGCAGGCTGGACAGCTCACCGCCGGTCGTAAGGCCGCCCAGCGTGCCGAGGCGGGGCATCTCGGCCACGGCGAGCGACTGGTCGCCGAACAGATTCAGCCCGGAGTCGAACCACTTGCCGTTGTCGTCCTTCATGTGGAACGTGATCGGCACCGGACCGACCCCGATCGGCTGCTGCGCCGAGGCCGGGACCGCGGCCACCGCGGAGGCGCCGAGGGTGGCGACCGCGAGGGTGACCGTGACCACCGATCGGGCACGACGCGGCCTCGTGCGGGCTCCTGGCGGAGCTTCTGGGGACATGAGCTTCCTTTCTGTATCTGTTCGGCCCGGCGGGAAACGGGCTGTCCGGACGAAGGAAAGTGAATCACGGACTTCGCGTTCGATTCCGGCTCTTTCTGTTAACTGGACGTGAAATAGTCGTCCTCAAAATGAGGAAGCTTGGTGAGGAATTGAGGCTATAAAAGAGTGGAAACTGTGTGCCTTTGATAGTTCCCTGGTTCAGCCGAGCAGGCCGAGCACGGTGCACAGCAATGGTCCCAGCAGTCCACTCGAATCGCATTCCGGAGCGGGCGGTGGCGCGGGTTCGGTGGGCGGGGGTTCGGACGGTTCCGGCGGCGCCGGCGAAGTCACGGGTGGCGGCGCCGAAGACGGCGGCAGCGGCGGGTACTCCCCGGTCGGCAGCGGTGGATATTCCCCGGTCGGCACCGGTTGCCCGGGCGCCTCCGGCGGCGTCGTGATCGAGGGAACACGACCGGCCGCGACCGGCGAGCCGGGGAGGACGGGATCCGGGCCGGGTACCGACGGCGGTGCCGTCGGTATCGGCGATGCGGGGGCCGGGCCGGACGGGGCGGTGGAGGGGACGGCCGGTGACGTCGTTCGCGGAGCGGCGACCTGGGTCACCTGTGGCCGCTGCTCGTCGCCGAGGTGACCGGCCACCGTCCACAGTGCCCAGCCACACGACGCGGCAGCCAGCAGCGCCGCCGCCCAGGTGCCGATTTTCGTTGTCGTCACAGACATCTCAGAGGTCCAGTACCAGCTTACGGCCGCAGGACCGGGACACGCAGATCATCATGGTTTCGCCGGCCGCCTTCTCTTCATCGGTGAGTAGGGAGTCGCGGTGGTCGGGGAGCCCGCCGAGCACCGGGGTTTCGCAGGTACCGCACGTACCCTCGCGGCACGACGACAGCACCGGCACCCCGGCGTCTTCGGCCACTTCGAGGATCGACCGGTCGGCGGGCACAGTCAGCGTCAGCCCCGACCGGACGAGCTCGACGTCGAAGCCAGCCGCGACCCCGGTGATCTCCTTGGGCGAGAACCGTTCCAGGTGCAGCTCGAGGTGCGGCAGACCGGCGCACACCTCCTCGGCGACGGCCAGCAGCGGCTCGGGCCCGCAGCAGTAGACCGCGGTGCCGGCCGCTGCCGCGCCCAGCATCCCGGGCACATCGGGCAGTCCCGCCCGGTCCCGCGGCCACAGCACCACCCGGTCGCCGTACTCCTCCCGCAGTCGCGCGGCGAAGGCCATCGACGAGTGCGATCGTCCGCCGTAGAGCAGCCGCCAGTCGGCGCCGGTCGCATCGGCGGCCGCCACCATCGGCAGCAACGGGGTGATGCCGATCCCGCCCGCGACGAACAGGTACCGTTCGGCGCGCACGAACGGGAAGTTGTTGCGGGGACCGCGGATCCGGACCCGATCCCCGGGGAGCAGCGTGTCGTGCACGAACGCGGAACCACCGCGTCCGCTGTGCTCGCGCAGCACGGCGACTTCCAGCACCGAGCGGTCGCGTGGGTCGCCGCACAGGGAGTACTGGCGGACGAGGTCCGGCCGCAGCAGCAGGTCCACGTGGGCGCCCGGCGCCCATGGCGGTAGCCGGTCACCCGCGGGGTGGCGGAACGCCAGCCGGACGACGCCGTCGGCGATCGTTTCCTTGTGCGCCAGCAGCACTTCGAGGTCGAGGTCGGCCGAAGGAAGGGTGTTGACGGTCATGGCTCTCCCGGTAGTCCGCATCGGTTCGCAAAACAAGTCAAACCAGCACCGGAAACAGCGGCGTGGCTGGGGAATGAATTCCGTGTATCGCCGTTTTCACGACACACAGTGGGAGCGGTGAGCTTTTCCGCGACCCCAACCCGGCTCTGTTGTCAAATACTACTCGGTTGTGGCGTGACCACAAGACGTCCACTTTCCCTTTCGAAATCCTCAGCCGAGCGTGAAGCGCACCGACAGCCGGCCCGGGTGGGGCTCCGGCCAGGCCCGCAGCATTCCGTCGTGCTCGACGGGCCACTCGCAGACGACGATGTTGAGTCCCCGGTTGAACTGGCCGTTCAGCCGCGTCAAGAATTCGTTCGCCTGCTGCGCGTCGAAAACCCCCTGCCGCGCCTGGAAGTACACCATTCCCCGGTGCGAAAGGGCGAGCAGGAGGTTGACGTCGCCGTAGTAGTCGCGGAACCCCGTCAGCAGGTTCTGCCGGCCCCCGACCGGGCCGCGCCGCGGCTCGGCCGGCGTGTGCGGGCGCGTCCAGGCCAGCCACAGGACTTCCGCTTCCGGGATCCATTCATTGCCGGGCCGGGGTTCGCGCGGACGGCCCGACAGGACCCTCCCGCGCCGCATCTCCAGCAACCGGTGCTCCTCCACCAGTCCCCAGCGGGCGAGGTACTGCGACACCGTCGGCGAGCTGACCAGGATGCCGAACTCCCGGCGGACCAGCTCGGAGATCGCTTGCCGCGTCCAGAGCCGCTGCGGCAGCCCGCACGACTCAGGCAGGCCCGCCACGATCGTCCGCACGATCCACGCCTGCTGCCCGGCCGTCAGCGCGAACTGCTCGCCAGGCCGCCGCCCCCGCCGCCGCGGCCGGAACGC